>BNTQ01000025.1 GCA_025996715.1 Bacteroidia bacterium | reverse complement strand
TTTGGAAGTTCGTCTTTAACCGAAATCCACTGTTGTGCCCAGCGTGCGCCGTCTGCAAATCCATTCACAGCACCATTTATGCAACCTGCATTATAGTCATCTCCTTCATAATTTGGAATCCCACAAGAGTAATTTGCTGCATAATCAATGCTTGCCTGTTCAATCGTTGTTTTCATAGTTTTCATTATTAATTATTCATTATTCATTGCCCATAAAACAACTCACTATTTTCTTCATCTATCACCAACTCCCCGCCATTCCCAAATCGGCTCGTTACTATTGCTTTCAATCCTACCACATGAAATATCACTTTTGCATATTTGCTCGCCATTCGCGCTGTGGCGGGGTAAGGACTTTTGCGCTCCTCGTGCCCTAAAAAAATCAACAACTTTTGTGGCAAAGCATCCATTATTCGCTTTTTTACCTCCGTAGGTTTCAACTCATCGGCGTAGATGGTAAGGTTGTCCACCACTATGATGTTGGGCGTGCGCGGACGTTGAAACTTCTTTACCAAGTCATCTACACTCAGGTACTCGTCCCACAGTATATTGTCGTCCGCCGTAATGCCTGCCCGCAGGCACGCATCTTTGAAACTCTTGTCGGTTCCCTCCTCTGCGCTGATGTACGCTACCCGCTCGTATTGGGCTATCGTTTTTGACAACATCAGCGCAAAAGTGGTTTTGCCGTTCTTTTCATATCCATAAATCAACCAACACCCTTTACGTTCTGCCTCCCCGATGCACGCCGCCAACTCATCACTCAACCGAACTGTCTCGCCCGGCTTTTTGTCCAACAGATTACGTGTAGTGAGGCTACGCATCGCACTTACGAATTAAGGATTAACAAACTTTCGGCACGCCTTAGTCCACCAATGTGCCCGGTTTCGTCTGCCGTGAGGCAACGATTTACGATAGTTGATAACTTCGTTTTGTCGGTCATATTCACCGTCAGCACTTCGGTAATCAACTTTTTGTAGAAGGCAATTTTTTCGTTGCGCTCAAATGGAACTGCCGTCGAGTACTTCTCGCTGTGGCGCGAAAACATCTCGGCAAATCCTACCTTTTTGTTGCGAATGCCGCGTTCCATCTTCTCACGCAAACCATCCGCGCCCATCAGGTACCACCCGCAGCAACCATCGGTAGCGTTCCAAAATTCCTTCAATTCCAAAAAGGCAGCATAGTTGAGGTCGCCTGCCTCGTCAATCACCACAATCGGTTTGGGCAGCGTTTGCAGGTAATACTTTGTATTTTCCTTCATATCGCTAATGCGCCCACGGTCTCCCACGCCCACTGCCTTTGCCAACCCGCGTATAAAGTCGTTTTTCGTTTTATACTGCGATGCATCAAGGTAAAAGCAATTTTGCACCGTGCGGCTCAGGTACTTGGCGGTGTACGTCTTGCCAATACCGCAGTCGTCAGCAAAAATGCGGCTCTTACTATACTCTTTGCAAAACAGCACCTCCTCCTCAATGATGTTATACACCTCGGTGCGTGCCATATTCCACTTGCGCTCGTTGAGCGAAACGCCCAACTCTCTGCCCAAATTGAGCCACTTGGCTTCGGCAATCAGTTTTTCACGCTCACCGCCTTTCAGCCGGTTGTACACCGCCGGACCGATGCCGTGCAACTTGGCAAAGCCTGTGTCGCTGCCATCATAATTAGCACGTTGCAACATCAACGCCGCAACTACTTTTTCTTTCAACTCACGAGTAACTTGTAACATAGTATTGTTTTTTAAGGTTAAAATCTATCTCCAAAACTCCGTTTAAATGACGTTTCAACAAGCATTAAATCCTCTTCACCGCCCTCAGTGTCCAATATCTCAACCTCATCTTCTTCCACAGATTTATATTTTGTAGGTCGCAAATAGGTAGAGGCTTCGGGTGGAGTTCCCACTTCGGGGCTTAGGGGGCTTTTTGTTATCTTAAAAGTGGTGCTAATAGTCTTAGGTGTATTATCTATCAACGTTACACGCTCTATTGCTTTGCGGCGTTTACGTCCGTAGCCCTCAATGGTGCTCACATATTTGCTCATCAATTCAAAATTGACTTCGTCTATGCTCGTGCGCTCTACGTGTGCGCGGGCGTAGGTGGGCTTTTGCACCGCCTCGCAAACATAGGTGTCGCCCACATAAACGTAGGCTTTCAACATCTCGCCATTGTTGCCGTCGAGCCACTTCACGTGCAACTCCCTGCCCTCCACAATATCCATCAATTGCACCAACTCCTCTCCCAATGCAATCACGCCTGTGGCTGAGCCTGTCGAAGTCCCCAACAAAAATTCGCCGTTGTTCAACTTGATAATGCCGGCACGGCAACTCGTTTTGGTTTCGTAGCCCAAATAAGGAATGATGCCTCTGTAATTGGTAGGGCGAAGGTTGGGGTTTTGCATTGCCATAAAAACCTCCCAACGGCTTTTGCCCTTGATAACGCTGTGCTCGGTGTTATTCCAAGTCTCAATATCTTGCAGGCAACCCGCCACTATTTCGTTGTAGGGGATTATCGGGGCTTTTTTTGGACCCGCTTGGTTGCTTTCGCTCAACGCCGATGGGCGGGCAAGCCATCCTTCGCGTTTCTTTTCTAACCCATAGCGCAACTCACCATAGTAACGCTCTATGCGCTTGGCGCGTGCATTATTAGGCTCTATATGCACATATTGGAACATATTGCCCTCTGCCAAAAATGTATCTTTGAAACTGCTGTTGAGGTTCAACTCTGCCTCTATCTCTGCCGGCAAGTTCACGCCCCATTCGGCATAATTGCGCACCAATTGACGGTAAAAGTCCAATATCATACCCTCTTTGGTGGTGTCGTGCACCCAGCACGTAAATGCCTCGCTGCCCAAGTCTATCGCATTGTAAAACCACAATCTTTTCGTTGGGGCATAGTTGAATACCGGCTGCCTGTCGTCCACCGAAATGATGCTGCCTGCATATTTGGGTTGTTCCAGCGAGTGGTAGGGCTTAAACTGCGCCATAAATATCTGCCTGTTGCCGCTGCGGATGCCGTAGGTGCCTATTTTGTTGCGCCATTTGTTCAAATAAGTGGTAATGGTGCTAACGCTCAGATGGGGAAAATCGGAAGCACTATACAACTCGCCTGTTTCGTTGTTTATGACCTCAATATAGCCGTCCAAAAATCCGTTATATTGCCTGTCTATCTCCGCTTTGGTGGGCTTGTGTTCAAAGTCTGCAAACAGACTGTTGAGAAACATCTCTACATCGTGCGTTACCTTGCGGGTATATTGATTGCCAATATGACCCGAAAGTATCCCTTTGACACCCTCTTTTTTGAATTTTTTGAGCAATTTGCGCAGCACAACGGAATTGTTAGGCAAAGTGTGGTTCACTTTGTTGCGAAACATATTAGCCTCTCGGCAAACTGCCTCCCACGCACCTTGCGGCGTGCCGTCGCCCACAGGTTGTTTGAGCGATTGCTTGTATTGTTTGCGCTTGGCATAAACTCGCTCCATCGTTGCCAGCACGCTCGCGTTCAATGTGTATTCGTTCAACTCATCATCATTCAACACTTGACCATTGGGCTTTTTAATAGTACACAGCAAATCAAAATAACAACCATCACGCTTGTATTCTTTTTCAAAAATAGAATGCCGAACTTGTTCCTGAGGTTTACCAAATGTTTTTACCAACAAAACTTGCCAAGAGGTGGGAAGCGAAGAATATTTGACTAACGCAGAATTATTTAACGAGGCCCGTCTTATTTGATAGATGTTATTGCGCTCAATCTTCATTCGAAAACCTCTTTCACCAATCAATTTGAGGCTGCTATCGTGAGCGTGTTCGCCATAAAACAAGAACCGCGCCTGCACGCCCAGCACATCATTGTAGTATTCGTATGGTATGTTATTATCCATTGTACATTGTCAATTATCAATTGTTTTGTTCCCGCTCCGGTCTCGCTCCGGACGCCGTCCAACGCTCATAACATTGTCGATACGGGAATTTTGCTTATCTTTGCGGCTACAACCACGTTTTCACAAAAAATAAGCATTATTCATTGTTACTATACTTTGCCATATACAACTGCCTCACCCGCTCCGCTATCACTCCGCGACCATTGTGCCGCAATGCCATAATCACAGTTTGCCGAGTGCATCCAGCCAACTTCGCCAATTCATTCTGGTAACCCCGCGGCGGAATTATTATTTTTTTGTTTGCATTCATACTATTGTATTTTTCACTTTTTTTGTACCTTTGGCACTTTACATTTGTAATTATGGCGACAAAGATAAACAACTTGCAAGTAATTTGCAAGCGTTTTACAAAATATTTTTCATTTTACTTGCATTTTTAACACTTTAAAAGAAATGACACTACAAGAAAGGATAAATTATGTGATTGCAAAAAAAGGTTCTACACCCTATGAAATATCAATAAGTACGGGTGTTTCACAATCTACATTGAGTAGGTTGATAAATGGAACTACAAAAAAGTTAAATATGAAAACCGCAAGCATACTTGCAAAATACTTTCATATTGAGCAAAGTTGGTTAATGACGGGCAAAGGCGAGATGTTGCGGGATGCTACCACTCCTCAAACCGCACAGACATTGCAAGTAAAGGGTAGTAATAATGTAGGTAACGTGGTGGCTGGTAGCAATTCAACAGTTCACAGCATAGATGCCACTACGCTTGCTAACACTCTCAAAGATAGGGAGCAGTACATAGAACGTATAGTTAAGCAAAGTTATGACCGCAATTCCAAAAAAGAAGAGCAAATCAACGCACTACTTGCGCAAAACGCGCAACTTACCAATCAAATAGACCAACTAAACAAGCAGGTAAGTACATTGATTGCAATGATTAATAAAAATTGATATGGAATGATGACTACGCCGATGATAATGAAAGAGAAATAGCATTAAATTTTTAATCCTATTCTTATTATAGTTTTGTCCATTTTTTTTATTGAGATATTTGTATGTATCACAAAAATCACACTTATAATGATGGAAATAGACGATATGATGATACTTAACATAAACAAAAATTAAAATTATAATACAAAGGTAATAAAAATACTAACATACACTAATATTTAAAATTATGAAAATATTATCTGCTAAAGAAAGGTTAGATATGCTACTTTCTGAATTAAAAATAACAAAGAATGCTTTGTCTATTAAATTAGGATATAAAAACAATGTTGTTTTTAGTCATATTTCAAATGGACGAAATGGATTTAGTGCAGATTTGGCAAGTAAAATAATTAAACAATTTCCACAAATAGATTACGAATGGCTACTGACGGGAACCAGCGCGATGCTAATGAAGAATACTACATCGAACACCGAACATGCAGAAATCAATGTTTACAAAGAAATAATAGCAGAACAAAAAGAAGAGATAACCGCTCTTAACCGCACCATCGGGCAGTTGCAAGAGCGTCTAAATGCGAAAAAAACGGAAATTTTACCTCGGCACAAAGTAGATTATGCCTATGCAGATGCATAATCTACTGTATGTGCTACAATTCAACGTTTTGTACACTTCACACACGCCTTCATTAACCCCAAAAAATGCTTGCGCACGTTTTTGTTTTTGCCATTTTTCAAAAACTACTATAATATATTGATTTACAATAAATTACAAATATACTGTTAAAATATCATTAACACTTATAGGGGTGTGTATTAACACTAAAATGCCATTTTTTAACACAAAAAATTGTAATAAAGGGGGTGTTCAGCGTTACAAAAAAGCATATTTTGTTCCCCCATTGTTCCCCCATTACATCCCCCATTGAATTTTTTAGGCTATTTTTGGTTGTTTTTTGGGCACAAAAAAACCGCCTTTTTGGGGAGGTTTTAGGGTATGTTGTTGCTATCGTCTTATGTGTGTAGGTAGTATGCTTTTGCCTTATTTTATTCGGTTTTGTGGCTATTATGTAAGGTGTATTTAATCAATATTCAACTTTTCACCCACTATTGTATTGGGTAAGTCAAAAAAATGCAACTAAAATCCAAGCAAATTTAACTTTTTGAACGTTTTGTTTTGTTTTACCAATCGGCAAAAATCATTCGTAACTCGTTGAAAATCAGGCAAAAATATAGTTTTTTTCTGTGTGTTTAAAATGTACAAAATGTTTTGTGCCCCATACTCTGTTGTAGCAACAGAGCGCATTGGCTATTTTGCTGCTATTGCACTACACTGATTTCAAAACCATACTCATAATTATTTTCCAACAAGCGATAGGGCTTGTGCGGCAGTGCGCCCCAACTGTTGTCGCCGCCCACGCCGCGTTGCAGTAAATCCACATTGAGGTAGATTTCTGGGCGCGGGGTGATGTCGCTGGGGTGCGTGTTTTTCTTCCACACTCCAAAGTCCAAGTCCTCGGCGGGATTGTGGGCTGCTTTGACGCTCAGCGGTTGCGTGCCTGTGATTTGTAGCCCAACACCATCTTTGTTGGTGAGGGTGAGCCAGCGCACATCGGTGTGGTTGCCGTTTTCTTGCGGGCGAATGTAATCAAAAGCCTGCTCTGCAACCGTGCTTTTGTAGATGCCCACAAAACTTGCGGTGTTGCGGTCGGAGTAGTTTTCCCAAGGTCCGCGTCCGTAGTAGGCAACCGATTCGTAGTTGGCGGGCAGTTGCAGTTGCATACCAAAGCGGGGCAGTTCGGGCAATCCCTCGCGACCGGCTTGCCACGCAGCACGCACTTGCACAGTGCCGTTGGGCAGCACGGTGTAGGTGATTGTGTAGGACGAAGTTACGTCATTCAACAGATACTCCGTTGATATTATTACCTTGCCCTCGTTTTTGTTCACAGCAAAATTTTTGAGCGTTTTGTTGCGCCCTGCCTGTTTCCAAACATTTGATATTTCGGGCATCCGGTTGCCATAATCGTTGTCGGTTGGGGCACGCCAAAAATCGGGTTGCGGTCCGCTGCGCAATAATTGTTTGCCGCTATGTGAATAATTCACAAGCGCACCACCGCGTTTTTCAAAGGCAATGGTTACCTCGCCGGCTTTTAATACAATCGCTCTATCATCTTCTTTTACAATTTCAACAGTGCCTGCAGCAGATTTTTCAACAAAATAATTGTTGGTAGATAATGCAAATTGTTCGCGTGCCACCTCGTGTCCTGCGGGAATCATTTCTGTTGCCTGCTTGGTGTAGGCAAAGATATTGAGATGGTATTCTGTGCCTGCTATCCTTGTTAGCACCACGCGGGGCAGGGCAATGGTTATATCTTTGAGCGTGCCGGCGGCTTGCGCGACGTTCAAATTACCATCGGCAATTTTTTCGCCGTTTTTCAGCACTTCCCATTTGAAGTTGTAATTTTGCAAATCGTTGTACAAAAAGCGGTTCTCGATAGTAATAATGCCTTTGTCCAAATCTTTGGCAGTGAAAATAATATCTTGATAAACTTTTTTTACTTCATACAAGCCCGGATGCGGCTTGCGGTCGGGGGTGATGAGACCGTTGGCGCAAAAATTTTGGTCGTGGGTATATTTGTAGCCGCCAATGTCGCCGCCGTAAGCCCAATACTCGCGCCCGCTGTCGTCTTTGGCACGCAATCCTTGGTCAACCCAATCCCAAATGAAACCGCCCTGCATCTGCGGCGCAGTGGCAATTATATCAAAGTACTCCTGAAAATTGCCGCTGCTGTTGCCCATCGCGTGAGCATACTCGCACATAATAAAGGGGCGGGTAACGTCCTTGCGGGCGGCGTATTTTTTCATATATTCAATGCCGGGATACATTGGCGATACGATGTCGGTATTTTCATTTTCGCCTGCTTGTTCAAACAGCACAGGACGCGAGGGGTCGCGTTGTTTAATCCATTTGTAAATGTCGTAAAATGCCTGCCCATTGCCGCACTCGTTGCCCATACTCCACACGATGACAGACGGATGGTTTTTGTCGCGCTCCACAAGGCGCACATTGCGGTCGGTGTGTGCTGCAAACCATTGGCTGTGTTTTGAAGGACTATCGTCGCCGTAGCCCATACCGTGCGATTCGAGGTTTGCTTCGTCCACAAGGTACAATCCATACTCGTCGCAAAGTCTGTACCAGAGCGGGCTTTCGGGGTAGTGGCTTGTGCGCACGGCGTTGATATTGTGCTGTTTCATCAGCGCAATATCACGGCGCATAGTGGCTTCGTCCTGCACGT
Source organism: Bacteroidia bacterium (assembly GCA_025996715.1). Classification (GTDB taxonomy): domain Bacteria; phylum Bacteroidota; class Bacteroidia; order Bacteroidales; family UBA932; genus BNTQ01. The sequence goes on along the minus strand of BNTQ01000025.1, from coordinate 21,167 downwards.
GTCCGTTGATGGGATGGTGCTCGTGAATGTTCACACCCCGCACCAATATGGGCTTTCCGTTGACCAATAACTGCGCATTTTTGATTTCCACTTTGCGAAAACCAATTTTGCACGAGGTAACTTCGATGGTGGCACCTTTGTCGTCTTTCAAGGTCAATAATAATGTGTATAAATACGGCGTTTCGTTGCTCCACAATTTTGGCGATGCGATTTTTTTTGTGAAATTGATGGTTGCCGTCTGCCCGTCATTTGGGCGGGCAAACCCCGCCCCTACAACGGTTTCGGTGTAAATTGATTTGCCTGCGGCATCCAATAATTTGGTTTCTACCTGTACATTTGGGCGTATGCCATACGCCCCTACGGTTACATCTACCGAAAATAATCCGTTTTTATACGCATTATCCAAATCGCCTTTGGCAAAAAAATCGGCGATGCGAACTTGCGCTGTGCTGTACAGATAAACGCTTCTATCAAATCCCGACAGCCGCCAAAAATCTTGGTCTTCGAGATACGAGCCGTCGCTCCAACGATAACCTTCTATTGCCAAAGTGTTTTTGCCTTGCTTGATATATTGCGTAATGTCAAATTCGGTGGGGCTTTTGGTTACCTGACTGTAACCCACTTTTTGACCATTCACCCAAATGTACATTGCCGCCAATCCGCTTTCAAAATGCAGATACACGCGGCGACCGTTCCACGCAGCAGGCAGGTCAAAGTCGCGCAGGTAGCAGCCCACAGGGTTGTCGTTGTGGTCGATGTAGGGCGGATTTGCGGAGTGCGGATAGGTGATATTTGTATAAATGGGCGTGCCATAACCCTGCAATTCCCAATTGCCCGGCACCTTGATAGTGCCCCATTGGCTTACATCGTAGCCCTCACGGTAAAAACCATCGGGCTTGTCGGCGGGCTTGGGAGTCCAATGGAACTTCCACACACCGTCCAACGATTGGTAGTAGGGCGATGCCGAATAAACGTTGGCAATCGCTTGCTGTTCATTACTATACGGCAGTGCCGTAGCGCGCGTTGCCTCTTTGTTGATGGCAAACACTTCGGGGTTTTCCCAATCGGGGGTTTGTGCCTGTGCAGTTCCTATGCTAAGGAATGCAAGCCCTGCGATGAGAACCGTTGCGATGAAAGCCGCTGCGATGAAAGCCGTAGGTTGAAACCTACGGTTAATAAAGTTTTGTCCCTGCGGGACTTTTTGGAATTTTGGATTTTTCATTTTTTATTTTTATTATTCATTATTTTTGATACACTCTCACATAATCCACCTCGTACAGCAATGGAAATGCCGCATCATCGGGTACGCCGCCGTTTTGCCCTATGGCAAGGTTCAACAAAATGTAGTGCGGCTGCATAAACGGATTGGGCGCATCGGTTTGCGTGTTGCGCAGCAGCGTTTCGTTGAGCAATTCATCATCAAGATACAAGCGAATGGCTTGCTCGTCCCAATCCATACGCCAGATGTGAAATTTATCTGTCCATTGCGGGTCGCGGTTGGTAAAATGCGCAAATGGAATTTTTTCCGAATCCCAAACCGTTCTGCGCCGGTCTTGCCAGGCCGCGTTTGCCAAAATGTGCGGCACGTCTCCAATGCGGTAGTACTCCATGATGTCAATTTCGCCGCAGGAGGGCCAAGGCATAGCATTACCAAGCGTCCATATCGCAGGCCAAGCACCGGAGGCGACAGGAATTTTTGCCCGCACTTCAACGCGACCGTACAGAAATTCTTTTTTGCCCACCGTCTTTATGCTTGCAGATGAATACCTTGCAAATTTACGACTTTTTTTCCAATCTTTGCTCGTTTTGTCATAATTTGTATTGATGATATTTTCTTTTTTGCCTTCGATGGTCAAAATGCCCTTGTGTATATTGGCGTTGCCGCTTTGATACCATTGCAATTCTTCGTTGCGTGTGAAGCCGATTTCATACGACCAAAATTCGGGATTGGGTGCGCCGTCGGTGTCAAATTCGTCTGCCCACACCAAGTGATAATCGTTTTGTAGGGGCGGGGTTTGCCCGCCCGTGTCAAACACATTCAAATCCCATTCGTCCACCCATTTGATGACAGGCAAATCGCTTTCAAAATCAATGGGAAGCCATACATAGCGGGCATCTATGGGGTGTTTGGGTGTCCAACGGTCTGCCATAAAAATGAAGGCATTTTTTATGCCGTGAATGGGCAAAATGTAGGTGCTTTGCGAATGGTAGGTGAGAGCAGAATCCGCACCTACACAAGGATTGGGGTGCTGTGTCCACCTGCCAAAAAGACTGTCGGCGCTGAATAGGCGGGCGGCATTAGGCTCCCAGCCTGTGCATCCGGAAGTTATCATAAAATACTTGCCATCCTTTTTGAAAATGGCGGGTGCCTCGTTGTGTCCGCCGGGGGCAATGCGAATATATTTGCCGGTGTGGCTCAAATAATCGTCCGACAATTCGGCTAAATGCAGGGTCAGGTTTTCTTCCGAAGAGTAGATGTGGTATGCCTTGCCGTTGTCGTCCACGTAGAGGGTCATATCGCGGGACATTTGCCCGCCTGCAAAATCGCGGCGCACAAACAGCCCATCGCTTACGGCTTGCACCCACCCCGGTGTCCACCACTTTTCAAAATCCTCCGGCTTTTGCATAGAATTTTTTTGCGCATCGGTCATATTCACAGGGTAAAAACCTGCACAAGGACGGTAAGATTTCAGGTAGGTATAAGGTCCCGTAACCCTATCGGCAACGGCAATACCCACGCGGGCTGCCTCGTATCCTTTGCCTTTGAGTTCGAGGTGAAAATACATTACAAACTTCTGCGTTTTTTCGTTAAAAATTACTTTGGGACGCTCCAAAACGCAGCCCTCCACGATGTCGCTTTGCGGGTCTTTGACTACTGCGAGTGCCACGCTCTCGTATTTCCACGCGGTTAAATTTTCGGACGAATAGCAAGTAACTCCCACAAAAGCAGCACTTGAACGTTCGCCCTTGTGCTCGCCAAACCAATAGTATTTGCCCTCGTGAAAAAGCATACCGCCGCCGTGCGCATTGATGTGCTCGCCGCGGTGGTCAGCCCAAATTTCGCCTGAGCGAATAGCAGCGGCATTCGCCGGAGTATGGCTCCAACGAATGCAACTCGTGCTGCCAACCACTGCAAGAGCGGCACAAAATAAATTGACGATTGATAATTTACAATTCATAATTTTATTTTGTTACCACTACTTTATGCACCTCAATGCTTTTGCCATTTTGCAACACAACCAAGTAAATGCCTTGTGGGTAGCCCAAATGGAGGGTAGTGTTGTAGGCGGCAGGATAGGTTGCCAATGCTTGTCCGTCTGTGGTGATTACCGTGATGGATACCGGCACAGGGGCTGCAATGCTCACGCTGCCGGAAGTGAAAGTGGGATAAACACTCGCACCGATGCTTCCCGCTTGAGCAACGCCTGTGCTGCCTCCGCCGGTGCCGGTGGTGAACGACCACGTAATTTCGTCGGGATAGTCGTATAGCGTGTTTTCGGGAACAATTACCGTATAGGTAGTGTTGGCGGCTAATTCATCGTGTGCAATAGCAAGTTTGCCGTACAATGCAGTGCCCAACACGCCGCCTACCGCATTGCCGCTGCCGTCTTTGATAGTAATGCCGGTGAGGTTTGCGGCGTAGGCTATGTTTTTTTGGAACTGCACAGCCACTTCGGCGGTGAGATAAACGCCCACGGCATCTTTGGCGGGCAACAGCGCGGCAATGGCTACACCATTGGGGTTGCTTGCCATGGTGAATGTCCACGAAATAGCATCATCGTAGCCCGAAATAACGCCTGCCGGAATATCCACCCGATAGGCGGCTTTGAGCACCAATGGGTCGGTGTGGGTAACGGTGAGCACCTTGCCCGCGATAACGCCCAACACGCCCGCCAAGAGGCTATTATCGCCTATGTTGGTGATAGTGATGGTGCTCAAATCGCCTTTGGCGGCAATAGGTTTGTTGAAGGAGACTGTGATGGCGTCATCAGGCAAAGCCCCTGTTGAGCCGTCTTGCGGCAGCAGTGCCTCAATTTCGACCACTCCGCCGCCGCTGGTGGGTTCCAAAGTCCACTCGTCGCGCGAGCCGGTGTTCGTATTAATGTAGATAGTGGAAAGATCATCATCTGCCTGAGGTGCTAAAAATTCTGTGCCGCCGTCAAATCCTAATGCCTGAAACTTGGTTGCTCCTGCGGTGCCGGTCATCAACCATTCGGCTTTTGGGTCGGCTGCGTTGGTTTCAAAAATTACCGTCCACTCTTGGCTGGCGTGTTGCGTCAAGTATTTGCCTGCCACCGAAATGTTGACATGCGCGGCAACGGACTCATCTTTGTCTATTTTGAAAATTTGCCCTTCGCCGGTTGCGGTGGCTGTCGTAATTTTCAAAGCGCCATCGAGATTGGTCATATACAAATTGGTGGCTACATTTTTGATGCGGAACTTTGCCGGCTCCAACACCCATTCGATGTCTGCGTGGGTTTTGTCGGCGTAGCACTGCGTGCCGGCGGGGTCGCCTGCCTTGTCGGGCGCAATCCATTGGGTGCCAGCATTGGCTACTACCGCAATGCGGGTTTGCCCTGCGTCGTTGGTGGTCAACACCAATTCTGCCAAGGGGTCGGCAACACTTGTGCCCAAAACAATGTCCCAAGCATTCACAGCATCGTGGGTTAAATACTGGCTGTTGATTTCCAAATTGTAACGGTCTGCATTGCTGGCATCTTGCAGCAATTTGAAAATCTGATAATCGCCCCTTGCATCGTAATTTTCGACGGTCAAATACCCATTGCCTCCTGCGGTGAGGTACAAGCCGGTATTGGCATTACGGATGCGGTAGTCCACTTCCACCGCCGGATTGTTGGCAGCGCGAGTTGTGCCGCACAACACGCATAGCAACGTGGTTACTAAAGAAAATATCTTTGATTTCATATTATTTTAATTTAAAATTTAAAATTTAATTTATTTTGTTGCCGTTTCGTTGGCTCTTGTGCTCCAATATGGGTTTTGGTAAATGGGCGAGGTGCTTACTGTGCTGCCGTCGCTGCTGCTGACCAAAAAATGCTCGGCGGCAATGGGCGATAGGTAGTGCGCCATACGCCACAAGTAGCCGCCCTGTTGGGCAATAGCCGAGTTGGGATTGGCTTCGTAGGGGCGCAGGTAGGCACTTGCACTGCTGGGCGATACATTGTCGCCGGGTTTGAGACTTGCGTACCAATTTTTCATGGGTCCCCACAACTTGAAACCCTCTATGTGATAGGGATTGCCCACCAATTGGTCAAGTGCTCTCCAACGTTTCATGTCCATCATTCGCAAGCCCTCTGCCATGAGTTCCATACGGCGTTCGCGGCGAATGTTGTAGAGCGTGAGGTCGGCGAGTGGTGCGCCTGCCGAAAATGCTGCCCAATCGTTATTTATTTCTTGGGCTATATTGGTGGCGGCAATGGTGGTGGCATAACTGCTGCTGCTGTCGGGATTGGCACGATTGCGGATGTCCGTCCAATAGCCCGCTGCCTTGCCATCCAATACTCCGTCCCTTTCATACACAGCCTCCATATAGTTGAGGTAGGCTTCAACGGCGCGAAATACGATGCTGCCGGTGGTAGCCTCGTTATTCTTTATATAGTGTTCGCGGTCGGTAAAGTTGATGCCTTTGCGCAGGGTGTATCCTGTGGAATAGCCTCTCTCGGCATTGCCTTCGGTGATGTCGGGGTAAGGCTCTGTGGGGGTAGCGCGTGCGGGTGTGGCACCGGGTAGGAAATAGTTCAACTGTCCCGGAACCTTGAGAAATATCTGCAAACGATTGTCGCGTTTCACTACCACACTGTCAATGTAATCATCGCCGGCATAATCGCTGCTGGCGTAAGCGGGGGTGCCGTCTGCCATGAGAAAGTTATCCACATAGCCCCGCGTAAGCCCAATTCCCTGGCAACCCGAATGTGTGTATTGCGGCACATTGTGCGTAATGCCCAAGCCAAGATCGTATTGCCTCCAAAAAAGCACTTCGGGATAGGCATTCAAATCCACAGCTCCAAACATTTCCAAATAGGGATTGGTTTGCCCCGCTGCTTGCGGCACAATGCCTGTGTTGGCGGTGAGTGGGGTATTGTCGGCTACCTCTTGGGCGGCAGTCATTGCCTCGCCCAAAAACCAGTTATACTCCGCTACAATGTCGCCCGCCTCGTACTGCCAACCGGCGTTGTAGTCCTTGGTGGCGCCGGGCCAACCGTCGCCATTGGGAACAAATGCCGTGCCTTGAAAATACTTGAGCCAAGTGCCTTCAAACAACGCCACCCGCGACTTAAATAGCAGTGCTGCTTTTTTGGTAATGCGCGTTGTTGCCACGCCATCGCCCAAGAGTTCAATGGCATTGTCCAAATCGCTCAAAATAAAGCGTGCCACATCGGTGCGGGGGCGGCGTTTGCTTTGTTCTATGAGCACGTCCATATCATCTTGGAGCAAGTCGGTGATGATGGGGTAGTCGCCCACATTTTGCAAGCGTTTGAAATACTCGTAGGCGCGAAGAAAGTAGGCTTCGCCTATCGCCTGCTTCACATTGGCTTCGCTGCCGGAGATGGTGCCTGCCTCATATTTTGGCAAAGCATAGCGGAAAAAATAGTTGACTTTGTAGATGTACGAAAACGACCAATCGCCGCCGGTTTGTCCCACTTTGTTGTTGGCAAGTATCCAGCGGTCGTCGCCGTTGCCTTTGCTCGCCATGTTGTCGGTGTTGTTGTCAATGGCAAAGGTGCCGTAGTTATACGTACCGTGCACGTCAAAAGTCTGGTCGTTGCTATTACTGCCTGTACGCGGGGTGTACAGGTTATTGACGTAGGATTGCAACTGTGCATCGCTGTTGAAATAATTTTCAGCAGGGAGGCTACTCAGCGGTGTTTGGTCGAGTTTAACACAAGCCACCGAGGTCAGCGTCAGAATTGCTGCGGCTGTCCAATATCTTATATTTATATTTTTCATATTGCTTACAATTAAGAGTTAAAAATTAAGGTTTATACCAAAAGAAAGCACTCTTGAGAGCGGATAGACGGTACCTGCACCGCGCCCATTCTCGCCGCCTGCAAAGTCTATTGTTTCGGGGTCAAATGTTTTTGACATCTTAGTGCCCGTCCACAAGTTTTCTGCCGAAAAAAAGATTCTCAATTTTTCGATGCGGATTCTGCTTGTGAGCGCATAAGGAAGCGTATAGCCTATTTGCAGATTTTTGAGTCTAATATAGGAAGCATCTTGCAAGTAGCGCGACTGCACATAGTTGTTTTTTGCGGTGGTCGTGTAAGGTCTTGGAAAGTAAGCATCAAGGTTGGCTCCCAATTCCGAGGTTTCGTCGCGAAAATAATCGAGGTGAGAAGTGAATGCTGCCGACTCCCACATAGCGCCATTTTGATAACTGTTACCATTGCCGCCGTTGTTGTTGGAACCATCGCTACCACCTCCGCGGGCACCCCAAAATACACTACTGCCCTGCCAATAGTCGCGTTTCATCACGCCTTGAAAAAAGACGCGGACATCAAAACCCATCCAATCTGCCGTGAGGTCTATACCAAATTGGTAGCGAGGCGTTGTGTTGCCAATCACTTTGAGGTCGCCGTGGTCGTCAAGCGTTTTGGCACCGTTGTCAATTTTGCCGTCGCCATTGAGGTCGGCAAACATGATGTCGCCCGCTTGCCAATTGGAGCCTAATGCCGCTTGGTCGCCGTTGGGCAGCGTTGCCAGGTGAGCATCCATTTGGTCTTGTGTGCGGGCAATGCCTATGGTTTGATATCCCCAAATTTCGCCTGCGATTTTGCCATTATAGTAATTGGTGATGTCGCCGATTTTGTTGCTTGGATATTTGGTTATTTTTGTTGTATAGTCCGACAGCATAAATCGTGCGCCATAGCCCAATCCGTTTTTCAAACGGTCGTTCCACGCAATTGAAAGTTCAAAACCATTGTCCCGCAATTCGGTGTCGTTGGCTCGTGGCGGGTCTGCGCCCAAGGTAGCGGGCAATTGTGGAGCCGGTCCCAACATATTGGTAGTGGTGCGCTGATAGATGTCAAACGAAGCGGTAAGCCGATTTTTGAATGCGCCTATATCCACACCTCCATTGATGGTGTTCACGCTTTCCCATGTCAGGTAGGGGTTGCCAAGTGTGCCGGGAGAGGTTGCCCGATTGGTTTGCAAGCCGTCTTGCAACCATACGCCGGAACTATTGTATAAGCCAAGATTGGAATAGGTGGGATACCAACCGGTGGTGTTTTGATTGGCCAATTGTCCGTAGGAAGCACGCAGTTTGAGCATTCCCACATAATTGACGATACTTTCCATAAAACGTTCCTGAGCCACATTCCAACCTACGGAAAAGGAGGGCGACCACACATCGCGGTGTCCTTTGCGGTAGCGCGATGAGCCATCGTAGCGAATGTTTGCCTCAAAAAGATATTTGCCATCGTAATCGTAGTTGATGCGTCCAAAGTAACCCAGTGTTGACCAGCGGTTGCGTTCGCCGTTGACACTCGGCACCACTGCTTTGCCATTGAAATCGTATCCATCGGTCAAGTTCACTTCCGGCAAAGCAGGTTCCATCACGCCATCACGTTGCAAGTCAAATTTTGCCTGCGACATCAATTGTTCTTGCATGCCGACCATTGCCTTGAAATTGTGCTTGTTGTCGAGCGAAAAACTGTATTCGGTGTAGGCGTTTAGCCCAAAGAGGTCTTCTTTTTGATTTTCTTCTTTCACATGAGAACTTTTATCTTGAGCATACGGCTGATTATTTACGTCATAGTGGTAGGTTACTAATTGGTCTTCGTGGTAGTTGTAATTTTTTATAGAATAATTAAGTTCCACATTTGTGCGCCAATTTTTGATTGGTTCAAATGTCAGCGTAGCCTGTTGATAGTTGTTATCGGTGATGGCACGTGAGGTTCCTCTATCGCGCAGTGCCTGTGTTTTCCACTCCCAAAGATTGCCGTTAGGGTCGTACATCGAAATAAAGGGCCAGGCTTGTCGTGCAAGGTCTTGAAACAAGGTGTTGGTGAGTGCTGTGGGACGTTCGTAGGTATTGCGCACAAAACGGTTGCTGTAGCCTAACTTGAGCCAATCATACAGTTGATAACTTACACGCGCATTTGCCGAAAAGCGGTTGTACTGGTCTTGATTGAATACCATCAGACCATTTTGGTCGAGATAGTTGACCGAGCCGTAGAATGTCAGTTTGTTGCTACCTCCACTCACGCTCAGGTTGTGCTCCTGCGAAAAAGCAGTGCTGCGAAAAATTTCTTTGTAGTAATTGCGGTTGTCTATTCCACCCATTTTTTCGGAATAACCGGGGACAGTACTATTTGGGTCATAACCATCTTCCCATCGTCCGGAAGTTCCGTTTTCATATATTGGCGAAGTAAGAATACCATCACGATAATCCTTCATTGCCTGCACCCAACTGTCGTTAAAGTGCTTTCCTTGACCACTGTTGACGAGTGCCTCGTTGAAATAGCATGCAAGTGTGTAGGAATCCATTGGCTCAGGCATCAAGAGAGGTGAGTTGTAGCGGAAATTGTTGCTGTAGTTCACCTGTGTTTTGCCCGCCTTGCCGCTTTTGGTGGTGATGAGGATAACACCAAACGAGGCTTTTGCACCATAGATAGAGGAAGCAGCAGCATCTTTCAACACCGACATCGTTTCAATGTCGGCAGGGTTGAGTGCGTTAATGTCGCCTTCCATACCATCAATCAATATAAGCGGGTCGCCTTTAATCTGGTCGTCGATGGTGCCGCGTCCGCGAATTTTGATGGTGGAACCGGCATCGAGGTTGCCACTGTTTTGAGTAATGCTCAAGCCCGGCACAATTCCTTGCAGTGCTTGCACTGCTGAAATTACAGGGCGGTCGGCAATATCTTTTGTGGTAGCAATGCCCACCGCGCCGGTGAGGTTCACTTTCTTTTGTGAGCCAAAGCCCACTACCACCACCTCGTCAATGGCTTGTGCGTCATCGCTCAGCAGCACGTCTATGCGTGCTCTGCCGCCAATGGCTTCTTCGTGCGCAGCCATTCCCAATAAGGTAAAAACAAGGGTGCCGTCGGGCGGTGCTTGGATGTCGTAGTTGCCGCCCACACCTGTGGTTGTGCCCGCCGTGGAGCCTTTGACCACAACGGTGGCACCCACCACCGGGTCGTTGTTGCCGTCGAGCACCGTCCCCGATATATTGAGGTTTTGGGCGGCAAGCGGCAATCCCATTGCGACGCACAATGCAAGCAAAATGCACCGTCGCATCTGTCGTAAAGACTGAGTCACTTTGTTTCTCATAAATGTTTTGTTTAGGTTAAAAAAAATAATTTGCAGTTTTCTTACAAAACCGTGCTGCAAATTTAGTGGCAATAAACAAAAATGAGGTCGAATATCCGTTAAATGAGGTCTATTTATGCGTAATTACGCATTATTCGACTTTTTTTACGCGAAATTCGACTTTTTGGCAGGCAGATGAGGCAGATGATATAGATTTACGCAGATTTTTTGTGCAATTATTGCAATTAAGGCGTAGAAACTACTGACTGCGCGACAGGCTTTTTGTTATATTCTTCTATTATTTTTGGAATTAAATGCACGGCATAAAGCGGCAAATCTATCAAATCATCTGTTTTATTGTAATCATTCAAAGACAAACGAAAACTTAATTTCGGCTGATATTTCTCTCTAAATACTTTGAGCGATTTTGCCTGCGTGTTGAATCCCGATTTTACTTCCACAGGCACACAACTATCCCACGCCTGCAATAGAAAATCAATCTCGTTCTGGTATTGTTCGTTGGTCCAATAATGCAAATTATAAAAATCGTCCAATAACTGCTGGCAAACAAATTGCTCGGCAATAGCGCCCTGAAAATCGGTAAATAAACTATTTTCGTCTAACACTGTTTTTGAATGAACATCTAACATCGCGCAAAGCAAACCAATGTCGTTGGCAAAAACCTTAAACACATTTTGTTCTTCATATATTTTGAGCGGAACTTTTGGCGTGTAGGTTGCATACGCTCGATGAATTAGTTCGCTGTTGTCAAGCCACTGCAAACCAACCAAATAATCGTCTGCCCTCGAACTTTTTTTTACTTCGCTGAATTTAAACTTTTTGTTCTCTTTTGAAATTTGTTTTGGGATAGAATTCCATATTGCATTCAGTTTCAGCGTTGTAGAAGCATCGTTATATTTTGAGAAATCGGCGGAATAACTTTGTAAAATCTTGTTTTGAATTTTCCTGACTGAAACATAATCTTTGTTTTTGATAAAATCCCCGACCACTTCGGGCATTCCGCCGGTGTAGAAATACACTTTAAGCAGATGAATCAAATCTTTTGAAAAATAATGGGTGTTTTTGATTTTTTCTAACGAAAGCAAATCGCCGTATTGCTCGCCTTTGTAATTTTCTACAAATTCGATAAAAGTCATCGGGCGCATAAATTTTGTCTGCACTTTGCCCACAGGAAACGAAAAACCTTTGTGCTGCAAAGTGCCGAGCGCAGAACCTGTTCCAATAATGTGAATATCGGGGCGATTTTCATTAAAATACTTGAAAGAGGTTAATGCACGTGATTGTTCTTGAATTTCATCAAAGATAATCAATGTGTCTGCGGCAGAAATTTTCACCTGTTTCTCTGCCTGAATGGCATCAATAATAACATCGGGGTTCAGCGTTTCGGACAAAATCCGGTCTAAAAAATGGTCAATATCAAAAGAAATATAAACCACTTGGGCATAGTTTTCTTGGGCAAATTTTGTAATTGAATATGTTTTGCCCACCTGCCTCGCGCCTCGTATCAGCAGCGGTTTTCTGCCTTTAGATACTTTCCACTCTGCAAGATATTTTTCGATTTCTCGTTTCATTATTGTATTGAATTACATTTTTTATGAGGACTTTTGACTGCAAAGTTACATTTTTTATGAGGACTTTCAAAATAAAATCAACAATTTTTATGAGCACTTTTTTTCACATTCCGTCCCTCACGGGATGGGTATGGCGTGTGAATGTGCGTTTTCTACTCATCTAATTCGTGTTTATTCGTGCATTCGTGGCAAATTTCATCGGCGTGCTAATTTGCTGTTGTCGCCAAAATCTTCTCCAAATACTCGCTCGGCAGCATCCCAAATTCTTTTTTGAAGCAAGCACTGAAGTATTTTGGGTCGTTGAAACCTACGCTGTAGGCGAGTTCTGAAATGCGGATTTTCTTTTTCTCTTCTATTACTTTACAAGCTGTTTTGAGGCGGATATTTCTAATAAACAGCGAGGTATTAAGCCCTGTGAGCGATTTGAGTTTTTTGTATAAGGTGGATTTGCTGATGCCCATTGTGTCGGCAAAGCGTTTTTGGTCAAAGTCCACATCATCAATATGCTGATGAATGCAGGCTACGGCATTGTTCAAAAACTCCTCGTCGATATTGGAAAAGTTCAGGTCTTTGGTTTCAAACACATATTGTTTCTTAAACTCACGTGCCACGCGCTCTTTGGCTTTGAGTAAATTTTTGATTTTTGAATACAGCACATTCAAATTGAAGGGCTTGGTAATAAAACCGTCTGCTCCTGCATCGTAGGATTCTACGCGGTCTTCCTCCTTGTTTTTGGCAGTGAGCAGGATAATGGGCACGTGCGAAAGTTCAAATTCGTTTTTCACATATTTGCAAAATTCCAAACCGTCCATCACAGGCATCATCACGTCGGAAATGACCAAGTCTATGTATTCTGCCTCCAAAATTTCAATCGCCTCTCTGCCGTTTTTTGCCGTTACGATATTGTATTCTTTGCTCAGCAGTTTGACCATTAGTGCCAACAATTCTTCGTTGTCTTCCACCAACAGCAACGAGTATTCTTTCAAAAGTTCTTCTTTCTCGTCTTCGTCCGCTTCTGCCATGATTTCCGGAATGTCTTTGGGCATATAAGTGCATTCGTCTATTTCATTTTCGCTATACGCCGCCTGATGAATGGGCAGTTGCACAAAAAATGTTGTGCCCACGCCCACCTCGCTTTCCACTCGTATCGTGCCTTTGTGCAAATTCACCAAATCTTTGGTCAACGAAAGTCCTATCCCTGTACCAATGGTGTTGAAACGCCGATAATCGCCTTCGTAAAAACGTTTGAACAAGCCCTTCACGTCCTGCGGTTGGATGCCGTCGCCATTATCTTTCACAGCCATCATCACTATATTTTTATCGTCAGTTTCCAACGACACATTGACCTGAATAAATCCGCCCGGCTTGTTATATTTTGCAGCATTCGACAGCAAGTTGAACAATATCTTATCCACTTTGTCGCGGTCAAAATAGCCCACAATGCTTTCGGGGTCGGTAATCAACGAAAAGTGCATTTTCTTTTTCTTCATCAAGGGCTTGAAACTATCCACGCCCGACTTCACAAACGCAGCAATGTCGCCGTTGGACACTTTTAGTTTCAGGTTGCCGGTTTCTGCCTTCCTAAATTCGAGTATCTGTTGCAGCAAGCGAATGAGGCGGTTGATGTTGGTGCTCATTACATTGTAATGCTCTTTGTTTTGCGGCTCATTCATTTTCAGTTCGTCCACAGAGGCCGAAAGTATGGTGAGCGGCGTTAGAAATTCGTGCGTGATGTTTGTAAAAAACTGCAACTTAGCGTGATTGAGTTCCTCCGTTTTCACTTTTTCTAAACTCTTGACCTGCAAAGCATTTTGCAACGACAATTTACTTTTTGCAATCCGCAATGCAATGTAAATAGCCGCCAAAACTGCCATAATATAAATCAAAAACGCCCACCACGTGAGCCAAAATGGCGGCAGGATAACGACTGTGAGCACGCTTTCATTTTCGCACCAAGCACCTATTTCGTCGAGCGATTTTAGCAAAAAGCGATACGTGCCCTGCGTCAAATTGTTGTAAGATGCAAAGCGGCGCGAGGCATCGGTGTATTGCCATTCCTTATCAAATCCGTCCAATTTGTAGGCATATTTGTCTTGGCTCGCATTGAGATAATTTAAGTTGGCAAATTCTATTGTAAAATTATTGTAGTTGTAAGACAATCGTATTTTTTTGGTGTACCCCGGTGCATCAGGCGAAACTTTTTGGCGAAGTTTTGTGTCTATATTTTCCAACGATTTATTAAATAATTTGATGTCGGTAATCACCAAGGGCGAGTAGGAGTGCTTGTTTTGCAGCAATGCCGGATGAAACGCATTGTAGCCGTTGTGCCCGCCAAAATAAAGCATCCCATCGGCGGTTTTGAAGGCAGCGTGGCGATTAAAAGAATTGGCTTGCAAACCATCGGCAGTGGTATAGGTGCGGCAAAAAACAGAGTTGTCCATAAATTCCAACTTGACCAATCCCGCATTGGTGGCAACAAATAGGTTGCCCGCATTGTCTTCTTCGATGCTATAAACAACGTCGCCCGGCAAATTATATTCCCCCTGAACGCTCACAAATACATTTTTTGCAGCATCCAACAAACTCAGTCCGCCGCCGTCGCTGCCCAGCCACAGCCGCCCTTTGCTATCTTTGTAAATGACTTGCACGTTATCGTTATTGACTTGCCCGCTCGCCCTATTATATTGCTCAAAATTTTGTATTGCCAAAGTCGCCGCATCTTTTGTTACCTTGAACACGCCGCTGCCGTTGGTAGCCAGCCACACGGTGGTCGGGTTCTCTTCTTCAATCCCAAATACGGAATAGTGCTTGGCGGGGTCTTTGGGTTGTCCTAAATCGGGGTAGGATTGTCCTTCGTTTGTTTTTGTATCAAAAATACTAATGCCTTCCAAAGTGCCTATCCACAGCAGCCCATGACTATCTTCTGTGAGCGAAAACACGCAATCGCTACTGAGCCAAGTGTGCGTATTAACGCGAATATTTTGTACTTTGTCGGTCGCCAAATGCGGGTCAAATATAAACAGCCCTTGCCCATAGGTGGCAAACCAATAGGCATTATTTTTACTTGTTTGAATGGTTTGATACACTGTGGAAGTAATGGGATTGCGCTCAAAATCCTTGCCATCGGTTACCAAACCGTAACTGCCTATGCCCAACCATTTTTTGCCTGCTTTATCAATATAAATACTGCGCACAGAATTGCTTGACATTACTTTTTTTACGTCCTCCAAAGGGTACTGTTCAAACACGGTTTGCCGAGTATTGACCACGCTCACGCCGCCGCCCAAAGAGCCTAACCACATCAATCCGCTGTTGTCGCGAAGTATGGAATTTATTTCGTTGTAGGGCAACGACTGCGCCGAATGATTGGGCAAATGGTTGGTAAACGTATTGTCTTTGCCGTTCCAAACGCTCAATCCGCTGCGCGTGCCCACCCAAAGTGCCGCAGTATTGAGGTCTTGCGACAACGAATAAATGATGTTGTCGGACAAACTATGGGGATTATTCTGCTCGTGCCGATAGGCGATATACTTGACTTGTTGCAGGTTGTAGGAATTTTCCAACCGAAACAATCCATAGTCCCAACTTCCCACCCAAATGTTGTGGCTGTTGTCTTCAAAAATCACGTGCGCCGAATTGCCCGCATTGATAGGCGGATAGGCATAAAAACGCTCTTCCGCAGGGTTGTAGCGTGTAATGCCTTCGCTCCACGTACCCATCCAAATGTTGCCCTCGCTGTCTTCTATCAAACTTTTGATGTCGCTTGTTTGCAGCGGATAGCCGGCACCAATATCTTCATTGGAAATGAAAGTTTTGTTTTTGGCATCGTATAGATGTAAGCCTGCGTTAGTGCCCACCCACACTTGATTATCCTTGGTTGTGAGTATTGCCTGTACATTATTTCCACGCAAATTCTTATTATCCGGTTGCGTAATTTTGCCCGTTATTTTATGCAGAATATTCAAGCCATTTGCCGTTCCTATCCACAAATTATGGTTGCCGTCTTCTGCTATCGCCGTCAATTTATTGCTGCTCAGCAGTTCGGGTGCGTAGAGATTGGTTTTGTACGTTTTCAACTGATAACCATCGTAGCGGCACAAGCCGTCATTGGTGGCTATCCAAATATAGCCATCCTTATCTTGATACACCTGCCGCACCTCATCAGTGGGCAATCCGTGGCTGGTGGTGATGACCTGAATAGGATACCAATCTTCTGCTTTTACAACTGCCAATGTGTAAAAGAAAATGAGTGAAAGTAGGGTTAATTTTTTGATGGTGTTTTGCATAAAATATAGCATCTAAGGGCGAGTTACAATTTTTTTACAACTACCAAATTTTATTAAAAAACTTTTTATTGGGGTAGATTTCACCCACAAAAATAAACATTTTTTCAATAATTCTGTACATTATTAGTTTTTTTACCCTTTCAACGGTTTTTAATTTATAGGGGTGATAAAAAATACTGCATCAAGGGTATTTTTATTTGATATTTTAGTTGTACATTTGCAAAAAATAAAATTGCAAAAAAACTATGGCAAAAATCGCAAAAAAACTGACGGAACTTATTGGAAATACGCCACTTCTCGAGTTAGGTAAAGTGGTGAAAACCAACAAGTTGAGCGCAAAAGTGCTCGCTAAATTGGAGTATTTCAATCCTGCTCGAAGCGTCAAAGACCGCATCGGCTTGGCGTTGATTGAAGATGCCGAAGAAAAGGGGCTGCTCACGCCGCACAGCATTATTATTGAGCCTACGAGCGGCAACACAGGCATTGCCCTGGCTTTTATTGCCGCCGCTAAGGGCTACAAATTGATACTCGCTATGCCCGACACAATGAGCGTGGAGCGCCGCACGCTTTTGCAGGCTTTGGGTGCAGAGATTGTGCTCACGCCGGGTTTTGAGGGAATGGGCGGTGCTATTCGCAAAGCCGAGGAGTTGCAAAAGCAAAATCCCAATTCCTTTATCCCGCAACAATTTCTCAACCCCTCCAATCCGCAGGTTCACCGCGTTACAACGGCAGAAGAAATTTGGCGCGACACCGACGGCAAAGTGGACATCTTCATTTCCGCAGTGGGCACAGGCGGAACAGTTACCGGCGCAGGCGAGGTGCTCAAAAAATACAACCCCAACATCAAGGTGATTGCCGTGGAGCCTTTTGATTCGCCTGTATTGTCGGGCGGCAAGCCGGGTCCGCACAAAATACAAGGTATCGGCGCAGGATTTGTGCCAAAAGTATTTAACCCCAAAATTGTGGACGAGATATTTAAGGTAAAAAACGAGGAGGCGTTTGAAACCAGCCGCCTCTTGGCAAAGCAGGAAGGGCTTTTGGTGGGCGTCTCGTCGGGCGCTGCTGCATTTGCGGCAATACAGATTGCAAAACGTGTTGAAAATAAAGGGAAAATCATTGTGGTGATTTTGCCCGATACCGGCGAACGGTATTTGTCAACGCCCTTGTTTTCGGAAGGATAATTGACTTCGGCAGGCTCAGCCACCGATTAAGTTCAGCCCTCGCATATAGCGCGGTCGTTGAGCCTGTCGAAACGACGACATAATTAATAATTTAAAGAATATGGCAAAAATAACAGTCAACGGAAAAGCGCAGGAGGTGGACAATTCCACAACGCTTGCACAACTCATTACCGCCAACAGCATCCAACAACCGGATATGGTTTCGGTGCAGTTGAATGAGGAATTTGTATCTAAGGAAAGTTACGCCGCCACTGTGTTACAGGACGGTGATGTGGTTGATTTTTTGTACTTTATGGGAGGAGGTAAATTGTCCGAACTATGATTTGCGCGTGATTTTTTTGATTGATATGATTTCTTTTAATCACAATAATCATACAATCATTTTAAAATCAAAGTGCAGACAAAAAAATAATAATTATGGATTTTACAGAGGAACAAATCAATCGGTACAGCCGGCACATTTTGCTGCAAGACGTTGGCGTTGAGGGGCAAGAGAAAATCTGCAACGGCAAAGTTTTGGTGGTGGGCGCAGGCGGATTGGGCGCACCTGTTGCTTTTTATTTGGCTGCTGCAGGCATTGGTACCATTGGCATCATCGACGGCGATGTGGTGGATTTGAGCAACTTGCAACGGCAAATTATTCATTTCACAGCGGACGTGAACAAGCCAAAAGTGCTGTCGGCAAAGGAAAAAATCAACCAACTCAATCCCGATGTGAAAGTCATCACCTATCAGGCATTGCTCACTGCGGACAATGCCTTGGACATCATCAAGGATTACGATTTTGTGGTGGACGGAACAGATAATTTTCCGGTAAAATTCCTCATCAACGACGCTTGCGTGCTCGCAAAAAAACCATTTTCGCACGGCGGCATACTGCGATTTGACGGACAAACGATGACCTACACGCCCGGAAATGCTTGCTATCGTTGCTTGTTCCACTCGCCGCCCCCGCCCAATGCCGTGCCCACCTGCTCGCAGGCAGGCGTTTTGGGCGCCATTGCGGGTATGCTGGGCACAATACAAGCGGCAGAAGCACTGAAATACTTGACAGGCGTAGGCGAATTGCTGACCAACCGCCTGCTCTCGTTCAATGCCAAAACGATGGAATTTAGAACCATCAAAACAAAACATTCGGACAACTGCCCCGTGTGCGGCTCGCACCCTACGGTAACGCAATTGGTTGATTATGAACAAGCGACTTGTGAATTAAAAAGTAAGAATGAATAATAAATTTTGAACATTGAATTTTAAACTTTAAACTTAAAAAAATGGCAGAAGAAACACAAAAAAAGAAATTGTCCATCATCGCTTTCAGCGGCGATTTTGACAAGTTGACAGCCGTATTCACATTGGCTACAGGCGCGGCGGCTGTTGGTTATGAAGTAAATCTATTCTTCACTTTCTGGGGATTGGATGCGCTCAAAATCAAGCAAGGGCGTTCCCCTGTCGGCAAAGGATTTTTGCCCAAAGTATTCGGCATATTTATGGGCGGACTGAGGTCTGCACCTGTGAGCCGGCTCAATTTCTTTGGCGCCAGCCCCAAAATTTTCCGCTATATGATGCGCAAAAATAATGTGGCACCGTTAGAAGAATTGGTAGAAGCAGCAAAGGTCTTGGGCATCAACTTCTATGCCTGCGAAATGGCAATGCACATTTTGGGCTTGCAAAAAAGCGATTTCATTCCCGAAGTAAAAGATGTGTTGGGCGTAGCCACCTTTTTGCAATTGTCGGAAGGTGGGCAAACATTGTTTATTTAGACGTTAAAGCAAAATATAAACTGTCCGACAAGGACACAAAAAGTAAAAAAATGAGAAAAGCATTAGTAATAATAGACATTCAAAATGATATAACAAAGAATTACAAGGAAATAATTGGCAATATAAATAAAGCCATAGATTGGGCACTTAATAATGATATTCACGTTGTTTATATACGGCACGAAAATTTATCAGACGGCACAAGGACTTTTAAACCCAATACACCTGGGTCTGAATTAGTTTCGGATATGAAAATAGTATCAAAAAATGTTTTCACAAAATACAAAGGAAACGCATTAAGTAGTGAGGAGTTCGCAGATTTTATAAATAAAAACGAGATAGATGAATTTTACATAACAGGAGCAGATGCAATTGCTTGTGTCAAATCAACCTGTTATAACTTGACTAAGGCAAATTATAAAGTTAATGTCTTATCAGATTGCATTACAAGTTATGATAAAAGAAAAATTGATGAAATGCTGCATTATTACGAAAAAATAGGCAGTAAAATAATTAGTTTGAATGACCTGTTATGAAAAACAAAATTGTTGTAAAATTAAAAGAAAAAACGAATCAAATAAAAACAGATTTATCGGCTTTATACCTTGCATATCAAAGAAAAGATGTACCAATTATTGCAAAAACGATTATTATTGTAACAGTTATTTATGCCTTATCACCAATAGATTTAATACCTGATTTTATACCCATTTTGGGTTATTTAGATGATTTAATAACAAATTGCGCGTCCAACCCATTTTTACCGCTGCTTCTGCATAATAAATCGCTTCCTGTTTATCGTTTATTTTGCTTAAAATCAATCTGTTGTGTCCCCACGGCAAAACTGCCACAGGTTGCGGCATAATTTGATTGTGAGATTCTGCCACAACCTGCGGCAGTTTTTCATTTTCTTCTGTATAAAATTCGTAGAAACGTTTCATATCCCACAAACTTCGAGGCGAAAATCCCTCTTTATCAGTAAATTCGCTTTTCAAATCAAGCGAAAGTTGCTCAACGACTTTGCCTCCGTACCCTTTTTCCAATTTTTCGGAGGCAAGCCGTTTCCCGATATTCCAATAAAGTTGTGTTACAGAAACATTTAACCTGTTGGCAATCACAACACGAGTCATCTTTACTTCCGCAATTATCTCGCGAAGCATTTCGTTGTAGTTAATTGTTGAAATATCAATTATTGATTCTTTTCTACTCATAACTATAAATTGTTAAATCAATATTTTTGTTTTTAATTAAAATTCTCCCCCAATCGTCTTTGTCCCGCAGAGGATTGGGGATGTTATCGCTATTTCAATTTGTTCTACTGTTCCGTTTTTTATCGAAAATGCTTTGATTACAGGATTGTCTTTTTCTTGCAACGAAAGAATTATATAGATGATGTCAGGGTGAAAAGCCAGCCGAATATCCTATTCCGAAGGGCGGGCGGGTGATGCGGGGTGGCGGTGATAGTTGGCAATAATCTGCCATCCCTGCTTTCGCGCCTCTTTCAAAACGCCAAACTGCTCTCTCGGGTCGAACGAAAAATGTTCGGGGCTGCGGTCAACGTTGGTCAGCGGAAATTGTTTCACTACCTCTCTATCGTGGGCAGGTTGCAAACCTGCCCCTACCAACAATTCACGCCCCACCAACAGCCCGCAGGCTTCATTGGGCAACTCGTTTCGCGCTTGCGCAACAATGCCGTCAATCACGTTTTGAGGAATACAAATCATTTTTCTATTGCTACATTGTAAATACCCGCTGTTTCGGTTGCTGCCACCGACAGCACTTTAAAACCCTGTTCCGTTGCGCTTTTTGGCACATTCTCCAAAGGCTCGCCCTCGGTCAATTTCACGTTCAACACATCTCCTGCTTGGAGTTTGTTCAGTTCGATTTTTGTTTTCACAAACGTCATCGGACAATGTTCTTTTGTTATGTCTAAATTGTAAGTTGCCATAAAAAAATAAATTATCAATTGTAAATAAACTAATTTCTGTTCCAAAAGGCATTACCTATTATTGCTAAAATTATTAACCAAACAATTATGATTGGGATTGCATAATACCATTTTTTGGGCTTTCCATT
>BNTQ01000024.1 GCA_025996715.1 Bacteroidia bacterium | reverse complement strand
AAAAAAGGCGAACGCAGCAAGCAGGTCTATTTGCCCGCCGGCGAGTGGATAGATTTCAACAACAAGCAAACCGTTTACAGGGGCGGTCAAACCATTGCCTACCCTGCGCCGCTGAATGTTATTCCCATTTTTGTAAAAAAAGGTTCTATTATTCCGCAAATGCCTGTGATGCAATACATTCACGAGAAAAAAGATTATCCCTTGCAGGTGCACGTTTTCCCTGCCGCCGAAGACGAACAAGCCGCCTTTGAATTGTACGAAGACGATGGCGAGAATTTGGATTACTTGAAAGATATTTATTCCAAAACTACATTTAAATGCGTAACATCAGACATGGGATTGACTGCCGAAATAACAGCAATAGACAAAGGATTCCGACAATCGGACAAAAGAAATATAGTATTGATATTTCATATAGAAACCTCGCCAAGCAAGGTAGAAGTCAATGGTAAAGCCGCCAAAAAAACCGCCGCCGAAAGCATATCGGCAAGCATTGAATCCGATTTTAACGCCGTGCAGTGGTCATGGAACGAGGCAACAAAGGAATGCTGGGTAAAAGTGCCTGATAAGAGGCAAAAAGAAAGTATTTTGGTGGTAAAATAGTGTCTCAAAAAAAGAATTGACCCCTTTGGCGATTAAAAAATCTTGAGGGTTTCATAAGAAACAATGGATTAAGAATTTACCCAGCGGCTTAATGTTCGTTCCGTTCGGTTAAATTCTGCACCGATTTTCACCACTTTTCGTTCACCTGCACTATACGGAATGAGATAGCCTTTGTCGTCGATTTGCAGGAGTGCCTTTTCGGCAGAGGAATTTTCGGAAAGTTTAAATTCAAATACATAAATCGTATCTTTCAACCAAACCACAGCATCAGCACGCCCAACGGCACTTTTCACTTCAGTTTGTACAAATTGCCCCATCAATGTAAACAGCAAATAAAAAATGGTTTGGTAATCTTTTTCCGTTTTGTTGCTCAAATCATTAGGTATGGAAGCAAAAAATGCCTGAAGCCGATTCATAAAACCCTCCACATTGGCTGCCATTAAATCTCTCACAAAATTGGGAACACTAAAATCAGTGTTTATGTGCGTCTGTGGTAAATAAATAAGTTGTAATTCATTCAAAAAACCATATTTCACTTCTTCGTTGGGAAAGCCCAAGCGATATTCATTAAACAGTTGGTCAAATTCTCTGATGGTCAAATAACCGGTTTGATAGAGCAATGGAAGCGGATTGGTATCGCCGGCACGATAATCGGCAATCGCAGGTGCTGCTATGGTAACATCGTTTTCGAGATTAGGAATATCAAAGTTGGCATCTTTGAGCATCTTAACAAGAAAAGTCGGTGTTCCTGTCGAAAACCAGTAATAACGCAAAGCGTTGTTTGAAAAAGTATTGAGCAAACTGAAAGGATTGTACATCCCTTCCGTATTTTCGCAAAAATGATAGCCGTCGTAACGCTTTTTGAGTTCGACAAGCGTTTCATCGTATGATAAATTTATCTCTTTTGCCAATGATTGGATTTCGGGCTCAAAATTAGCAATCAATTCTGTCTCAGATATACCACAAATACCGGCAAAATATTTATTCATGCTAATATCCTGCAACTGGTTCAATTGGCTAAAAATACTTACTTTTGAGAATTTTGTAATTCCGGTCAGCAGCAAAAAGCGCAGATATTGGTCGGCTGTTTTGAGCACACCATAGAAACCGCTCAATGCCTCACGGATTTGTTCGTGCAATTCCGGTTTGTCCAATGTACTTGTGAGTGGTTTATCATATTCATCAATCAAAATCACCACCCGTTTGCCGGTTTTCTCGTAAGCACGGTGCATCAAACCCTCTAAACGAGTTGAAAATGCTTTCTCGGAATCATTGGCACCCCAAACTTCTTCTATTCGCGATAATAATGCCTCAAGCGCATTTTCAAGGTCGGCAAATTTTGTGTAACTATTGATATTCAAATCCAAATAAAAAACAGGATATTCTATCCAATCTTTTTCCAAATCGGCAATAGCAAGCCCTTCAAACAGTTCTTTTTTGCCTTGAAAATAGGCTTTGAGTGTGGAGAGAAAAAGACTTTTGCCAAATCGGCGCGGACGCCCCAAAAAGTAAGGACACCCGTTATTTACAATTTCATAAAGATAGGCTGTTTTGTCAACATATAAGAAATTGCTTGTCCTCAGTTTCTCAAAATCTTGAATACCTATTGGTAATTTTCTACTGAAATCCATATTATTTATTTTTTTAGGCTACAAAGTTACATAAAAATCGGGATATTTCCAAATGGATAAATAAAAATTATGATTATCGGATATTTTGCCTATCGCCCGAATGGGCGAGATTTTCATAACCGCAGGTTGATGACCTGCGGTTATGAAAATTTAGGCTTTCAGCCAAGTTAATTGACAAGATAAAACAACTCAATTAATTGTTAAAATCTCCACAAAAAGTACATAATTTCATTTTTTAAAAAAATATAATTTATTGATTGACAATATAGTACAATTTTATTGGTTCACTATTTTTTCAACAAAATGATTTTGAATGAAAAAAGTGTGTACTTTTGCAAAGTTTATTTTTTGGCAAAAATTGTCTAATTTAAACGTACGTTTAAAATAGACAAAAAATTGAAAAGGTATTTTTTTAATAACTCATTGATATGCAAACACTTATGAAACAATTATTTTCAAAAAAAATTGTCTATTTTAAACGTACGTTTTTTTTAGTCACTTTTTGTTTTCTGTCAAGCCTTGCAGGCACAGCGCAAGACCTCTATATATCGGGTACGGTGCTCGATAGTAAAAATGACCCTGTAGTAGGTGCCACCGTCTTGGTCAAAGGCACTACCAACGGCACCACCACAGGCATTAACGGCGACTACAATATCGCCGCATCGCCCGATGCCACCTTGGTATTCTCGTTTTTGGGAATGGGGGCGCACGAAGAAGCCGTTAGCGGGCGCGGGCGCGTGGATGTGGTGATGGGCGAAAATGCCCAAGCCATTGAAGACGTGGTGGTAATTGGCTACGGCACGGTGAGCCGCAAAGATTTGACCGGCGCCGTGGCAAGCGTGGGCAGCAAAACGCTCAACGACCGTGCTGTGAACAGCGTGGGACAAGCCCTGCAAGGACGTATGGCAGGCGTTTATATTGTGGACAACGGCAATCCGCACGCTGACGTTTCGCTCAGAATTCGCGGATTGGGCACTGTGAACGACAGCAACCCGCTCTATGTGATAGACGGCGTGCCGGCTACCTTGGGGCTCAATTCAATCAACAACGAGGATATTGCCTCGGTGGATGTGCTCAAGGACGCTTCGGCAACCGCCATCTACGGTTCGCGCGGTGCCAACGGTGTGGTGATTATCACCACCAAGCGCGGACACGGCGATGGCACACTCAATATCAAAGCCAATTACGGCATATCGCAGGCAACTAATGTACCTGCGTTTTTGAATGCCACACAGTATGCTTCGCTCAACAACCAAATGCTGATGGAGGCAGGCCAACCCACCAACCCCGACTGGGCAGACCCCGAACTGTTGGGCGCAGGCACCGATTGGATAGACGCCATGCTGCGCACCGCACACGCACAAAGTTACACGCTCAGTTATTCGGGCGGCAGCGACAAATCCAACTACTATGTGTCGGGCGGTTACACCAATCAGGATGGCATTGTGCAAAGCGTTGGCTATAAACGTGTTACGCTGCAATTCAATGGCGACTACAAGGTGAAATCGTGGGTCAAATTCGGCAACAACATCACCTTTTCGGCAGACAACAAAACCAATGGCAATTATGGTTTGTCAGAAGTTTTCCGCTCGCTGCCCACGCAAAACATCTACGATGACGACGGCAACTTTGACGGACCCTCCGGCAACCCAATATGGAACAGCACCATACGCAACCAATATGGCACGGCGATGCTCGACAAAAATACCACCGAGGGCTACAACCTGCTGGGCAATGCCTACGCCGAATTTTCTATTATCGACGGTCTCAAATTCAAGAGCGTGGCAGGCGCGCAACTCACGTTTGGAAAAACCAGCCGTTTCACTCCAAAGTACGACTGGAAGCCCAATCCGGTGCCCACTACCTCTGTCTATAAAGGCGCAAGTTATGGTTTTACCTATTTGTTGGACAATTATTTTACTTACGAAAAGATATTTGGCGACCACTCTGTGAACGTGATGGCAGGCGCAAGTTTGCAATGGGGCGAGAACGACTATTTCAACGGCGATGCAGAAGATTTTTTGAAAGACGAAATTCATCAGATAGATAATGCAAAGAAAATATCAGCTTTCAGGGGTTCGGGCAACGAATGGTCTATTGCCTCGTTTATGCTGCGTGCCAACTATACCTACGCCGACCGCTATCTGCTCACGGCTACCGTGCGCCGCGACGGGTCTTCGCGCTTTGGTCCCAAACACCGCTGGGGCACTTTCCCCTCTTTTTCGGCGGCGTGGCGACTCAGCGAAGAGAGTTTTTATGACAAAAACTGGGTGATGTCGGATGTGAAAATCCGCGCAGGATATGGCATCACAGGCAATCAAAACATAGGCAACTATTCGTTTTCATCTGACTACAACACCGGCGTTTATGCGTTCAACGGCAATGTGGTCAATTCGTTGGTTGCCCACAAAATGCCCAACCCATCGGTGCATTGGGAGGAGGTGCGCCAAACCAACGTGGGTGCCGATGTGGGCTTTTTCAAAAGCAGATTGCGGCTGTCGTTTGACCTCTACAACAAAAACACCGAAGATATGTTGGTAGGCATGTCGGTGCCTGTATCATCGGGCTACGACGACCGAGACGTGCCCATGATAAACGCAGGAAAGGTGAACAACAAAGGCGTAGAACTCAATTTGTCGGCAGATATTTTTAACCAAAAAGATTTTCAGTGGACGGCAGATTTCAACATTGCGTTCAACAAAAACAAAATTATCAGTTTGAATAGCGATGTGCCGGATTACTACGGCGGCGTAGAAATGTCGGGCAACACGCGCGTCAATGCCGAAGGGCATCCCATTGGCTCGTTCTACGGACACGTGGCAAACGGACTGTTTCAAACGCAGGGCGAAGTGGACAATTGGTCAACACAAATAGTAGGCACCAGCAGCATTAACGGCACCGCCGCCGGCGACATCCGTTTTCTTGACCTCGACAACAACGGCGTGATTGACGACAACGACCGCACTTTTATTGGCAACCCTATGCCCGCTTGGACTTATGCGCTCAACAACTCGTTTAGTTACAAGGGTTTTGACCTGTCCATTTTCTTTCAGGGCATTTACGGCAACGATGTGTTCAACGCCAACCGTATGTATTTGGAGGCAATGAGTGCCGCGCAAAACCAAATGGCAACGGTGCTCGACCGCTGGACAATAGAAGGTTCGTCCAACTCGATGCCCCGCGCCGTGCTGGGCGACCCCAACAAAAATGTGCGCAGTTCGACACGCTTTATAGAGGACGGCTCGTACCTGCGTCTGAAAGACCTCACGCTGGGTTATACGCTGCCTGCCTCCATTGCCAAAAAAATAGCAATGAACAACTTGCGGCTCTATTTTTCGTGCACAAATCTGTTCACCATCAGCAATTACAGCGGCTTTGACCCCGAAATAAGCGTTAATGGTTTTGACCTTGGGCGTTATCCCGTAACGCGCACGTTTAGCGTGGGGATAGACGTTAAATTTTAATGAACAATGAACAATGAACAATGTTTGCCAAATGTTTTTTTTGAAACCTGAAACTTGAAATTTTGAAACCTGAAACTCTTAATACTATGAAAAAAAACCTATA
This sequence comes from Bacteroidia bacterium, assembly GCA_025996715.1. Classification (GTDB taxonomy): domain Bacteria; phylum Bacteroidota; class Bacteroidia; order Bacteroidales; family UBA932; genus BNTQ01. The sequence continues at coordinate 24,492 of BNTQ01000024.1, read as the reverse complement.
CATATTAGTTCTCGCGGCTTTGACAATGACTGCCTGCGAAAAGTTTTTGGACAAGGCGCCCTTAGACGCCATTGGCTCGGACACCGAACTCAACGAAACCGATGCGGTGGCGTTGGTGAATGCTGCTTATCAGCCCTTGCAGTGGCCCAAACTCTACAATATGCGGATGTGGACTATCGATGTGATTGCAGGCGATAGCGAGGTGGGCGGCGATATGAGTAGCGCCACCGACGGCATCGAAACAAAGGATTTGGCATCCTTTATTGCCACTTCTGTGAACGAAGGTGCGTTGGATTTGTGGCGGGGACCCAACCCCGGCATTCTGCGTTGCAACATTGTGATTGACCGCGTTACCAAGATGGATAACATAGACCCTGCCCTCAAAAATCGGGTGCTTGGCGAGGCGTATTTTTTGCGGGCGCACTATTACTTTATATTGGTGCGCATCTTTGGCGATGTGCCGCTGCGCACTGTGCCGGTGGAACCCGAAGAAGGTTTGTACATTGCCCGCACGCCCAAAGCACAGGTGTATGCGCAAATCATTGCGGATTGCGAGGCGGCTATTAATATGCTGCCGCCCAAAAGCGAATACTCATCCACCGACTTGGGGCGTGCCTGCAAAGAGGCAGCAATGGCAATGCTCGCCAAGGTGCATCTCACGTTAGGCGACAATTATGGCGAGGTATTGCGTTTGTGCGAAGGCATCGAAGCGATGGGCTACGACCTCAGCACAATGAATTATGAAGACAATTTTGACGCAACCATCAACAACGGTGCCGAATCGTTGTTTGAAGTACAATACACAGGGGCTACCACTTACGATTTTTGGGGCAACAACAATCAAGCCTCGTGGCGAAGCACCTTTATGGGTCCTCGCGGTTCCGACTGGGTGGGCGGCTCGTGGGGCTGGCAGCACGTGAAGCAGGAGTTTGTGAACCAATACGAAACGGGCGACACGCGCAAGGACGTTACCATTCTTTATAGCGGTTGTCCGCCGTTTGACGGTATGACCTACGACCCTGCGTGGTCATCCACCGGCTACAATGTGCGCAAGTTTCTGGTGTCAAAGTCCATATCGCTCAGCCACAACACCAACCCTGCCAACTTTGTGGTGTACCGCTTTGCCGATGTGCTGCTAATGAAAGCCGAAGCCCTCAACGAATTAGGGCGCACCAACGAGGCGCAAGCACCGCTCAATATAGTGCGCACCCGTGCAGGATTGGGCAACATCACCACCACCGACAAAGCAACAATGAAAGAAGCCATTATCCACGAACGCCGTGTGGAACTTGCTTTTGAAGGGCATCGCTGGTTCGATTTAATCCGCATAGACAACGGCGACTATGCCATTAGTTTTTTCCACGCTAACGGAAAAACCAATGCTACCAAAGACCGCCTGCTATTCCCCGTGCCGCAGGAGGAGTTGGATGACAATCCGCTGTTTGTGCAAAACTCGGGCTACTAACAAGTACCAAGTACCATTTACCAAGTACCAAAAGACAATTTTGAAATGGGCTAAAATTATTAAATTATTAATTACAAACGTATGAAACATTATTTTAGTTATATCCTCGCAGCCGTTCTCTGTGCCGCTTTGCTGCCGGCTTGTAATGAGAGCGAAATTGAGTACAACAAGGCTGAAGTTCCATTGGAATTGACCTTAAGCACAGATGCTGCTGTGCTTGACATTCACGCTCCCGCCAAGGAGGCAATTGCCTTTACGTGGACGGCGGGTACCAACGGCGGAACAAACTCTGCCATTGACTATTTTTTGCAAATAGACGAGCAAGGCAACAATTTTGATGGGGGCAAACTCATTGAAATAGGGCGGCGAGTGTATGAGTACAAATACACCCATTCGCAACTCAACGACCTCGTGTTGGGCGATTTTGGAGTGCCCAAAGGCGAAGCCATTAACCTCGAAGCACGCGTTATTGCAATGGTAAGCAGTGAGCAGGCAAGCGACCAAACATCGGCGACGATGCCGTTCACGGTAACGAGTTATGTGCCGCCCGTTACCAACACACTTTTTATCATTGGTAGTGCCACGCCCGGAGGGTGGAGTTTGAATGCGGCAACCCCAATGAACACTATCACCAACGAGGTTGGCGGATTTAGGGCAACGGTGGATTTGGGCGCCGGAGAGTTGAAATTTGTGGTATCCAAAGCGGATTTTTGGCCCGCATTTGTCAAGGATGGCAGTGCTGCTGAAGATAAATTGATATATTACCAAGACGAACCTGCTTCTGAACTTGACATAAAATTCGCTATTACCGAAGCGGGCAGATACCGCATTACCGCGAACATTGTTGACCTCACCATCAATTTTGAAAAATTGGTAATAGTGGGTCCCACATACGCACATTGGTACTTTGTGGGCGACCTCACGGGTTGGGGTTTTGAAGAAATGAGACAAGACCCATTTAATCCATTTATTTTCCGCTACGGAGCCGTACTTAATGGCAGTAGCGACCGCGATTTCAAATTCGGTACCGGTACAAGTTGGAGCGTTCCTTTTATGCATCCCACAGCAGCCGACGCGCCTATCAGTAGTACCGCAGCTAGCGTCTATGCAGGCGACCCCGATTACAAATGGAAACTAACACCAGCAGAAAACAACAAGGCGTACAAAATTGAACTTGATGTTACCGAAGGCAGCGAGAGTATGACAATGACGGAATATACGCCTTTAACTACCATATACGTCATTGGCGGCGCCTCGCCTATTGGTTGGGGTTTGGGCAACCGCGCAAATGCTCAAATGACGCAAGGTGCAGATGCTTATACTTACACGTGGACAGGTAATCTCACTGTAGGTACAGACAACGAAATCAAGTTTAAGTGTTCTGATGATGGCGATTGGGATAACGATGCTAGCCATCCTTGGTATATGGCACCCGAAGACGGCACGCCGGTAGTGCCCAACACCGATATGGAACTCACACTCGGCACACGCGGTGCAGGCGACCGCAAGTGGAAAGTTCAGGAGGCAGGTACTTATACCATCGTCATTGACCAGTTGAAGGAAACTGTTCGGTTTAATAAACCGTAGCAATGGACAATGGACAATGAACAATGGACAATGGACAACGTTATTTGACAAGATGCTCACAGAGCAATAATTCTCATCGTCCGATGCAGGGTGGCTGCATCGAGTGATGCAGGGTGACTGCATCGTCCGATGCAGGAGGGCTGCATCGAGCGATGCAGGAGGGCTGCATCGAGCGTTAGGATGCTTTGCCCATCCCAGCGGGATGGGTCGCTCGGTAGAATATCGAATGACCTCAGCGTACAGCGCGCGGAGCAGGGACAAAGCCTTGAAAAACGATTGTTGTCCGCGCGCAATAAACAACGGCTGCCAAAGGTTTCTACCGAGCGATGCATTCCTACGGAATGCGCTTTACCGGCAGGAGAGTTGCTAAATGAAAAATTTAATGAATGATGCTACCGGGTATAACAGCCCGCACAACAACATCGTTGGCGTGAATGGTATAGACAATAGTTACTTTTTTGTACACTATTGTTCGAGCGTCGGGTCCGTAGCGCTGTTGAATGTAGTCAAAAGGGCTGATTGCAAAAATATCGGCACGGTCAGCAAGTGAATTGATTTTATCGTGAATACCGGCACGGTATTTGAGAGCAGTATCGGGAGACAAATAAACATCGGCAATATGGTCATAAATTTCGATTATTTCTTGACCTGCAATAGGCATAATATGAACAACGAACTTTGCCATTACTTGTAACGATTATGGTTAAGCCAAAATCGGCATTCCGTATTGAATACGAATATCGTTAAGTTGGTTGCGGATAGTGCCGCCGTAACGTTCTACCAGCAAAGCGTCCACACGGTCAAACATTTCTTCAACGCTTAACCAAACAGGGTTGCCGTTAGCGTCATATTCAACGCCGCGAATGTGTTGGTTGGTTGTTGCGCTTTGCGCCGTACCGATACAGATAGGTTTTTCGAGTAATATTTCCATAGTTTTTTGATTGAAAATAACAATGCAAAGGTACAAATTATTTTTTTAACATTTAAATTATTTACAGATGAAAAACAATATTTTAGTAGCCCTCTTATTAATGGGCGGTTTTTACACCACTTTTGCCCAGAAAAAGACAACTTATCCCGTTAGCGGTGCGGACAATACAACGCCTTCCCGTTCGGAATATTTTTCTTGGATAAACAATGAATGGGATGGCGGTAACGCGGAACAAACCCGTGTTAACCTCGACTTTTTCAAATGGCTGCACGATACTTACGGGATGCAATTGGATATTTATGCTCTTGATGCAGGGAATATCGATGGTAGCAGCGACTATTACGGCAGCATGAAATCCGAACGATTCCTCAAACGCTACCCAAATGGTTTTGGCGCACTGAGCCAACAGGCGGCGACCATGAACACGCGCCTTGGTATGTGGGGCGGTCCCGATGGATTTGGAAACACGCCACAAGAAGCAGCAGAACGCACGGAAATGATAGTCAGCCTTTTCAGAGACAATAATTTTGCGTTGCTCAAACTTGATGCTGCTTGCGGAAACTTGCGCAAAGAAAAATGGGACGATTTCGACCGGATGATGACCCGAGCAAGACAATATGCGCCGGATTTAATCCTGCTCAATCACCGGCTTGACTTGGGGCCCGGAATGAAACACGCCACCACCTATCTGTTGGGCGGTGATGAAACGTATATCGACGTCCACATGACCAATGACATGACCGCTCCGCATCACCGCGCAAAAGCCCTGAGCCGGGAATTAACGCCCAACTTGACACGCCTGACGGAAGATTGCGGTGTATGTATTTCGTCCTGCATTGATTATTGGGAAGACGACCTTATTTTGCAGGCTTTCAACCGTAACCTCATTTTGTCACCGGAAATTTACGGAAATCCATGGTTGATGCGCGATGACGAATATGCGTATTTGGCTTTTATTTTCAACCTGCACAGACAGTATAACGCCATTTTAGTCAATGGAATTGTACTGCCGGAGAAGCAATACGGACCCAATGCCGTATCGCGCGGAGATGAATCGACACGGCTCATTACCTTGCGCAACCTCAGTTGGGAACCTAAAAAATACGTCATCCATCTTGACAAAGAAATCGGACTGACTGCCAAAGGTAAAGCGAAAGTAAGACTTTATCATCCGTATATCCATGACTTGGGCACATACTCGGTCGGCTCGAAAATTGAAGTGGAAGTGTTGCCCTTCCGCTCGGCTTTGGTAAAAGTTACCACAAAGAAAGAAACGGACAAAGTGCTGTTGAGTGGCATCCCCTACCAAATAGTAAATGACAAAGTGGGAAATGTAACCGAGATTAAATTGCTTGGCAACGCAGGCGAAACCTATCAAGTGCGATTGGAATCGAATGCAAAAGAATTTAAAACCGCAACAATTGCTTCGGAATTGAAACAGGAGTTGCTTACCGGTAAAACAGTTAAGGTAACTTTCGCGGGCAATAAAATAGCAGGCAATTACCATCGAAAATTAGCCGTAATGAAAGAATCGGCTATTCCCGATGATGCGGAAACCCTGTATTATGCCACCTGTTTTGCAGCAGACAACAATGCGTTGGAAGTCCGTTCGCTCTATCGTTCCGGTACAACGGCTATTCCACAGGTGCAGAAAGCCCGCGATGCCTTTTTCACCCAACCCGTTTTCAGGCGCAAGGAAGTCTGGGACAAAAACATTTTCGATGGAGACCCCGAAACGGCGTTCGCTGTTAATATGGTAAACGGCGAGCAACGAGTCAACGGTCAATCGGCTTTTATGCTCGATTTGGGAGAGAACATTCACTTGGATAAATTAATCCTGCAAGCGGGTAATACATTAGGCGCAGACAGAGCATCGGTTTTTATTTCTTCTGATTTGAAAACATGGAAAGAAATTTCTTATAGTTCCGATGCCGTTTTGGAAATCAATCTAAGCACTGAGGGAAGTTTCCGATATTTCCGTCTTGATGTGTCTCCTATGCGACTGACGGAAGTGGAAGGATACAGCGGCGGAGTGAAAGTAGATAGAAGCAAATGGCGTGCCAACAATCTGTTCAGACCTTATTCCGGTGATTTAAAAACAAAGAAAGCATGGAAATCCGAATTTACGCTCGACCGCATCGACAAGGGCGCCTATTTGTGTGTCGCTTTGGATGGAACGCACGGCATAGAAGGTGCTTGGGTGGGATTCAAAATAGACGGTCAATATGTTGGCGCACCGGATAGAGCACCTTCGTTCATTTCAAACGTCTGGGAATATGCGGTAAGGAAAAGCGACAAAAACTATACCTATTATCTTCCCTTGACCGAAGATATGGCAGGTAAAAAGATAGAGGCTTATGTGCTCGGATTCAACGAAGAAGTCGCCATCACACCCAGCGTATGGATAACGGCTTATCCGATACCGTTTGAAACGCAGGCATTATTGCTTGAATAACAGGCGGTCAAACGTTTCTTCAACGCTTAACCAAACAGGGTTGCCGTTAGCGTCATATTTCCATAGTCTTTTGATTGAAAATAACAATGCAAAGGTACAAATTATTTTTTAAACATTTAAATTATTATCGTATGAAAATCAAAACAATAGCAAGTGCGCTGCTGCTCACTGCCTGCCTTTGCGGATGCAGCAACAATGATGATGCCGGTAAAAATGATGTGGTAAAAGTGGTTTTGGAAGGTGTGCTTTCTACCGACAAAGCCCGCTATGCCCCCAGCGAAGTGGTAACGTTCTCGTTGGACAAAACATTGCCCGTAGGCAGCAAAGTGCGTTACCTGCATTTGGGCAATGTCGTAGAAGAACAGCCTGTGAGCGGCAAAACGTGGACGTGGACACCGCCTGCCGCCGACTTCAAGGGCTATCTGGTGGAGGTCTATAACGATGCCGACGGAACGAAAAAAACGGTGGCTACTACAGGTGTGGATGTATCCAGCACGTGGACACGCTTTCCGCGCTACGGCTTTTTGTCGGAATATCCTGCCAAAACATCTGCCGAAATCAACGCTGTGATGGACAACCTCAATAAGCACCACATCAACGGATTGCAGTACTACGATTGGCTATACGACCACCACAAACCGCTGGCAGGCACGGTGGCAGCCCCCGCCGCCACTTGGCTCGATTTGATAAAACGCACCAACACCCGCGCCACCACAGAGGCATATTTGACATCTGCCAAAAATCGCGGTATGGCTTCAATGTGGTACGACCTGTGCTACGGCGCGCTGGACAATGCCGCTGCCGACGGCGTGCAGGAAAATTGGTATCTGTTCACAAATTCAAATCACACAACCAAAGACCGGCATACTTTGAACAGTCCTTTTCGCAGCAGCATCTACCTAACCAACCCCAACAACGAAGATTGGCTCAACTATTTTTCACAGCAGGTTGCCGATGTGTATGCCGTGTATGATTTTGACGGCTTTCACATTGACCAGTTGGGTGGTCGCAACACATTGTATGATTACAGCGGCAACACCGTGAATTTGCCTGCGGGTTTCACCGCGTTTATCAATAAAATGAAAGCCGATTTCCCATCAAAAAAGCACGCATTCAACGCTGTGAGCGGTTATGGGCAGGAGCAAATTGCTGCTGCCGCTCCCGATTTTTTTTACAACGAAATATGGGGCGACCAAGACAACTATGCGCATCTCAAAACCATCATTGACCTCAACCACACCTACAATCCTGCGCTGAATTGCGTTTACGCCGCTTATATGAACTACGATAAAGGCAAGCAAAAAGGCACGTTCAACACCCCCGGCGTGTTGATGACCGATGCCGTTATTTTTGCGCTGGGCGCATCGCACCTTGAACTGGGCGAGCACATGCTTTGCAGCGAGTATTTTCCCAACAGCAATCTGACGATGGACAAGACGCTGCAAGCCGCTTTGGTGCGCTACTACGATTTTTTGGTGGCTTACGAAAATCTCTTGCGCGATGGCGGCGAGTTCAACAATATCGCTGTCAGCGGCACCAACCTTGCCGCCTGGCCTCCCAAAATGGGCAGCATTATTTCGCTGACCAAAAGTGTAGGCACAAAACAAGTGGTTCACCTGCTCAACTTTGTCAGCGCCACCCACATGGAATGGCGCGACTTCAAAGGCACACAAGCCGAGCCTCGCCTGCAAAAAAACGTGGCACTGCAAATTGCCTCCACGCAAACCGTAACCAAAGTGTGGGTTGCCACCCCCGATAGTGAGGGCAAAATGTACGAAGAAGTGCCCTTTGAACAAAACGGTGCAGGCGTAGTAACGGTTGCTGTACCGGCATTGAAGTATTGGACAATGGTGGTGATGGAATAAGTTTTTGCCGCCAATGCACGCATCATCAATGCGATTTGAGCCACAAAAACAGCCCCACAAAAACTAATGAAAGAAGTAAATTCAGTACAGGCAAACGCTTTATTTCCAATATGTTCAACGATATGCCGATGAGCAAAATACCGCCCACGCCCGAAATTTCGGTAATGTAAAAATCGGGGATGCCGGCACCGGCGTAGTGCGCCAAAAGCGTGATGCCGCCTTGATAAACAAGCAGCGGCACTGCCGACACCAACACGCCCGCACCCAATGCCGAAGCCAAAATGAGTGCCGAGATGCCGTCCATCAACGATTTTATTTTTAGCAAATTGGACACTTCGCCCGTCAAGCCCTCCTCAATGGGACCAAGCACCGACATTGAGCCCATACAAAACAGCAGGAACGCCGTGAGCAAGCCTTCGGTAAAATGCGCGTTGCCGATGCGGAATTTCTTTTTCAGCGTTTCGCTCAGCCCATTCACGCGATTGTCCAATTGCAACCATTCGCCGCAAAGCCCACCCACCACCAATGCCAACACCGCCACCAATGGCTCATTGAATTTCAGCGCCATTTGCACGCCCAGCACCATCGTGAACAAGCCAATAGCCTGAAAGCAAATTTTGGCATATCGTTCAGGCAAACGTCTGTTGGCAAGCAAGCCTATTGCGCCGCCAACAACGACTGCACCCGCGTTTATTATTGTTCCAAGCATTGTAAAAAATAGTGAATAATGGACAGACAAAATAAATTAATATGCCTTTATATTTTCCGTATCGCACTCTAAGGTATCGCCTTGCGGCTTTAGTATGCCAATGCCGAGTTTTTTTGCCTCCTTGATGACTTCGTTGTTGAACGACATACTGGCAATGCCCAAATATATTTTGTGCTTGGCATAATTGGGAAACAACTTGCGGAAGTTTTTCACTTTTGTGGTGGTAAGCGTAGTCAAAAAATCAGGATGAACGCGGTACTTTGCCTCAATAATGGCAATGGACGAGCCATTGTACATCACAATATCAAATTCGTCCTGCAACTTGCCGTCGTATGATTTTATATTGGGCGTAACGTGATCGTACCGTATGCCTGCAAAGGTTTTGCTCGCTTGCAAGGCATTGATAAAGTACTCTTCGGCAAAGTATCCGTTGTTGTTGGAAATGCCGCCTACTAATTTTTCGAGTTTCTTAATGCGCGCGTCGGCTTCAGCAGTATTTTTCTCTTGCTGCTTCGCCGTCCTATCCAAGATTTCACGTATGCTTTCAAACGTGGCTTGTGTAGTAGTTGTCTTCATAATAACAATAATAAAGTTCTATACTGCAAAGGTACAAAACTTTTCCCATTCCACAAGCAACTAACAAAAACATTTACAGCGACCAACTACCAGCAATCAGCGACCAATTAAGCCACTCCGCTCATTGGTCGCTGGTCGCTGATAAACTGCTCGCTGTTATTGCCGCCTAATTCTCTGCGTTACGGAACAATTCAGCCTATCAGAGTACAATTTCCAAAGCCGCAGCAAATTGTCGCTGTGGCATTTGGCGTTCTTCGCGCAACTGTCTAATCCGCTCTGTAAATTTCATATCATTTCTATTTTTTTATGTCTTGTTATTTTCGGCAAAAATACATTTTTTTTCGGAATAAATTATCGCTTTTCTTGAAAATTTATTAACATTTCTTTTTGGCGGTGTTGTCACTTGGTAGGGTGTGGGGCTTTGGGTTGCCAAACCGCTCTTTGTAGGTTAGTGCTTGTTGTTAGTATGCTCATTATCAATGTTTTAATTTATATATATGTTGTTATATTCAGCCAAAAGTAAATAAAAACAGTAGTTTTGGCTGTATTTAATGCGTTTTTATTGCTGTAAAATATCTTTTACAGTAACTGTATTTTGGATTATTCCTGCATATTTGTTGTTTGTAAGTCCGTGTGTTGTAAGCAGAATCAGGTTTATTGCTTTTTTCGTTTGAGTTTCATCTTGAAAAGTAAAGATTTTGTGCCGCAGGTTTTCTTCATAATCTTTTTTTATTGTAAATTTATCTTGCGCAAACTTGATTTCGCAAAGATTAATCATTCCGTCTTTACGGTCTATTACAAGGTCTATTTGTGAGCCGTCTTCTGCATCTTCGCTGCGCCACGAACAAGCCGCCGAAACAACACCTGATATTCCTAATGCCTGCTTTATTTCTCGGATATGCTGCAACATAAGTAACTCAAAAGCAATACCTGCCCAAACATTGTGTTGTACGGAAATCCAATTGTTTGACCAAAATTTTTCGTCTTTAAAATTATTATTTGCCAAAAACTTAAAATGAAAAAGCGTAAAATTGTCAATTAATTGGAAAATTACATCTTTTTTTTGTTTTCCAATGCTTGGATATGAGCGAATAAAACCGCTATATTCAAGGTTTTGCAATAATTTTGTCAATGTTCCGCCACTGGATACTTTGGCTTTTTCTGAAATTTCGTTGCGAGTAAGTCCTTTGTTTTTTTTGCTCAAAAGTTCAACAATTTTCATATAATCTTCGGAATCATTGAACAGAGAATTATATAAATTACGAAACTCGTTTTTAGTTTCAGATTCTTTGTTAAAAAACATATTGTCAATATTTTGAGGCAAAGAAAGTTCCTTTTTGAGTTTGCTCAAATAAAACGGAACACCACCTGTAATCATTTGACATTCACATAGTTGTGGAATGTTGTAATTTATTTTTTTGTGGTTAAGATATTTTTGTGTTTCGGAAATTGTAAAAGGGTGCAACGATAAAGTAGCAGTAAGTCGATTGTGCAAGCCGCCGTGATTGTTTATTAACTTGTTGATAATCCACGAAGTAGCAGAACCACAAACAATCAAAATAAGGTTTTTCTGCGTGCAGCCCCAAGCGTTCCAAAAATGCTCCAACCCCATCAAAAAATTGGAACGTGGAGTGTCGAGCCAAGGAATTTCGTCAATAAAAACAAGTTTTCGTTTGCTGCCCGAGTTTTCTAAAAAATCGCGTAATTGAGCAAATGCTTCGAGCCAACTTTTAGGAGTTTTACATCTCTTTTGAGAGATTTGCGAGAGTGTTATTTTGAAATTTTGAAGTTGGTCTTTTGTGGTTACATTTGCCACTCCAACCAAATCAAAAGTTATTTTGCTGTCAAACATTTCTCTGATAATGAATGTTTTGCCAACACGCCGCCTGCCGTAAACAGCCACAAATTCAGGTTGTTTAGAGTTGTACAGTTCCTTCAGCCGTTTTTTTTCGTTCTCTCTGCCGATAATATTTCGTTCCATTTTACAAGATATTAAATTCGACGGCAAAGGTACAAAATTGTTTTGAATTACCAATTAAAAATGTGCTTTTATCCAGCCAAATGTATGATTTTCTTTGAGTTTTGGCTGCGTAAATGATATATTACTTGTTTGCGGTGTGAATTTTATTTAATTCCCGCCAAAGTTTTAGCAGCGTTCTTATGTCCTAAATCTACGGCTTTTTGCAAAACTTCCTTTGCTTTTTCTCTAACCACTCAATTTGTAAATCGTAAATGAATAAATCGCAATTGTTTAAAGGCTATCGCCAAAGTCTTGACGGAATTTATACATCAGTTTTTCGGACCAGTCGCTCACGGGGGCGAGTTTGCCCATAAAAAAGCGGAGTACCGGCGGCTCGTAGGTGAACTGCAATCCGCCAATGAGTTTGCGGTTTTCGTAGAGCCACGCCATTCGGTCAACGGCATATTTTATTTGCGAAAGCGTGAACACACGGCGGGGCACAGCCAATCGCAACAATTCGCAGTTGGCAAGCACTTCTACGCCATTTTCGTCGCGCACGCTCGACACCGTGCCGCGCTCCATTCCGCGCACGCCCGAAATCAAGAAATAAGCCGCCGCCAACGCGCCCGCCGGATACTGACTTTGCGGAATATGGTCGCAAAATGGCATCGCATTCACGTGGCAACCGAGCACGCCCGGAGGCGTTACCACAGGCACTTTGTGCTTTGCCAATTCTTCCACAAAATATTTGATAAACGTTGGGCTTTGGCTAATCATTGTTTCGTCCAAAGTTTCGTAAAGCCCCACTGCCATTGCTTCAATTTCGCGCACCGAAATGCCGCCGTAGGTCAAAAATCCCTCAAAAAGCGGTATCAATGCCTCCATACCTTGGTACAGTTCTTTGCGGTTGGTGCAGATGCCGCCGCCGCGCGACGAACTGAGTTTGCGCGCCGAAAAATAAACAATATCGGCAAGTCCCGTCATCATTTTAATAATTTCGCCCAGCGTATTTTCTTTCCATTGCTCCTCACGTTGCTGCACAAGGTAGGCATTTTCGCCCAGCAAACTTGCATCGAGCACCACCATAATGCCGTATTTGTCGGCAATGCGGCGCACGTCCATCATATTGCTGATTGAAAACGGCTGCCCACCAATGAGGTTGGTGGAGGCTTCCATTCGGATGAACGGAATTTTTTCAACGCCGTGTTTTTTGATGGTGTCTTCGAGTTTTTCAATGTCGATATTGCCTTTGAACGGGTGGTAAGTATCAAAATTGAAAGCGTGGTCATACACCAATTCGGCAATAGTGGCTTTGTTTTCGAGCACGTGTGCCAAAAATGTGGTGAAGTGGTAATTCATCGGAATCACATCGCCCGGCTTCACAAACGCGCGGCAAATAACGTTCTCGGCGGCGCGTCCTTGGTGCACGGGCAGCAAAAATTTTTTGCCCAGCACATCTTCGACGGCAGTTTTGAGCCGCTCAAAACTTTGCGAGCCGGCGTATGCATCGTCGGCTTGAAACATTGCTGCTATTTGGTTGTCGCTCATCGCGTTGGTGCCGCTGTCGGTGAGCATATCCAGATACACGTCTTTGGTGCTCAACCCAAAAGTATTGTAGCCGCTTTCTTCGAGCGCACGCAGTCGGCGTTCGATGGGCACAAGGTTAAGTTTTTGAATCACACGCACTTTGTGCAGTTCGAGCGGGATTTCTTCGCCAAGAAAGAATTTGATATTGTTCATAATTGAAAAGATTAGTGAGGGTCAGTGCAGTTGTTCTGTGAGGGCAAGTATTTCGTTTTTTGCGTCGGCATTTTCATACAAAATGCGGTACATAGTCTCGGCAATGGGCAAATGCACTTGATAGTTTTTGTTGAGCACGTGCATACATTGCGTGGCGTAGTAACCTTCGGCAACCATATTCATTTCCAATTGCGCGTCTTTGACTCTGTAACCCTTGCCCACCATAGTGCCCAGAGTGCGGTTGCGGCTGAATTGCGAATAGCAGGTAACCAACAAATCGCCCAAATAGGCAGAATGGTTAACCTCTCTATGAGCAGGAAACATCTGTTGCAAAAAACGCGAAAGTTCCACGTGGGCATTGCTCACCAACACTGCCAAAAAATTGTCGCCGTAGCCCAATCCGTGGCACACGCCGGCAGCCACCGCATAAATGTTTTTGAGAATAGAAGCATACTCGGTGCCCTGCACATCGGTGCCTGTGATGGTGTGCACAAACGGACAGGCAAACACCTGCGCTATCGCCTTGGAATTGGCTTCGTCTTGGCACGAAAAAGTGAGAAACGACAAGCGTTCCAGCGCTATTTCTTCGGCGTGGCAAGGACCTGTAACAAAACCCATTTGGCTTTCATCCACGCCAAACTGTTTGTGCATATAGCCCAAAATGGTTTGGTTGCTTTGCGGAATAATACCCTTGACGGCAGACACTATAAATTTATTGCTCAAACTCTCGGTCAAACCTTCCATCCACACGTCGATGTAGGCAGAGGGAATAACCACAATGAGCACATCGCTTTCTTTGACGGCGTCGTTGACCGACAAATACAATTTTAATTTACGAGGGTCAAACTCTATCGAAGACGAGAATTGTGGGTTGTGTCCTGTGTCGGCAATAGCATCTGCCATTGCCGGCTCGCGCACATACCAGCCCACTTGGTCGAGATTGTGCGTAAGAATTTTTGTGATGGCAGTTGCCCAACTTCCGCTACCCATCACGGTGTAGCGAGCGTTATGAGGTATTTTTAGAGACATAATTTTTTGTTACAAAAACTAATACAAAGGTAAACAAAAACAAGTGCAGTTACTAATTTTTAGTTCAAAATTAAAGGCAATAAATATAACTTATCTAAAATTAACAATTTATATTTTAAATTAAAAACCGATGTCAATCGGATTATTTTGTTGCCTCATAAATGTGCGCTATGCCCAGCGACAATTTTGTGCTTGTAACTTGTCCAAATCCAAGGCTTTGCAATTCCGCCGCAAAATCTTTTGGCGTTGGAAATGCCTGCACCGATTGCGGCAAATAGGTGTACGCACTTTGGTTTTTTGAAATTATTTTGCCAATCACAGGCAAAATGCGGTAAAAGTAAAACTCGTACAAGGCAGCAACAGCGCGGTTTTGCGGCAACGAAAATTCCAACACTAACAAACTACCTTGTGGACGCAATACGCGCCAAAATTCTTGCAAGCCTGCTCTACGATTTTCGTAATTGCGGATGCCAAAAGCAATGGTAGCCGCGTCAAAAGTGTTGTCGGCAAAGGGCAGATGCTCGCCATCGGCTTGTTGCAAGCGGATGCAATTTTGCAATTTTGCGCGCTGCACTTTTTGCAGTGCAAGTTGCAGCATCCCCGCCGAGATGTCCACCCCTATTACCTTGCAGGCATTGCCGCGAGCCAAGGCGATGGCAACATCGGCGGTGCCGGTGGCAGCATCCAGCACATTTTGGGGACGATGTTGCAGAGCAAGGCGCACCAACTTTTTGCGCCACAGCACATCTACTCTCAACGACAGCAAATGATTGAGCCAATCATAGTGCGGCGCAATGTGATTGAAAAGCGCTTTGACCTGCTCTTTTTTTGAAGTATGTGCAACATTGTTAAGCATTGTCGGCATTCATTCTGTGATGATTTGTGAAAAATGTTTTTTGCCCCCTACAAAATAATCGGCTACAATACTGCGCCAATATACACCATTTAACTTGTTAAATGGCAATGTATGAGGCTGCCGCTTGTCTTTGCGTAATCTAAAAAAATCGTGGTGGGCACGAACAACCGCCATAAAATAACTGAATTTTCCCTGCACCAAAAATGCCAATGCCGAACATCCATCCAACAGCAAACGCAGCAATAGTAAGGAATACAGACTGCTATTGGGCAAGTTTTTGTACAACATCAGCAAGTTGTTGCGGTAGTTGAAAAACAGTTTGCGCGGGTGGTTGTTGGGGAGCGTGCCGCCGCCCACGTGATGCACCCACGAAGTGGGCACACATTGGATTTTGTAGCCTGCGTTTTGCATTCGCCAGCACAAATCTATCTCTTCCATGTGGGCAAAAAAATCATTGTCCAATCCGCCCAAAGCCTTGTAAACTGAGGTGCGCACTACCATACAGGCACCTGTTGCCCAAAACACATCGCGCACGGTGTTGTACTGCCCTGTGTCGTTTTCGGTGGTGGCGAGTATGCGCCCGCGGCAAAACGGATAGCCCAAAAAGTCAATGAAACCGCCCGCTGCGCCCGCATATTCAAACTGCATTTTGTGCTCCAACGACAGCATTTTGGGCATACAAGCAGCCGTTTGCGGATGGCTGTCCATGTGCAATATCAAGGCTTGCAACCAATCGGGATGCACCTCTATATCGGAGTTGAGCAACACCACATATTGCGAATCGACAAGTTCTATGGCACGATTGTAGCCCCCTGTGAAACCGTAATTTTGGTCAAATTTGAAGAGCGGAATTTGCGGAAAATGCTGCTCCAAAAAGGCAACGGACGAGTCGGTAGAGCCATTGTCGGCAATGATTACCTGCGTTTGGTCATCCTGCGTGTACAAGACAATGTCGGGTAAAAATTTTTGCAAAAATCTTTGCCCATTCCAATTGAGAATGATAACCGAAGTTTTGACCATAATTAGTTTGTATAAAAAAAGTTTGTAAAAGTAGAAATAATTTTTTGAATGAAAGGCAAAAATATTTTTTTTAGTAAAAAAAAATACTACGGGCAGGCATACATAAAAACTCGCAGAGATTGTATATCTTTGTCGCCGTGGGGGGTACCCACAAATAATGGTTAATAATTTTTTTCAAGTTATTGGTAATCAACGTTTGGATATTTATATGAATACTTATTTTGTTTCTGATTTTCATTTGGGGCTACCTTTTTTAGACCCTCGTGCCAGAGAAGAAAAAGTAGTGCGGTTCTTCAACAGCATTCAATCCACGGCATCGGACATTTACCTGTTGGGCGATATTTTTGACTTTTGGTTTGAGTACAAAACCGTTGTCCCACGCGGTTTTGTGCGCTTTTTGGGCAAGTTGGCAGCCCTCAGCGATGCAGGGGTGCGCGTTCATTTTTTGGCAGGCAACCACGATGCGTGGGCAAAGGAGTACCTCACAGAGGAGTGCGGCGTGGAAGTAATTCACGGCAGCCGCACGCTTACTATTGGCGGCAAAAACTTTTTTTTGGCACACGGCGACTATCTTGGAAGCCGCAGTGCGACCGAAAAAATACTGCATCGTATTTTTCACAACCGCATTATACAAAAATTGTTTGGGTCGCTGCATCCAAGATGGGGCGTTGGTTTTGGGCATTTGTGGTCGCGGCACTCGCGAGCCGCCAAAGGCATTGCAGTACCTTTTAGAGGCGAAGCCGAAAACCTATATCTATTTGCCCTGCAACATTCCGGCAACAATGCAATAGACTATTTTATCTTTGGACACCGCCACACCCCCATAGCAATGCAACTCCCCACCGGTGCGCAATTGGTAATTTTGAGCGATTGGATAACCGACAGCACTTATGTTGTTTTTGACGGAGAGCAGGTGCGGGTGGAGAGGTTTTGAATTGTTAGTACCTATGCCCCTGTTTTTTCCAAAATATGCACGTACTCTTCTGTTGTGTTTGTTTTGTGTATTCTATTGGCATCCTTGTCGGCTTTGAATCGTTGATAGTTTGTTGAGGCTAAATCATATTTTCCATATTTTTGCATAATATCCCGCACATCGGCAACAGACATCAACCCTTCGTTATTGTAACTCAAAAAAATGTACTGAAATTGCGCGTTTTTTATCAATTCTTCAAACTCGTGCAAAACATCTTTTCTGCTACAATATAGCGATTTTTTGTAATTTGGTAATCCGGTTTTTCCTTTGGGCACAAAGTTATCATACTTTGCAATAGTGTTGAGCAAATGATAATTTGCTCCGTATTGCCGCTCGTTGTAGGGCGGGTCTAAATATAAAATATCGCCGCTAATTTTTGTAATCAACTCATTGGCATCCTCGTTGAACACCTGATGTTCATTGTCGTTTACATCAAAAACAGCAGGCACTAAATCCATTTTTTTTTGCGCAGATGGTTTTATTTTTTTTAAGTATGCACCATAAACAGAGGCTGTATTTGCCACCTTATCGGCACTCTCTAATAAACTTGCCAACAAAAAATAATATACCCCATCTTGTATTTGCTGTGATGTGTGCCATTGTTCTATTTTTTGTCTAATGGCGTCTATCATTTTGCCGTTATTGTCAGAAAAATATTGTCGTTCGCTCCCCCCCCCTAAACAATAGTTTCTATAAATAAATCCTGAATCAACAGACGGCAGCGCATTCAATTCGTCAATAAGAACATTCGTGTTTTCTATCACGCTGTGATTTCCAATGTAGTTTCTGTTGAGCACATAACTATAATACTCAAAATCATTAGCAATCACCTGCTTTACTTCTTTCTTAAAACTGCGCCCAACAATACCTGTACCTGCAAAAATATCACAAACGATTTTGTTGGACAAGTCATTGCCAACCACCGAATAAACCGTTGATTTAATGAAATTGGATAGTTTATATTTTGAGCCGATATAGTTCATCTATTCATCAGAATATAATTTTTTTAAAACATCTTCTACTGTTTCTTTTGTTATCTTTTTCACGCTTGTTCTTCTATATTCCACAGGGTCGTATTGATAGCAACCTTTGCAACCTAACTCTGGTGTGTATTCCTCATCGCCTTCATAAAATGGGTAAGGGTTTCCTTTTATGTTTTTGGCATTCCAACGTTTGGCAGTCGCTTTACAACGCTTGCAAATTTGCCTTTTTACATCATTTGCGGCTTTGCACAGTGGCTGAAAATCCTCTAATTTTTGAGTTTCTTTATTTGAAACTTTCCAATCATTTTTTCGTCCGTCTTTGTGGTCAATTTCTATTTTAGTGTTCACAGAATTACCATTAATTCCCAACATTACGCAGTTTTGCATTTTATAAAAATCTTTAATATCTTGACGAATACCTTGACTGAATGTTTCATCTGTATTAAATCCATTCAATCTGATTTTCAATATTTTATTGCCTCTGTATTCTTTTTCAATGTTATATTTTTTTGCCAAAGTAGAACTATCGCGCCCCCATGAAAGTCCGTTACCAATTTTCAATTTTGCATATTCGCCAACAAATTCAGTTATCAAAACCCATCGACTGACACCATTTTCATTGGGTTGTGCCAATTTTTCAAAAAGTTGCATTTGTGTCATAGATATTTTATATTTTTTTTGTTTGTCGTTTATTTGCCATTTTTCAAAATTCTTTTTTAAAAACAAAAATATATTCGTGTTTAAATAAAAAATAATCACTTTTCAATGCCCGATATTTCCAAATGCTACCCATTCCTAATTTACCTCTATTTCCTTCAATGTTTTTTACAATAATTCCTTTTAATTTGATTTTAAATTTCTTTTTCAAAGCATACATCACATAAAAACCGAGCGGAATAACTTCGCTTTTTTTGTAAACATCGCCGATTACAACGGCAAAATATTTATTTCTTTCTAAGTATTGCAAGCCATTTTCCATGGCTTGCATAAATTTATCCAAAAATAAATTTATATCTGATATTTTTGATAAGTCTTCCTCTAAATCCGTAAATTTCACAATATCTAAATAGGGCGGATGCGCTATCAAAAACTGTACTTTGTCGAAATTTATATTTTGCAAAGAATTTTTTATCGCAATATCAAACAATCCTTTATTGGTCACATCACACTCGTTAATATGGAATTTAATGTTATTACATTCTGCCATTTGCGAGGCAACAAAATCAATAATTTCTTTGTTTATATCAAAGCCAATAAAATTTCTATTTAGTTTTTCACATTCGTACAACGTTGTGCCACTGCCCATAAACACATCCAATACCACATCATTCTCTTTTGTGTACCGGCGTATGAGTTGATTTGGAATTTGCGGAATAAAATTACCGTGATAGATATTTGAATGTTTCCCCGTTTTATCGCGCTCGCCAATCAACCACAAACTATCTACATTGATGTCAGTATCTTTCCAATTTTCCATTTTTAATACCTATAATGCTCCGCCTTGTAAGGTCCATCTGCATTTACACCAATGTACGCTGCCTGTTTGGGCGTGAGTTTTGTGAGGTGCACTCCTATTTGTTCGAGGTGCAAACGTGCTACTTCTTCGTCTAATTTTTTGGGCAGCATATACACGCCCACCTTGCGTGTGGCTTGGTTTTGCCACAGGTCTATTTGCGCCAGAGTTTGGTTGGTGAATGAGTTGCTCATCACAAACGAAGCGTGTCCGGTGGCGCAACCGAGGTTGACCAAACGCCCCTCTGCCAACAGGTAAATGCTGTGCCCATCAGGGAAAACGTACTTGTCCACCTGCGGTTTGATGTTCACTTTTTTGACACCTTTTTCGTTGTTCAAATTGTCCACCTGAATTTCGTTGTCAAAGTGCCCGATGTTGCACACTATGGCTTGGTCGCGCATCTTTTTGATGTGGTCTAAAGTAATGATGTCGCAGTTGCCGGTGGTGGTAACGTAGATGTTGCCTTCGGGCAATGCCTCTTCGAGGGTCTTTACCTCAAAGCCTTCCATAGCGGCTTGCAGCGCGCATATTGGGTCAATTTCGGTAACAATCACACGGGCACCGTAGCGTTGCATAGAGTGCGCGCAGCCCTTGCCCACATCGCCGTAACCGCACACTACCACTACCTTTCCTGCAATCATCACGTCGGTGGCGCGCTTGATGCCGTCTGCCAAACTTTCGCGGCAACCGTAGAGATTGTCAAATTTACTTTTGGTAACGGAATCGTTTACATTGATGGCGGGCACCAACAATTCGCCGCAGTCCATCATTTGGTACAAGCGATGCACGCCGGTGGTGGTTTCTTCGCTAACGCCCTTCCACTCTGCCACCGTGCGATGCCATTTTTGATTATCTTCTTTCAACAACGTTTTGAGCAAATTCAAAATGCAGCCTTCCTCGGTGCTGCCGGGCGTTACGTCCAATACCTTAGCATCTTTTTCGGCTGCAAATCCTTTGTGTATCAACAATGTAGCATCGCCGCCATCGTCCACAATCAGTTGGGGACCTTTGCCGTCGGCAAACGAGAGTGCCATTGCGGTGCACCACCAATACTCGTCCAACGATTCGCCTTTCCAAGCAAACACGGGCGTTCCGGCTGCTGCAATGGCAGCGGCGGCGTGGTCTTGTGTGCTAAAAATGTTGCAACTGCACCAGCGCACGTTAGCCCCCAAGTCTTTTAGCGTTTCTATTAACACAGCGGTTTGTATGGTCATGTGCAACGAGCCCATAATGCGCACGCCGTTGAGTGGTTTTTGCGCGCCATATTTTTTGCGCAATGCCATCAAACCCGGCATTTCTTTTTCGGCGACTTCAATTTCCTTGCGACCCCAGTCTGCAAGCGTAATGTCGGCTACCTTGTAAGGTAAATTTTCTTGTACAAGCATAATAAAAATTTGTAGTAAAATAAAAATAATTCACAAAAGTAATGTATTTTTGCAAATTATCTATCATTACAATGAAAATTAGTCATTCCTCTATACGCTGCGGCGAGCAGGTGCTATCGTTCGAAAAGCCTTTGGTGATGGGCATTTTGAACGTTACCGAAGACTCTTTTTATGCCCAGAGCCGCTGCACTTCGGCAGACAGCATTGCTGCACGCACGCATCAAATTGTTGCACAAGGCGGTGCTGTGGTGGATGTGGGTGCCTACTCTACGCGCCCCAACGCCGCAGATGTTGCGGCAGACGAAGAAATAGAGCGGCTGACTTTTGCGTTGCAAATTATTCGCCAAAAATTTCCGGATGTAGTGGTGTCCATTGACACCTTTCGTAGCGAGGTGGTGCGGGCGGTGGTCAAAAAATTTGGCAGCGTTATTGTCAACGATATTTCGGGTGGAGAATTGGATGCTGCTATGTTTGCAACCGTAGCACAATTGCACCTTCCCTACATTTTGATGCACTCGCGCGGAACGCCGCAAACGATGCAGCAACTTACGCACTACTACCTTTCCTGCAATCATCACGTCGGTGGCGCGCTTGATGCCGTCTGCCAAACTTTCGCGGCAACCGTAGAGATTGTCAAATTTACTTTTGGTAACGGAATCGTTTACATTGATGGCGGGCACCAACAATTCGCCGCAGTCCATCATTTGGTACAAGCGATGCACGCCGGTGGTGGTTTCTTCGCTAACGCCCTTCCACTCTGCCACCGTGCGATGCCATTTTTGATTATCTTCTTTCAACAACGTTTTGAGCAAATTCAAAATGCAGCCTTCCTCGGTGCTGCCGGGCGTTACGTCCAATACCTTAGCATCTTTTTCGGCTGCAAATCCTTTGTGTATCAACAATGTAGCATCGCCGCCATCGTCCACAATCAGTTGGGGACCTTTGCCGTCGGCAAACGAGAGTGCCATTGCGGTGCACCACCAATACTCGTCCAACGATTCGCCTTTCCAAGCAAACACGGGCGTTCCGGCTGCTGCAATGGCAGCGGCGGCGTGGTCTTGTGTGCTAAAAATGTTGCAACTGCACCAGCGCACGTTAGCCCCCAAGTCTTTTAGCGTTTCTATTAACACAGCGGTTTGTATGGTCATGTGCAACGAGCCCATAATGCGCACGCCGTTGAGTGGTTTTTGCGCGCCATATTTTTTGCGCAATGCCATCAAACCCGGCATTTCTTTTTCGGCGACTTCAATTTCCTTGCGACCCCAGTCTGCAAGCGTAATGTCGGCTACCTTGTAAGGTAAATTTTCTTGTACAAGCATAATAAAAATTTGTAGTAAAATAAAAATAATTCACAAAAGTAATGTATTTTTGCAAATTATCTATCATTACAATGAAAATTAGTCATTCCTCTATACGCTGCGGCGAGCAGGTGCTATCGTTCGAAAAGCCTTTGGTGATGGGCATTTTGAACGTTACCGAAGACTCTTTTTATGCCCAGAGCCGCTGCACTTCGGCAGACAGCATTGCTGCACGCACGCATCAAATTGTTGCACAAGGCGGTGCTGTGGTGGATGTGGGTGCCTACTCTACGCGCCCCAACGCCGCAGATGTTGCGGCAGACGAAGAAATAGAGCGGCTGACTTTTGCGTTGCAAATTATTCGCCAAAAATTTCCGGATGTAGTGGTGTCCATTGACACCTTTCGTAGCGAGGTGGTGCGGGCGGTGGTCAAAAAATTTGGCAGCGTTATTGTCAACGATATTTCGGGTGGAGAATTGGATGCTGCTATGTTTGCAACCGTAGCACAATTGCACCTTCCCTACATTTTGATGCACTCGCGCGGAACGCCGCAAACGATGCAGCAACTTACGCACTACGACGATTTGTTGGGCGAAATTACCTACTATTTTTCGGCAAAAATACGGCAACTGCACAGCCTTGGCGTTGCCGACCTGATAGTGGACCCGGGCTTTGGCTTTGCCAAAACTACTGCACAAAATTTTGAATTATTAGCCCGAATGAACGAGTTGCATATTTTGGGATTGCCATTGTTGGCAGGATTGTCTCGTAAATCATTGATATACAAAACGTTACAATGTTCACCCGAAGAGGCTTTGAACGGCACCACCGCGCTCAACACCCTGGCATTGCAACAAGGCGCATCCATTTTGCGCGTGCACGATGTGCGTGCCGCCAGCCAAGCCATTACGCTCCATGAACAAGTCTCCAATTATTCACCATTTACAATAACGCAAAGTGTTTTTTGAAATTCGCATATTAGATATTATTGACATCGTGCTGGTGGCAATGCTGTTGTATCAGGTGTACAAACTCATCAAGGGCACGGTGGCTATCAACATTTTCATTGGAGTGCTGTCCATTTATGGCTTGTGGTTCATTGTCAAAGCGTTCAAAATGGACTTGTTGAGCACCATTTTGGG
The DNA here is from genome assembly GCA_025996715.1 of Bacteroidia bacterium. Lineage (GTDB taxonomy): Bacteria > Bacteroidota > Bacteroidia > Bacteroidales > UBA932 > BNTQ01. Next base: position 1,005 of record BNTQ01000024.1, on the reverse strand, counting down.
GCAGATATTGAGTGTGGGCGTGCTGGCACTCATCATTGTGTTTCAGCAAGAAGTGCGGCGGTTTTTGTTGTACATTGGCACGCAATATACCCACTATCGGTTTTCGATAAAAAACATCCGGCACAAGCAAAAAACACCCATTCGCGTCAACATTGATGCCATTGCCAAAGCGGCACGCAATATGTCCGCCAAAAAAACGGGAGCACTCATTGTCATTAGGCGCAAGGCTACACTGAGCCACTATACAAGCAATAGTGATGCCATTGGAGCGGTTACCAGCAACCGTTTGCTCGAAAATATATTCTTCAAAAATTCGCCCTTGCACGATGGCGCGGTGATTATTGAAAATGAAATTATTGTTGCCGCACGTTGCGTGCTGCCCTCCACCGACCAATTGGATTTGCCCGCTCACTATGGGATGCGGCACCGCGCTGCCATTGGCATTAGCGAAGCCAGCGATGCAGTGGTGGTGGTGGTATCGGAAGAAACCGGCGAAATTTCATTTGCAGAAACCGGCAAAATTGTGAGCAATATATCCGAGCAAGAATTGCGAACCTATTTAGAAAAAGCACTCGATAATACCTGATTTTATTTTTTTACAACCTCAGCCCTACATCAAATCGCAAAATGCCCTGCGTGCCATAACCAAAACCGGCACCCACTGTAAACCATTGGTATTTATAGCGATAGCCTATCAACCATAGTTGAGCACTTATTGTTCCTGCCGGACTTTCGGGGTTTTTGAGGTGCAATTTTGCGCTATTGTTCCATAAATACATTTTACCGCCCTCAATGGCTGAGTATAAATCGGTATGCTCTCTATTGAGGTAAAGAAAAAATAGATTGAACGAAGTCTGCAGAAAATGGAACCGCTGAATGGCTTCTTGGGGACCATTCGGGTTGTGGTATAAGGTCCAATCTCTCTGAATTTGAAAGTAGTTAAATTCCGCCCCCACCTCTAACCAACGCAGTACCCTAAAGCCATAGCCCAAGCCGTACACGTTG
>BNTQ01000023.1 GCA_025996715.1 Bacteroidia bacterium | reverse complement strand
CAGGACAAGCAATTTGGTAATTTATCCATCCTTCGTCGTCAGTAAGTTGCTTGTCCGTGCACAATGCTACTCCAGCCCCTGTCTCAAATTCACTCCTGACCGTAATTTCTGTTCCCACTCCTTGCGGACCTGTACCACTCACTACATCATTTTCAGTAATAGTATATTTCATATAAATGAAACCTGCCGCATCGTCAAACGCCCAGTCCGCCCAACCTACCATAGGCAAGCAAGTCAGCAACAGCAAACCCAGCCAGCCTTTGAAGCGGTCAAATATATGGTTTTTATAATTCATTTTTCATTGTTCATTATTCATTCTCAACTCTCCATTCTCAACTCTCAATTATCAAAAGTCCTTCGCACTCCTATATCTCACCACCTTTTTGAAGGGTGTAAATCCTAACGAAATTTCGTGGGTGCCTTGTTGCATACCCACAAACTTGAGCGAAAAATCGTAGGCATAGCCAAGGCGAATCGAAGGCGTTATCCACACCTCTGCCATGGCTACTATCGCGTTATAGACCGACTTGCCGCCTATGCCCATACGGTAGGTAGCCCCTAACCAAAACCGCTCTTTGAGCACCGCCGCCAAACTTATATCCAAGGTGCCCACAGGCGGAAACAACCGCAGGCTGCTACTCTCGCCCGACACCGCCTTGGGCAGCATTCTGCCCACAGGTTGCGAATAAAGAAAGGCAGGGCGCAGCGACCAATTGTTGTTCAATGGGATATTGCCTCCTCCGTTGATGCTCAGTAGGGGTGCTTGCACTACCAAAGTGGAATCCTCTTTTTTTGTCAAAAAACTGCCCAAATTATTAGCCGACAAACCTACATAAAAAATATCTTGCATTTCGTACATAATACCCACCTTGAAGTCGGGCATATAAAAAGGTTTTTCGTTGTTCAAAATATCATCCAACTGGTTGTCGTACAAGTTTTGCCCAAATCCACCCAATGCTCCTTGGTCATAGCGGGCAAATGAGTTTTGTATCATTCCGGCTGCCAATCCAAAGCACAAACGGTCGTTGAGGTCATTGAGCCGCAGGCGAAATGCGTAGTTGGCGTAGGCACCCATATTGTTGAGGCTGCCTATGTTGTAGCGCATCAAAATAATTCCCCAGCCTGTTGTTCCGTTACTACCTGCCGCATCTACCGAAATAATTTGCGTGTTGGGAGCACCCTGCACGCCTAACCATTGTTGCCTATACAACACTTGTACATTGAGTGCCTCGTGCTCGCCGGCGTGCGCAGGACTTAGCACCAAGCCATTGAACATATACTGACTCATTTGCACATCCAATTGGGCTGTTGCCTGCACAACAGAAAACACCGCCACCCCCAACACAGAGGCGCAGTGCATCCACAACAATTTATGCTTCACAAGTGTCAATATCAGGTATCAAGTAATGAGTATCTAAACTTATCTTCCACGATTTTTGGCAAAAGCCTCCATTTCTTCATTATAGTTGGCACGGAATTTTTCGCGGTCGTAGAGTGTTTCTATTTTTTTGTCGGCAGCCGCCGCCCTATCTATTGTCGCAAATATCTCGTCTTTGCTTGCCTCCACTGCCAAATACACAATGTACATCCCGTCTTTGGTTTGCGTGGACTTGTTGCAAGCCACGCGCACATTGCTAATGGTTTGGCTCACTACCTGCTTGGTGAGCGACTCGTAGGTGGTGGCAAAATCGGCGGGGTTTTGCCCTGCATCGTTCACATAACGCTCGCCCACTTGTTTGATGAGCGTTGAAACGCTCCCTGCCAACTCTGCATTGGCTACCATACGGGCTTTTTCGCGGGCGGTGTTGAGGTCTTTGCTGGTTCCGCTGCCTTGCCCTCTAAAAAAGTCTTTGTCGGTGAACATATCGCTGCAAGGTACAGACACTTCCTTGGCGCCGCTCTCGGCAACTACCGACACAGGTTTGCTGCTGCCACACGACGCTAACGCTATGGCGCTTATTGCACAAACGATTACATAAATTTTTTTCATAATACATTCATTTTAAGTGAAAATAAACAAAACATAGAGGACAAAGGTAAAAAAAAGTTACAAAAAAGCAAATTCAAAGTAAAATTTTGTACAATTTTTTTTTAAGGTGCTATTTTTGTTCTTTCATCCAATATCTTTTCTAAGGTTTCGATGCTGATACGTTTGGCAACAATGCGCTTATCTTTGTCCAACAAAAAGATGAGCGGAGTGCTGTCCACATTGTACAAATATCTGAAATTGCTGCCCAGCGAATAGGTAGTGTCGGCGCCGGTTGAGAGCGATTTGCCCTCTACGCCGTCCCACAGGTTGAGCCAATTGTAGTGATGGTCGATGTTCACAAACCGGTTCCACTCGGCACGATTGTAATCGGCATACACTGCCCATACTTCCACGTTTTTGTCGCGAAACTTTTGGTAGGTTTCCCATAGTTTGGGGGCTTCTTTTTGGCAATGCAAACAATCGGGTTCAAAGAAAAACAGGATGGTGTAGGCAGCATTAACTTCGTGCAGCGAAATAAATTTTCCATCCAAAGTTTGCAACAATAAATCGGGTGCTTTTTGCAAAAGTAAGGTGGGACGCAGCCTGTCGGCTTGCACTTTGATAACTTGCAAACGCTCGGCAGTGGTCCAATCGGCTACACCATTCAAGTAGTAATTGTCCACAATGTGCATTATCACTGCATCGTGCGACATTATTGGTGATTTTTGATAATAGACAAAAAAATGTTCGGTAAGATAGCGAAACATTTCCTTGTTGGGTTTTGCCTTGTTCAGCACAACATCCACGTATTTGATAACCGTATCGGGCGCAGGCGAAATGATATTTTTGAAAAAATCGTCGATGCGAGCAGCAAAAAATGGCGTGCGAATGAGACCATCTTCGGCAAAATTAATAGGGTCAAAATAATGTTTGCAAATATATTGCAGGCGATGTCTTTGCAGCACAGAATCTTGATTGGCAATGTTTGTATCCATCACAAAATCGGGAAATTCGAGGGCTTGCAAAACCGACAAAATATGCTGCAAAAATGAGCCTTTGTTGTTACTCATCAACGAATGGATGTATTTTTTGGTAGTCTCATCTATATTTTTGATTTGGGCATTGTAAATATCCACAGAATCTTTTGCGCCCTTTTCGTTGTTCGTTTTTTGCTGCCGCAGCATCTGCATCTTGCGCTGTTGCTTTTGCAAAAAACGCTGATAGTCCAAAAATTGCACATTGTCGGGCGAATTTTTGAATTGCAACTTATCCAATGAATACGGACGAGCAGCAACAATCGAAAATTTTGGCTCGTGGGTCATCAAAAAGTCAATGGCAGTGCGCTTGGGCAAGCCTATAAAATAAACTCCTTTGTCAATAGCCTCCTTGCTTTTGAAAACTGCCTTGCCTTTTTTGTCAATTTTGGCACTGTCTATCACATAGCGTTTGTCCTCAAAATAGTAGCCCAAATAAATGGCAGAATCCCGTAGCCCGTCTATGTTTACGGTGATTTCATACTGTGCCTTTGCCGTCAACGAGCACACACAGAGCGCGATAAAAAATATATTTTTCATTTTGTAGAATTTTGATTTGTTTTGGAGGCACGCAGCAAAAACCGCACAGGCAGCAAGGATGCGACGTAGCCAATGAACATTACAACTGCAAATATCAACACAATGTCGCCTGCCTGCACTTGCACAGGGTAGGCATCTAACAAAAAATTGCCGGTGAGTTTAATGATTTTGAAATGAATTTGTAGCCCACAAGTCAATAGCCCCAAAACCACACCTGCCGTACATCCCAGCACGGCTATCATCATGCCTTGCGAAACAAAAATGCGCCCCAGCCAGCGTGATTGCGCGCCCAGCGCATAGAGCGTGCCAATATCTTTTTTCTTTTCCAAAATGAGCATCGTGAGCGAGCCTATCGAATTGAAAGATGCTACCAAAAGTACAAAAATGAGAATGAAAAAAATCGCCCATTTTTCGCTCGCCATCATTTTGTAGAGCAAGTCATTTTGCTCGGCTTTGGTTTGCACCTTCAAGGAATTGCCCACTATTTTTTGTATCACTTGCTGTGCTTTTTTTTCGTCTGCTTGCGGCTGCAAATAAAGCGACAAACTGCTGACCTCGTGCTCGTAGTTGAGCAAATTTTGCATCAAGGCAAGCGGCACAAACACATAGCGGGCATCGCTTTCCATTTCGACCGAAAAAACGCCGGTGGTGCGCAGGTGGGTGCGTTTGAATGCGTTTTCAATGTTGAGCGTGCTCACTTGTTTGCCGCGTTGCGGCAGGTAAATCCACAGCAATTCCAAAAATTGCGGATGCAAGTCGAGTGTTTGCGCAATGGTGCGCCCTGCAATGGCACAACTCACATCGCCTTGTTGCAATATGGGCGCGCCCTCCACCAAAGTTTGCGCGATGCCCGATTGCTCCAAAAAAACATCGTCCACCCCGCACAGCGTGGCAATGTGCAGTTTGTCATTATATTTTAACAGCCCATTTTCTTCTAATGAGGCAGAGTAGGCAATTATCCCTTCTGTATTCACAATTTGTTGTATATCAACATTTTGCAAATCAAAAACTTTGCCTTGCACAGCCGTAATTTTGAGGGGCGGCGAGAGTGTACTGTACAGTTTGCCCACAAAACTATCCATTCCGTTGTACACCGAGAGCACCACTATGAGCGCAAACGCCCCCACAGCCATTCCCACCGCACTAATCAACGACACCCAATGGATAACGTTGTGCGAAGTTTTGGCAAACAAGTAGCGTTTTGCAATGAACAATGAAAGCGGCATTGTTAGAATTTATGGGTGATATTTAGTTACAAAGGTATTATTTTATTCGCAAAAATCAAAAAAAAGTAGTACATTTGCGCCCGCGCAGAATGGCGCAAGCATTGATATAAAATGCAAATTGAAAACATCTAAGGTTTGATTATCAATAGTTTACGATATTGCGGTACTTCAAAAATATAGTATTTTACTTGCCCTTGTTGCTTTTGTTGGCTTCTTGTGGAATTTCGCAAAAGACGGTCAATGCCGACTTTTACCGACACTATTCACAAAAATGGGGAATAGAACTCACCGGCAGCGAAGACAAAAAATTCATTGAAGCCATCGACCAATGGATGGGCACGCCGTACAAATGGGGCGGCAGCACAAAACGCGGAGTGGATTGCTCTGCCTTGGTTTGCGCACTGTATAAAGAGGCACACAACCTTACGCTGCCTCGCACCACCTCTACCATGCCCAAGCAATTGCAGCACATCATAAGCAAAAAAAATTTACATAGTGAGGATATTGTTTTTTTTTCAAACAAAGAAAAAAAAATGTCGCACGTGGGCGTCTATATTTCAAGAGGTAATTTTGTGCACGCCAGCAGTTCGCAAGGAGTACGGATTAACCATTTGGATGAATCGTATTGGAAAAAATACTATGTGGGCGCAGGGCGTTTGCTCAAAGCACCCACGGCAAAGCCCGCAGTGAAAGCAAAGGAGCAAAAAAGCCAACCGGCAACTCAACCCAAAAAGCAAAAGGCAATCACTCCACCGCCGCCCAAAAAACAACAGCAGAGCCAATCCGGCAGCAGTATAGATGATGTGATAATTGTATTTGATAAAGATTTTTAGAATGAAAAAATTGTTTTTATATCACAAGCACGACCTTGATTTTTGGGTATATTTTGCTATCCTTGTTTTTTCATTTTTTGCATTGCCCTTGCTCAGCCGCAATGCCGGCATGTCGGGCGACGAACCTATGCACATGTCGCAAGCAGAAAATGTTTTGAGATTTTACCAAACCTTGGGCAAAGATACGCTTGCCGTTACCCCCACCGGACGAGACGAAAACCTGCACCAATATGGACAATTGGCAGATAACATCTCGCTACTGATAGCCAAAATGTTACCTATAGAAGATATTTTATGGGTACGACATACAGTGAATGCCCTCTTTGGATGGTTGGGTATTTTATTTGCATCACTGTTGGCTTACAGGATACGCAAGAAATGGCTGGCGGCAATTATGACTGCAGTGTTGCTGTTTTTTTCGCCGCTTTATTTGGGACATTCGTTCAACAACCTCAAAGACATTCCCTTTGCCGCCACAATGATGATGGGGATTTACTTTATTTTTAGATTTCTACAAACGTTTCCAAATCCGTCAAAAAAAATCTGCATCATGCTTTCGGTGAGCATTGGGCTGGCAATTGGCGTGCGCGTGGGAGGGCTGTTGCTGATTGCCTTTTTTGGATTGTTTGCCTTGTGTTACCTTATTAATGAGCGGCACAATCAAAAAAAACAAGAAGCAAAAAAAATAAAAAATGAGGGAGAAGAAGCAAACAAAATAAGCGCACCATTTCCTATAAAATTATGGGGTAAAATGCTGTTATACGGTTTGGCTATCGTTGTGGGAGGCTATGTATTGGGGGTACTCTTGTGGCCCTTTGCAATAGTCAGCCCCATCAAAAATGTACAGTTTGCTTATGCCGAGATGTCGCAATTTGGTTTGTTTATGCAGCAAGTTTTTGAGGGACACATACTATGGTCAGATTTGCTGCCATGGTACTATACCCCAAAATATATTTTAATCACAAGCCCCATTGCTGTCATCATTGGAGCAATTGTCTATCTCACTATGGGAGGACTAAAAAAGGAAAACCGTTGGGCTACTTTTGTTGTTTATTTTTCATTTATTTTTCCTATATTTTGGATAGCCTATACGGGTGCCAATGTTTACGGAGGATGGCGGCATTCGTTGTTTGTTTATCCCCCCATGGTAGTGGCTGCGGGATTGGGATTTTGTGCATTGACGGACATGGTCAAAAATAAATATGCAAAAATAATGCTCACTGCCCTACCCTTTTTGTTGCTGCTCAACCCTATTATTTTTACAATAAAAAATCATCCTTACGAGTACGTGTATTTCAATCGTTTTGTGGGTGGAATCAAGGGGGCTTATGGCAATTACGAAATGGATTATTATTATCATTCTTGCCGTGAACTATCGGAGTGGGTACAACACGATGTGCAACAAAATGGCACACCTGATAACACCCGCAAAATAAGGGTTGCCACGTGGGCACCTGAGATAGTAAAGTATTTTTTTCGCAAAGATACTGCCGATTTTTCTATTGAATTTACACGATGGAAAGAGCGTGGATACAGCGATTGGGATTATGCAATATTCACTATCACAGGAATGTATCCCGAACTTTTGCGCAACAAAAAAGCATTTCCACCCCAAAACACTGTCTATCAAGTAAAGGTGGACGGCGTGCCCATTGGCATTGTGCTCAAACGCGAGGATAGAAATGACTACTATGGGCATTTGGCTATGCAAAACGAACAAACGAGTGAAGCCATTGACTATTTAAAAAAAGCATTAAAACACGATGACCACAACGAGCAAGCACTGAACGACCTAATTACTATCTACAAAGACCGGCAAAACGTTGATAGTGCACTGCTGTTGGCAAAACATTGGACATCTTTCAATAGAGGTAATCCATCGGCATTTAACCACTTAGCAACGCTCTACATAGCCAACGACGACCTCAAAAATGCGTTAAGAGCCGCCCATACTATTACCCAACTCAATATCCGTGACATATCCGGATTGTGGTTGGCAGCCAACATTTATGTGGAGCAAGGCAAGCCCAACGATGCCTTGCAGTGTCTCTATAAATTGTTGCATGTGCGCAAAAATTTTAAACCCGCATACGGACTAATGGCACAAATTTACGAAGAAGCGGGTTACAAAGAAAACGCAAAACAAATGATAGATATTATGAATCGGATTCCATAAAAATGAATGAACGTCAAGTTCTCAGCATTATCACAAGTTAGATTTTTTTTACAATGGAAGAAACAAAAATAGAAGTTATAGGGGCAAGGGTGCACAATCTCAAAAATGTGGATGTAACCATTCCGCGCCAGTCGCTCACAGTGATTACAGGATTGAGCGGCAGCGGAAAATCATCGCTGGCATTTGATACCATCTATGCCGAAGGGCAACGCCGTTACATTGAAACGCTGTCGGCATACGCGCGGCAATTTATGGGCGGAATGGAACGCCCCGATGTCGAAAAAATAACGGGACTCAGCCCTGTGATTGCCATTGAGCAAAAAACTACTTCCAAAAATCCGCGCTCTACGGTGGGCACTACCACCGAAATTTACGACTTTTTGCGCCTGCTGTTTGCCCGCGCATCCATTGCCTACTCTAAGAATACCGGCGAACAAATGGTGCGCTATTCCGATGAACAAATTGCACAATTGATAATAGAAAAATTTGCAGGCAAAAAAATTTTACTGTTAGCACCTATTGTAAAAGGGCGCAAAGGGCACTACCAAGAACTCTTTGAATCGTTGCGGCACAAGGGATACATCAGTGCCCGCATCGACGGCGAAGTGCAAGAAATGAAAGCGCGAATGAAACTTGACCGTTACAAAATTCACTTCATAGAATTGGTAATTGACAAAATTATTCCCGGCAGCCAAGAATTGAAACGTCTCAAAACCTCCATCGACACTGCGATGCAGCAGGGCAAGGGCACTATGATGGCATTGGATGCCGAGAGCAACGAACTCCGCTATTATAGCCGCCACCTGATGTGCCCCACCACCGGCATCTCTTACAATGAGCCTGCTCCGCATAGTTTTTCGTTCAACTCGCCGCAAGGGGCTTGCCCATTTTGCAACGGTTTGGGCGTAACCGCCGAGGTGAATATCGACAAAATTATTCCCGACCGCAAAAAAAGCATAGCGCAGGGAGGCATTGTCCCGCTTGGCAAAGAGCGCAACAACTTTCTTTTTGCACAATTGGATGCCATTGGCAAAAAATATGGTTTTACGCTGCGCGAACACATCGACAAAATATCCGACGAAGGGCTGCAAGCCGTGCTGTACGGCACGCAGGAGGGTTTTCGCATCGACGGCAATGCTTGGGGAATGCCGTCGTCATACTGCCTCAATTTTGAGGGCGTGGTGAGTTATCTCTCGCAGCATTCGCAAACGGACGATGAAGCAGAAGCCTTGGATGAACGAAATTTTGTGTACCGCACTTGCCCGCATTGCCATGGCGCACGCCTCAAAGAGGAGGTGCTGTACTTCAAAATCGCCGACAAAAACATTGCAGAATTGACCCAAATGGACATTGCAAGTTTGAGTGAATGGTTTGCGCACTTGCTGCCAAAACTCAACAAACGCCAGCAGTTAATCGCTACCGAAATAGTGAAAGAAATTTGCAACCGATTGTCGTTTTTGATGGAAGTAGGATTGGGCTATTTGTCGCTCAGCCGAGGCAGCGGCACGCTTTCGGGCGGCGAGAGCCAACGCATTCGGTTGGCAACGCAAATAGGTTCTAAGTTGGTGAACGTGCTTTATATTCTCGACGAGCCAAGTATAGGCTTGCATCAGCGCGATAATAGGAAACTGATTGCCTCGCTCAAAAAACTGCGCGACGAAGGCAACACCGTGATAGTGGTGGAGCACGACGAAGAAACCATCCGCGCCGCCGATTGGTTGGTGGACGTGGGTTTGGGCGCAGGAGCACACGGCGGAAAAATTGTGTATCAAGGCAAGCCGCCTCAATTGCAACAAAAAATCGCCGCTACAAAGAATGAAAAACCGTCGCTCACCTTGCAATATCTTTTGGGCAAAAAAACCATAGATGCCCCTGCTCAATTGCGCGCAGGCAATGGCAACAAAATTGTGCTGCAAGGGGCTACAGGCAACAATTTGAAGAATGTTACGCTGGAGTTGCCTTTGGGTCAATTCATTTGCATCACAGGCGTGTCGGGCAGCGGCAAATCGAGCCTCATCAACCACACATTGCAACCCATTTTGAGCCAACATTTTTATCGTTCGCACAAAGAGCCTTTGCCCTACAAATCTATTGAAGGCATTGATTTTATTGACAAAGTGATAGAGGTTGACCAGTCGCCCATTGGGCGCACGCCGCGCTCCAACCCTGCCACCTATACCAACGTTTTTGGCGACATTCGCAAGTTGTTTGAAACCACGCCGGATGCCAAAATTAGAGGCTTCACCGCAGGGCGTTTTTCGTTTAACATCAAAGGCGGGCGTTGCGAAGATTGCAAGGGCGCGGGCGTGCAAACCATCGAAATGAATTTTTTGCCCAACGTGTATGTTACCTGCAAAACCTGCAACGGCAAGCGTTACAACAACGAGACACTCGCCGTGCACTTTCGCGGCAAAAATATCAACGACGTGCTCGAAATGACCATTGAGCAAGCCGTGGCATTTTTTGAGCACAACCCCAGCATTCGCCGTCATCTCAAAGCCTTAAATGACGTAGGTTTGGGGTATGTCAAGTTGGGACAAGCCAGCACTACCCTATCGGGCGGCGAGAGCCAGCGGGTAAAATTGGCAGCAGAATTGTCCAAAAAAGAGACCGGCAACACCCTCTATATTTTTGACGAACCCACCACAGGCTTGCATTTTGAGGACGTGCGCATCCTCTTGGGCATCCTGCACAAGTTAGCCGACAACGGCAACTCCATTGTGGTCATTGAGCACAACTTGGATGTCATCAAATCAGCCGACCACATCATAGACTTGGGACCCGAAGGCGGTGCCGAAGGCGGAAAAATCTTATGTGCAGGCAGCCCCAAGGAAATTTGCAGGTGCAAAAAAAGTTATACGGCGCAGTATCTGAATTAAATTCAAAAAATTATGCCTTACTTTCCGCTCATTCAACACTACCCCACAGTGATTTTGGCCGATGGCGATTTTCCGACGCATCCTATTGCATTGCAAATTTTGCAGGAGGCAAAAACTATTGTGTGCTGCGATGGCGCAACAGAAAATTTGTTGCAAAACCACCTTACTCCTACTGCCATTGTGGGCGATATGGATTCGCTGTCGGCGGCACGGCGCAAGCAGTTTGCTGCTATCATTCATCAGGTTACCGAACAAGACACTAACGATTTGACCAAAGCGGTAAATTTTTGCAGGCAACAAAATTACGGCGACATCACTATTTTGGGTGCCACCGGCAAGCGCGAAGACCATACTTTGGGTAACATTTCGCTATTGGCACAATACGCCGCGCACACCAACGTACAACTCATTACCAACTACGGAGTTTTTGTTGCACTCCACCAAAGTGCAACGCTGGAAAGCCGCGCAGGGCAACAAGTTTCGCTGTTTGCACTACAATCCGATGCAAAAATTACTACACGTGGATTACGGTATCCTCTGCAAAACCGCACCCTCACATCGTGGTGGCAAGGCTCGCTCAACGAGGCAAAAGGCGACTCGTTTTCACTCCTATTTGAAAATTGCGGTTTGTTGGTTTACCGAAATTTAGATTTGTCCTAACAAAAAGAAAAATTACGCCTGCTACTCAAACACAAGCGAAAATACAAAGTAGCGTGCGTAGGCTTTGTCAATGGCAGCGGGATATTGTTCGTAGCCCACCAAGGCTTTTTTTGAAATGTTATTCACAAAACCATTCACATATTTGCCCTCTATGGATAGTTTGAAAAAATTGAAATAGAGGTCAACGCCAAAACCCGCAGTAGCAGCAATGTCAAAAGCATTAGTGCCAATGTAAACACCCTTATCTTCGTTGAATTTGCGGAACGATGAAACGTCCACATAGGGTATTATGCCTGCAATAAGGTAAGGTCGCAGGTCGCTGTGCCGCAAGGCTTTGTACTTGAGTAACAAAGGCATATCCAACAACACCGACTCTACGAGCATAGTGCGTTGTACATCTTGGTTGAGGTCAAAAAAAGTTATTTTGCGTGCGCCAAACATAGGACCCAACTGCATTCTAAAACTGAATGAGTAATTGATGCGCACGTCCATTAGGGCAGTAACTCCCCACGCAAAACTTGGAGTGGACATATCCACAAAGTAGGTATATTGGCGGTTATCTTCGGGGCGAGTGTTGCCGTGCGCCGTTTTGGAAGAAGTGATATTATAGTCTAAAACCCCAAAATCAAAGGCAAAACCAAAGTGCACACGCCGCCCGTAGTCGTAATCTGTGTTGGAAAGAATTTTTGTGGAACGCTCATTGGTGGACATAGGCGGCATATCCGAAAAAATAGAGCGGCGGAACAACGGCTTTTTATCTTGCCCCAACAAGCAATTTGGGCAAAGCGTGAGTAGCGCAATGGCTATACAATATATAGTTTTTTTTTGCAATTAGCAGGATTCTAATATCATTTTGAGTACAGTTTGTGCCGACACTACACGGTTGGCAGCCTCAGGAATAACAAGCGATTGCGGCGATTCTATCACTTCATCGCTCACTATCATATTGCGGCGAACGGGCAAGCAGTGCATAAAGTAGGCGTTGTTGGTCAATTGCATTTTGGCAGTATCCACAGTCCAAGCCTTGTCTCGGCTCAAAATTTTGCCATAATTATCACCCGCATAAGCCGACCAATTTTTGGCATAAATAAAATCGGCGCCCTCAAATGCCTTGGCTTGATTGTATTCTACGTGGGCGTTGCCAACAAACTGTGCATCCAATTCGTAGCCCTCCGGATGGGTCATCACAAAGTTGTAATTCATTGCATTGCACCATTCGGCAAATGAGTTAGGAACGGCTTGCGGCAAGGCGTTGGGGTGAGGTGCCCACGAAAGCACCACTTTGGGTCGCGCAGTTTTTTTATATTCTTCAATAGTAATCACATCGGCAAAACTCTGCAAAGGATGGCGGGTGGCGGCTTCCATACTCACCACAGGTTTGCCCGATAGTTGAATAAATTGCTGCAAGATGGTTTCGTTGTAGTCGTAGGTGCGGCTCTCAAAGCGAGCAAAAGAGCGCACCCCAATGATGTCGGCATAGCAAGCCATTACAGGAATTGCTTCCAAAATATGTTCGGGCTTGTCGCCGTCCATCACTACACCCCGCTCTGTTTCTAACTTCCACGCACCTTGCTGAATGTCGAGCACAATAGTATTCATCCCCAAATTCATTGCCGCACGTTGCGTGCTCAGGCGCGTGCGCAGGCTCGAATTGAAAAACACGAGCAGCATAGTTTTATTTTTGCCCAGCGCGTCCCACGCAAAAGGTGTTTTTTTGACCTCTTTTGCCAATGCCAATGCGGCAGGCAAATTAGGTATATCACGCACACAAGTAAAATGTTTCATCGTATTTTTCTGTAATTTGTTAATTAAAATTTGTAGCCAAACGCCAAATTTCCATACACATTATACATCGCGATATTCATTCCTGTAAACGATTTTGGGAATATGCGATGGATGCTCCAATTGAGGTCAAATGAAAGCAAAAAATGGCGTGTAACATTCCATTCGATGCCGCCGTGCAATCCAAAATCGTGCTTGTTGAGTTCGTTAGAAAAATCATAATACGAAGGATTTTCCTTGGGCATATCCATATTGTACTCTTGCCCCACTGCACCTGTGCGCAAGTATCCATCATATACAGAGCCTGTAAACGAGGGGTCGAGCAGGTAGGCATAGTAGCCTCCAAAATGCACATTGAACGACGACAACCAGCAAAAATAAAACGCCAGCGGAATGTTCAAGTAACCATTTTTGACTTTGGTTTCGACCTCGCCTGTGAACAATCCCGACACTTCGCCATCGTCTTGTTTGAGCCGCACGTTGTATTCTTTGACACGCGCTTGGGTGGTCATTCCTTTGTTTTCAAAGCGCAGGCCTGTGAACACGCCCACTTTGGGCGACAGCCAATAAATAGCATTGGCTTCAATGCTCAACGAAATGAGTGGGTTAAAAGTTTTGATTTCACGAATCTGTGCAGGGATGCCCATTGGCGCAGTACCTCCAATGTTGGAACCTGCTTTTATTTTGAAGTCAAAATTGCGAATGCTGTGCTCGCTCTGCGCCACTGCAACCGTGCCCATCAATAGCATTGCTGCCACACACACACACCACTTTGATAATTTTATTTGCATAAAGTTTTTGTGCTATATTATTACATAATAATATCACAAAGGTACAAAAAAAATAATCAAAAAAAATCAAACAATTTTTAAGTACATTTATTTTTTTAGTACTTTTGCACGGATTTCTACAAAATACACATTTATAAATGGTTATGACTAATGAATGATAGCGCTTATGGAAAAATCTTTTTTTAACCTCAACAAAAATCAAATATCCATCATCAAGGGTGTGGCTATTTTGATGATAGTGTTGCACAATTTTTTGCATTGGCTCAGCCCTGTGAGTGAAAATGAGTGGGGCTACAGTTTCGCTACGCTGGAGCGGCTGTGGAGTACCATTGTCGATGACCCGTCCTCCATTTTGGCAGGGCTGTTTTCCTACTTTGGTCATTTTGGCGTGGTGTTATTTATTTTTGCCAGCGGCTATGGGTTGGCAGCGCAGTACGCAGGACACAGCAAAATCGGCTACAAAGGCTACATTTGGCGCAGGGTGATAAAACTCTACTCGTTGCTGCTGCTGGGCATCGTGGTGGTGGGTTGCTTTAATGTTTTTTATCAGCATGTGCCGTTGGCTACCGTTGGCACTAATGCGCTGAACGCGCTACTTATGACCAATAACTTCTCGTGGAATACGCTCACCGCTTGGGTGGGTCCGTGGTGGTTTTTCAGTTTGATTTTTCAGTTGTATTTTCTGTTTCCGCCTCTGTGGAGTTACATACAAAGGCAGCGCACAATGGGCTTTGTGCTGTTGCTGGCAGTGTCCTACGTGCTCATTTTTGCCCTTATGCCGTTGGCAGCAGCGTATAAAGTTCCCCTTTTTGGCAACTTCGTGGGGCACCTGCCCGAATTTTTGCTGGGTATAGGCTTGGCTTCGCTGCCCGAGTTGAAGGTGCGAGCCAAGCATATATGGATTGTGGCGGGAGTGTTCATACTTGCCAATGTTTCGCAGTATGCGTGGCCGCTCAACTTTTTTGCCATCACTGTGCTGCTGCTGGCTGCCATTCATCCCCTCTTGTTCAAATCCGGCAAAAACGTAGTTGCCAAATGCCTGCTGTTTGCGGGCAGCATCAGTATGTTCCTGTTCCTCATCAACGGACCGCTGCGCTCGCTCACCCTTGACTTTGCCCGAAACAGTTCCTACGGCTGGGTGTACATAGTGGCATTGATTCATCTTGCTCTTGCTCTTGCTCTTGCTCTTGCTCTTGCTCTTATTTACCGTAAAACTCTGGGACCTCTCTCAGAAAAATTATACCATTGGGTAATGGGCGTGAAGCAAGTCGCCTTAACAAAGTGGACAAAACGGTTGAGCCTGCTGGCAGTGGGACTATCGGTACTTTACTTCTACGACCGCCCGATGGCGATGCTGGGCTTAGTGGCACTGCTGGGAGTGTCGTGGATAGTTATCTCGGTGGTGCCGAACAAATATCTGCGCATTGCACTGGCTATTTTGTGTGGTGTATTCTTTTGCATGCAGGTGTCGTCGCTGTATATAGGCAATTCTTTCATTGACTATAAGTACTACGTGCACTTTAGCCCCAACTCGCTGTCGATGGCAGGAGGTTTTACGCTACTTGTGTCGGCTGCCATCTTGCTATTGCTTGCCGTACCCTACGCGCTGTTTTTCACGAGCAGGTTGAAAATCAAGTCGTTAAATAATGTTAATTATAGGGGGGGGTACGAAATTATCTTAAAATCGCTTGTTTGCGTTGCCTGCCTGTTGGCGTTGGCACTACCGCAGGGTGGGATGGGGCGCAAGTTAAAGGAGGTAGCCACCATTTTGACCGCCTCGGCGAAAGGAGATTTACGAATGTTCACCCCAAAAGAGGATTTGCAGGTTTCGTGCGCGGGCAAAAACATCATCATACTTTCGTTGGAGAGTTTTGAGCGTGCATTTTTGCACGATGCCAACAAGCACCTTACACCCAATCTCCACCGACGGATGCACGAGTGGAACTATTACAATATGGAGCAAAACGACGGGAGCGGTTGGACGTGTGCTTCGCTGTACACAGTTTTTACGGGATTGCCTGCATTTTTTGTGGGGCAAGGCAACGATTTTTTTCAAAATGTGAGCAAGAGCAAACTTGTGAGTATGGCAGATGTGCTATCGCAGTGCGGATACGAAACCTATCACTTGTCCAATGATGCGGATTTTGCAGGCACAAGAGATATTTTGAATGCTTTTGGTGTAAATCATATACTTGACAAAAATTTTGACAACAAATATGATGTATTGCTTGGTGGCGGAGTTTATGACAAAGATTTGTTTGCAGAAGCCAAAAGCATTATCCAAAATCGGCAGCAGAACAATGCCGCGCAGCCTTTTATGATGTTTCTTGCCACGCTCCAAACGCATACTCCCGATGCGATGCTGGATGATAGAATGCGGCAATATGTGGCTCTGCATCGCACCAACCTTGAAATGGCAGCAGAGGCAACCGATTGGTTGGTGGAAGATTTTATTCGTTTTTTGGAGCAAGAGGGATTGTTGAACAACACAGTGGTGTATCTATTTCCAGACCATTTGTATATGGGCGCAAAAAAGATATTTGACCGAACAGGCGAAAAGCGTGGTCTATGGTTGATAACCAATGCCGCCAAAGAAGACCTGCATATCGACACCACCAATTTTTATCAAATAGATATTTTATCTAATATCCTTTCGGGTGCAAAAATACAGCACAATGCCAAGTTTTTATCCGATTGGATAATGGAAAATAAGGGAGAGTTCATAGTCAAAAATACGGCAATGATAACAAGTATAAATTCGCTCTCCATTGTGAGAAAGGTCATCGACAAAAGTTTTGCATTGAATTTGAGCGACAGTATGTTGCTGTGCCAACTAAATGGCGACACGCTGTTTTACAAAAACAAAAACGAGGTAGCCAACAACCCCGTTATACTAACTCTGGAGGAGAGGCATCAAGTAGTTTCTATTACAGATAGTGCTCAATTCTACCATAATTTTGTTGATGAGCCTTACGATACCTACATCAAAGTTGCTATCAAAAAAGCAGGCATACATTTTGAGTGGGTGCGGGATACACGGCATCAATATGCTATGCAAGGCGGCAACACCATTAAGTTTAGGGATGCCCAATTGGCTAAGATTATCAAAGTTGTGGGCATTGCCGCACCGGTAATAAAAGGCATCATAGAGGCACCTATTCCTTTGCCCGACACTTGTTTGGTTGATTACCTCACGCACATTTTGGAAGATAGCAGCAAGGCGATTGCGATGTCTGTATGGGACGAAGGGAGTGTTTATTTTTCTAAAATAATGCCGATATTAGAGCGCGTAGGATTGAGCATAGCCCCCGAATTGCGCAATTCATACATCTCTGTTTTTTCGGACAACAAAGTATATGGCGAAAATGTATCCGGTACCCAACCGTTGTACAAAAAGTTACAAATTGGAGATATTGCTCTATCTATAACTTCGTGGGGCTATACGATGGAGTCTTGCCCCAATCATCTCATTGTCAACGGCAAAGAATATGCCAATGGATACCAACGCGGCCTCAACTTTGTGGTGTTTGACGTACATACCGGCGAGGTAGTGGATGCCTTTAATGTGGATGTTTACGCAGACGAAACGTTGAAAATAAATAGATTTTAGTCTCTTCTGTTATGTTTCAAAAATCATCCGTTCTCAACGGTGAAGCCGGCAAACCTGCGCCATTGCTTAGGTTGGCACCTTCGGGATTATCTGTCCACGCATAGCGCACCGATATGGGATGAGCAACTTTGGGTGATGAAACCACTACTTCGTTGCCAACAATTTTGGCATCCGCTTCATAAAATTTTTTGTCATTGCCGGCTATAATAAAACCTTTGAGTGCCTTGCCGTTGCTGCTTTTTAAGCCGCCATCGGTATGCGTAAACGATAGGCGAATTTTGCTGCCTTCCACTTTGTAACTGCTGTACAAAGGTCCCGAATACGGCAACTCTTGCTCGTAGGTTTTGGCTTTTGCCCACAGCGCAAGCCTTTTGCCCACCTCTTGTTTGTTTTTGGGATGAATATCTTTGGCATCGCCAATGTCAATTGTTACTGCCATTCCGGTGTTGGGTACGCTCAGCGTTTGCAACTGCGCTTCGCGCAAGGCAGGCCAGTTCTCGCTTGCGTTTGCTTTGTAGTTGGCCAACTGCACAAAGTAAAACGGAAAATCGTAGCCCCACTGCTTGCGCCAATCGTTGATGAGCAACGGAAACAGCGTGCGATATTGCTCCGCACGACTTGAATTGGACTCGCCTTGATACCAAATGGCGCCTTTGATGGGAAACTGCACCAGCGGGTGAATCATTGCATTGTACAGCACGCTTGGACGGTTGGGATGGCTGGGCGAAACGGGCTGCGGAGCAAGGGATTTCAGGTCAAGCGCGATGTTATATTTCCAATTGCCGGCGAGTGTAATTTTTTGATTATCGGCAAGTTGCACATAAAAATTATTTTGACCAGCCCACAAACCGCCGCCACCGCCGCCATCGGTAACGCGCACGGCAACAAGGTTTTTGCCCGCCTTTACCAATTCTGCTGGCACGGTATATTGGCGCGGAATGTTGTAGCCATCGGTGGCGCCCACTTGTGTGCCGTTGAAGTAGGTAATATCGTTGTCGTCTATTTCGCCCAAGGCAAGCGTCAGTTCTTTGCCAGCCCACGATTGCGGAACGTCAATGGTGGTGCGGAACCACACGATGCCATCAAAATTTGATAAGCCGCGTTCTTCCCACAGTGCGGGCAACTTCATTGTTTTCCAATCCGCATCGCCAAAGTCTGCAGCCTCCCAGCCCTTGCCTGTGCTGGCGTCCGCCGCTTGTAGTTGTTGGTTCCACTCCTCATTTTGAGTGCGGTAAAGCGCCTCCAACGATTCGTTGGTTTGCCCTTTTTGCAAGGTCAGTGCCTCGTCAAAATCGTGCATCGCGGCAAGACTGCCCGCGCTTGTCCACGCCTCTGCTACCGTGCCGCCCCACGAGGTGTTGATTAAGCCAATGGGCACGTCGCCCAAACTTTGGTGCAAGTCGCGCCCAAAAAAATAGGCTGTTGACGAAAAATTGGCAATCGCGGCAGGCGAGCACACTTGCCAACCACCGCCTTGCACCGTAAAATTTTCCTGCGGCTTCACGTTGCATTGCTTGTCCAATTGCAGCAAGCGGATGTTAGGATAATTGGCGGCAGCAATTTCTTGCTCAAAATTTTGCACTCTACCCCAGCCTGCCAGCGGCATTTCCATATTGCTTTGCCCCGAGCAAATCCACACCTCGCCAAGCATCACGTTTTTGAGCGTATCTTTTGTCAATCCGCTCCTGATAATGATGGTGTAGGGACCGCCTGCTTCGGGCGTTGGCACTGCGGTTTTCCAATTACCGTTGGCATCGGTTTTGGTGCCGTAGGTATTGCCGCCCCACGATGGCGTTACGTCCACATTGGCTTTGGGCGCGGCTTTGCCCCAAATGGGCACGGTGGATTGTTGTTGCAACACCATATTGTCGCCAAACACCGGCGACAACTCCAACACTCCCGCCCCGCCCGAACAGGCGGCGAACAAAAGTGCGATACAGAAAAATTTTAAATGTTTCATAATGATTAATAATTAAAAATTAAAAAAATGATATTGTTCATTGTTATTACATCCGTTCCGGAACATCAATGCCCATCAGCGACATAGCGGTTTTGACGGTGGCGGCAATTTGCGCTGACAATGCCAAACGAAATTGTTTGAGCACCAAGTTTTCTTCTTTCAAAATAGAAAAATCGTGATAGAATTGGTTAAATTCTTTGGCTAACTCATACACGTAATTGGCAATGAGGGCGGGCGATAGCGCGGATGCTGCTTGTTGCAACACGTTTCCAAAATCGTCCAATTGTTGAATGAGCGACAACTCTTTGGGCGACAACGCTGCCTCTTGTGGAATGGCTGCAAGCAAGTGTTCATCGGCAGCGCGGCGCAGCACAGAACATATACGAGCGTGAGTGTATTGGATAAATGGACCGGTATTGCCATTGAAATCTATACTTTCTTTGGGATTAAACAACATTGTTTTTTGCGGGTCAACTTTCAATATGTAGTATTTGAGCGCGCCCAAGCCTACTGTGCGAATGACGCTGTCTTTTTCAACCTCGCTCAAACCTTCCAATTTGCCTAATTCTTGGGCCATTTCGCGAGCGGTGTCCAACATTTGCTGCACCAAATCGTCGGCATCCACCACTGTGCCCTCGCGGGATTTCATTTTGCCTTCGGGCAATTCTACCATCCCATACGACAAATGCTGAATGCTGCCAGACCAATCGTAGCCTAACTTTGCGAGAATTAACTTCAATACTTGAAAGTGATAATTTTGCTCGTTGCCCACCACATAAATGTGTGCATTCAACTGATGCTCGCCAAAGCGCTGCACCGCAGTGCCAATGTCCTGCGTGATATACACCGAAGTGCCGTCGGAACGCTGCACCAACTTTTGGTCAAGCCCATCGGCTGTTAAATCTATCCACACCGAACCGTCGTCTTTCTTAAAGAATACGCCCTTTTGCAAGCCTTCGGCAACAAGCCCTTTGCCCAACAAATAGGTGTTTGATTCGTAATAAGTTTTGTCAAAATCAACGCCCAAAGCCTTGTAGGTAGCCGCAAAACCTTCATACACCCAGCCGTTCATCATCGTCCAAAGTTGCTTCACTTGGGCATCGCCTTGCTCCCATTTTTGCAACATCGCTTGTGCCTCCAATATAAGCGGGGCTTGCTTTTTGGCATCGTCTTCACTTTTGCCTTGCGCCGTTAATTCGGCAATTTGCTTTTTATATTCTTGGTCAAAACGCACGTAGTAGTCGCCCACAAGGTGGTCGCCTTTTTTGCCCGACGATTGCGGCGTTTCGCCATTGCCCCAGCGTTGCCACGCCAGCATTGACTTGCAGATGTGTATGCCGCGGTCGTTCACCAAATTGACTTTGATAACTTTGTTGCCCGCCGCTTGCAAAATTTGCGCCACCGAATAGCCCAACAAATTGTTGCGAATGTGCCCCAAATGCAGCGGCTTATTGGTGTTGGGCGATGAGTATTCTACCATTACCGTTTTGCCATTGGCAGACAAAACATCTTCGTTTTTATTTTCTGACAAGGTTTGCAGTTGTTGCAACCAAAAATGCGCACTCAATTCTATATTGAGAAAACCCTTTACTATATTAAATCCCAGAACTTCCTCCCAATTATTTTTGAGCCACTCGCCTATTTCGTTAGCCAGTTTTTCGGGCGCGCTATGCAGCACTTTTGCCAATGGAAAAGTTACCAGCGTATAGTCGCCCGCGTAGTCCTTGCGGGTCTTTTGCAGTTGCAGCAATGCGGCATCCACACTTTGATTGTGCAGGGCAACAATAGCCTGCTGTATTTTTTGCGACAAACATTTTTCGGCGACTATAATTTTTTTCATAACTTATGATTATCAATGAATTGCAATAAAACTGATATAATACTAAAAAATACCCGCCATTTTCTTTACCTCCTCCCCATCGGGGGCTATTTCTAACAGGCGGTGGTAGTCATTTTGAGCATCCTGCTTGCGTCCCAATTTTAAGTAGGCAGCACAACGCATTTCCAATTCGTTGCACTGCAAAGGTTGTACTCTTTCTCCATCTATTAGTTTTTGGATAGCAACAGCAAAATTACCAGTATGAAACGCTACAAACGCTTTCTCTGTTACTAAATCGTAAAAAAAAGCAGGAGCATCTTTTTGTAAAGATACTTCATCAAAAACACTGAGAAGCGATTCGCACTCCTCCATTTTATTTTGCATTGCAAGCACACGCACCTTTCTTAGATAAGCAGAATAATAGTATCCGTCTTTGTTGGGATTTATTTTGAGAAAGGTATTAAAGTAACGCAACGATTCATCTAATCTATTTTGATTGACAAGAATGTTGGCTGCTATCACGTAGGTATCGCCATTAATCCTACATCCCAAATGCTTCACTTTGGTTCCTTTGATAGCATATTCAAGTGCCATATCAGGCTGATTGCTGCCCAAATAGCATTTTGCTATCATTGCGTAAGGCTCGGAGTAGTTAGGATAACTTTGTTGATATTGGTTACAAAGTGCCAAGTCGCTCTTCCAAATTTTGGACATATCATTGGCTGAAAAAGCAAACGCAAAAGCCACACAAATCACTACAGTTACGGTAGTTTTTTTGTATTTCTCTGCCAACTGTTGATAGGTATAGGCAAGTATCAAACAAAATCCCACAAAAGGCAAATAGGCATAGCGGTCGTTGCATATACTGTCGCCCATAGGTACAATTTGCAGGGTAAAAAATATGGCAATAAAATAAAAACCCATTGCAAAAAGTAATACTTTGCGATGCTTTTTGCAAAGCACCAGCAACAAAATAACTCCCATCAACACAATGGGCATCAAATAATAAGCAACATCCAAAGCACCCGAAAATGAAAGTGGGTGCGGATAGTGAGGCGATAAGTTGAAAGGTGCTATGAACTTAACCAAATAAAAAGGAGTAGAATATAGAACTTGCAAAATGCCGCCCTCTACATCTAAAAACCACAGCAGCGGAAGCCCGCCCACTTCCTGTCGTCCTTTGATGGTAACAATTCCCAACACAATAGACAAGAGAAAAAAAGGCACTTTTTTTGCAATCTGCTGCCGCGACCACCATTTGCCACCCTTGTACCAGTCTATCAATACAAGCACAATAGGCAAAGTTACCGCAGAAGATTTTGAAAGCACTGCCAATAGAAAAAACAAAAATGTGAGCAGCAGATATTTGTAAGTATGTTTTTGTAAAGGATTAAGTTTTAGATATTTACAATAACAAACCAGAGCACTAAGATAAAACAGTGTATATTGCGCATCGCCTCGCGCCGAAACCCACGCGACGGTTTCGACTGCCATAGGGTGCACTGCAAAAATCAACGCGGCAAGATAGGCACCCGTGCGACTGCCCAGCAATAGAAAAACAAGATAAAACACCAACAATATATTTGTACAATGCATCAATAACGATACCACGTGATAGCCTGTTGGATTCAATTCCCACAATGAATACTCCATCGCGTGTACCACCATTTTAACGGGACAATACATATTATAGTAGAACTCGGTAAAGTATTTTTTTATGTTTTCTCCGGAAAATGAACGAATATTTTCATTCTCTATAAGGTTGATAGGGTCATCGTGATACCATTCCACAAAGCCGCTATTGAAGGCACTATGCCCGTAAATAATCAACGTGAGCGCAATAATCAACAGCAAAGCATACTTTGACAACCACGATGGCGGCTGGGGTATTGCCGGCACTTCAACCGCCGCAGGAGCAGATGTTGCAGCAACTTTTTTGTTGTAATTTTTGTAGGATTTGCTCATAATTTTTTATTCCACCAATTTGCGGTACTTCACTCTGTGCGGCGTGATGTCGCCCATACACTTGCGTTTGTGCTCTTCGTAGTCGCTAAAACTGCCCTCAAAAAATGCTACTTCCGAGTTGCCTTCAAAAGCAAGAATGTGCGTAGCAATGCGGTCGAGAAACCAGCGGTCGTGCGACACTACAACGGCACAGCCTGCAAAATTTTCTAAGCCCTCCTCCAAGGCACGGATGGTGTTCACATCCACATCGTTGGTGGGTTCGTCGAGCAGCAGCACGTTGGCTTCTTCTTTGAGCGTGAGGGCAAGGTGCAAGCGGTTGCGCTCGCCGCCGCTGAGTATGCCGCATTTTTTTTCTTGGTCGGCACCGCTAAAATTGAAGCGCGAAACATAAGCCCGCGCATTCACCGAACGCCCGCCCAGCATAATAATTTCGCTATCTTGCGCGATGGTTTCAAACACGGTTTTGTCGGGGTCAATTTTGCGATGCTGCTGGTCGATGTAGGCTATCTTTACGGTTTCGCCCACTTCAAATGTGCCCTTGTCCACTTTTTCAAATCCCATAATGAGGCGAAATAGCGTGGTTTTGCCCGCGCCATTGGGACCAATCACGCCCACAATGCCCGCAGGCGGAAGTGAAAAATTAAGATTTTCAAACAACAATTTATCGCCAAAAGATTTGGTAACGCCTTGCGCTACAATCACTTTGTTGCCCAATCGAGGACCGTTGGGAATAAATATCTCCAACTTTTCTTCTTTTGATTTTGCATCTTCGTTGAGCATTCTATCGTAGGCAGCCAAACGCGCCTTGCTCTTTGCCTGACGGGCTTTGGGGTTCATTCGCACCCACTCCAATTCGCGCTGCAAAGTTTTGTGGCGGCGGCTTTCTTGCTTCTCTTCTTGCTCCAAACGAGTTGCTTTTTGCTCCAACCACGACGAGTAGTTGCCTTTCCACGGAATGCCCTCGCCCCTGTCCAACTCTAATATCCAGCCTGCCACGTTGTCCAAAAAGTAGCGGTCGTGGGTAACGGCAATTACCGTGCCCTTGTATTGCTGCAAATGCTGCTCCAACCACAGAATACTCTCGGCATCCAAGTGGTTGGTGGGTTCGTCAAGCAACAGCACATCAGGCTCTTTGAGCAACAAACGACACAAGGCAACGCGCCTGCGCTCGCCGCCCGACAAGGTTTTGATAACGGCATCAGGCTCGGGGCAGCGCAGAGCATCCATTGCCCGCTCCAATTTGCTGTCCAATTCCCATCCGTTGCAATGCTCAATTTTTTCGGTGAGTTCGCCCTGCCGCTCTATCAATTTTGTCATTTCGTCATCGCTCATTTCGTCGGCAAAGCGGGCGTTGACGGCTTCATACTCTTGGAGCAAATCCACCACTTCTTGCACGCCCTCTTGCACAATTTGGCGCACAGTGGCGTCCTCATTGAGTTTAGGCTCTTGTTCAAGGTAGCCCACCGTATATCCGGGCGACCACACCACCTCGCCTTGATAGGCGGTTTCGATGCCTGCAATAATTTTCATCAGCGTAGATTTGCCGCTGCCGTTCAAGCCAATGATACCAATTTTTGCCCCGTAAAAAAACGAGAGATAAATATCTTTGAGAATTTGCTTGTTGTTGTGCGGCAAAATTTTTGCCACACCATTCATTGAAAAAATAATTTTTTCGTCTGCCATTTTTTGAGTGAATAATGAAAATAAAGAGTAAGTTTGCGTGCCCTAAGGCTTTGCAAAGATACAAGTTTTTCACATTTTCACAAAAATAATTACCTTTGCACAGCAAATCACGCTATATCAAATCTTGCCACCTTGTTGGATAGATGACACTTATTGCAAAGACGATAAAAGTAGGTTGGCTGATGCAAAACGCCTTAATTACATTATTGAAACGAAAATAAATTTCGTATGAAAACCCCATCTGTCATTTTTCTGCTTTTGTTGACAATAGCAAATATGCTATTCTGCACTTCGTGCCATCCTGCCCAAGAGCCGCTGCTGCAAGAACTCGATGCGGTGATTGCGGGCAAAGAAATGTATTGCACCAACAAGGAATTGATGTTGAACAAAATCAAAACCTCGTTGGGCGATACCCACTCTGATGCGTTGCGTTACGAAATTTATACCCATCTGTACGAAGAATATACGCACTACGCCGTTGATTCCGCATTTTTATGTGCTACGCAAAGATTGGAGTTGGCAAAAAAAATGCGTGATGAAAAATTGGTGCAACAATCTAATTTGGATTTAGCGCATTTGTATGTATATGCAGGAGTATATCCTGCCGCACTCGCCATTTTGGACAATGTTTTCCGCCCAATAGACGAAAAATCTTTGCCCACCTATTATCACGTCCGCAGAACTTGCTATGAGGCAATGGCAGCCGAATGCCAACTGCCAAGCCAAAAGAAAGCGTATGCAACACAAATGGCATTGTACAGAGATTCGTTGCGCAATCGTCTGCACGAACCCGATATTGCTTTGTTTTTTGTAACCACCGAAGCCATGATGGATAGCGGGCATTACGAAGATGTATTGCGTTTGTTGCTGCCCAAGATGCAAGATAGCAGCACTTATGTACACGACAAAGCGGTGCTTGCTTACATCGTTGCGCGTGCCCACAACGGTTTGGGCAACCGGCAACAAGCCATTCATTACTTTGCCATTAGCGCCATCAACGATTTGAAAACTCCTGTGCGCGAATACCGCTCGTTGCAATATCTGGCATTGCTGCTCTACGAAACAGGCGATGTGAGCCGTGCCTATCGTTACATTTCCACCGCCATTAACGATGCCATAGCCGCATCTGCCAATATGAATATGCCGTTTATGTCCACGCTCATTCCTGTGATTTCCAATGCCTACCAAATCAAAATGCAGGACAAAGAAAATCGTCAGCGCACCATGATATGGATGATTAGCCTGCTCTTGGTATTATTGGCAATAGCACTAACGATAGTGTATCGGCAAAAAAGAAAAGTTATTTTTGCAGAACGCAAAAAGCAAATCGCCAACAAGCAATTATTTAATTTGAATAAGGATTTGATGGAGATTAACAATAAGATGCGCGATGCCAATCAAATCAAGGATACCTATGTGATACAGTATATGAATTTGTGCTCGCAATACATTGGGCGAGTAGAAACCTACCGTTTGCATCTCAACAAAATCGCCACCACTGAGGGCACGTCGGCAATGATGACAGCCTTGCAATCATCGATATTTTTGGACGACAAACTGAAAGAGTTTTACAATAATTTCGACAGCACTTTTCTGCACCTATTCCCCAATTTTGTGCAACAATTCAACAATCTGCTGCGTACCGAAGGGCGCATTACGCTCAAAGCAGGCAAATTGCTCAACACCGAACTGCGCGTGTTTGCCTTGATACGTCTGGGCATTACCGATAGTGCAAAAATTGCAGAATTTCTGCGGCATTCTGTGAACACAGTCTATAACTACCGCATCAAAATGCGCGGTCTTGCCCTCAACAAGACAGATGATTTTGAAAAACAGGTGATGATGCTGGGGTAATGGACAATGAACAATGGACAATGGACAATGAATAATGGACAATAATAAGGAAATAAATTACGTGTGAAACAGTAGATTAAGAATTTACCCAGCGGCTTAATGTTCGTTCCGTTCGGTTAAATTCTGCACCGATTTTCACCACTTTTTGTTCACCTGCACTATACGGAATGAGATAACCCTTGTCGTCGATTTGCAGGAGTGCCTTTTCGGCAGAGGAATTTTCGGAAAGTTTAAATTCAAATACATAAATCGTATCTTTCAACCAAACCACAGCATCAGCACGTCCAATGGCACTTTTAACTTCAGTTTGTACAAATTGCCCCATCAATGTAAACAGCAAATAGAAAATGGTTTGGTAATCTTTTTCCGTTTTGTTGCTCAAATCATTAGGTATGGAAGCAAAAAACGCCTGAAGCCGATTCATAAAACCTTCCACATTGGCTGCCATTAAATCTCTCACAAAATTGGGAACACTAAAATCAGTATTTATGTGTGTCTGTGGTGAATAAATGAGTTGTAATTCATTCAAAAAACCATATTTCACTTCTTCGTTTGGAAAGCCCAAGCGATATTCATTAAATAGTTGGTCAAATTCTCTGATAGTTAGATAACCTGTTTGATAGAGCAATGGAAGCGGATTGGTATCGCCGGCACGATAATCGGCAATCGCAGGTGCTGCAATGGTAACATCGTTTTCGAGATGGGGAATATCAAAGTTGGCATCTTTGAGCATCTTAACAAGAAAAGTCGGCGTTCCGGTCGAAAACCAATAATAACGCAAAGCGTTGTTTGAAAAAGTATTGAGCAAACTGAAAGGATTGTACATCCCTTCCGTATTTTCGCAAAAATGATAGCCGTCGTAACGCTTTTTGAGTTCGGCAAGCGTTGCTTCGTAACTCATCTTTTGTTTTTCGGCTAATGTTCGTATTTCCGGCTCAAAATTGTCAATTAATTCAGATTGCGAAATCCCGCATAGTCCTGCAAATCTCTCATCCATACTAATATCCTGCAACTGGTTCAATTGACTAAAAATACTTACTTTTGAGAATTTTGTAATTCCGGTCAGCAGCAAAAAGCGCAGATATTGGTCGGCTGTTTTGAGCACGCCATAGAACCCGCTCAATGCTTCGCGGATTTGTTCGTGCAGTTCGGGATTATGCAAGGTGCTTGTAAGTGGTTTATCATATTCATCAATCAAAATCACCACCCGTTTGCCTGTTTTTTCATAAGCACGGTGCATCAAACCTTCCAAACGGGTAGAAAATGATTTTTCGGAAGCATTGGCACCCCAAACTTCTTCTATTCGCGATAATAATGCCTCAAGTGCATTTTCAAGGTCTGATAATTTGGTATAACCGGCAATATTCAAATCCAAATAAAAAACAGGATATGCAAGCCAATCTTTTTCCAAATCGGCAATGGCAAGCCCTTCAAACAGTTCTTTTTTGCCTTGAAAATAGGCTTTGAGTGTGGAAAGAAAAAGACTTTTGCCAAATCGGCGCGGACGACCCAAAAAGTAGGGACGACCCTCATTGACAATGCGGTAAAGATAGGCTGTTTTGTCAACATACAAGAAATTATCTTGACGCAAACTTTCAAAATCTTGAATACCTATTGGTAATTTTCTACTGAAATCCATATTATTTATTTTTTTAGGCTACAAAGTTACATAAAAATCGGGATATTTGCAAGTGGGTACAAAAAATAATGAACAGCGGATGGGTTGCTGGTACTTGGTAATAGTTAAAATCTCCACAAAAACTCAATATTTTCATTTTTTACATAAATACAATTTATTGGTAATCAATAAATTACAATTTATTACATCCCCTATTTTTTCCACAAAAAATTTTTGAAGGATTTTAATTCGTAAATTTGCATTCGATTTTTGAAACTTTTGAAACCTGAAATTTTGAAACTCTTATGAAAAAATACATCCCATTATTGCTTTGGTTAGCCCTGCTATCCAACCCATCGGCAAAGGCGGCAGAATGTGTGTCCTACACACAAAAGGGCAACAACATAGTTTTTAATTGCGCCGATGGGGCAAAACTGTCTTTGGATTTTTGCAGCCCTGCGGTGGTCAAAATTTGGTTTGACCCTGCGGGAAAATTTCATCGCAATAACGAGTCGTTTGCAGTGGTGAATGAACGGTTGGAAAACGTGGATGCCATTGCTGTGAGCGACCAGCCGTCGTGCTACGAAATGCGCACCGCCAAACTGCGCATTCGCCTCAACAAAAAACCGATGCAGTTGCAGATATTTGACAAGTGGGAAAAGTTGATTTTTGGCGATTACAAGGATGTGGGACACGCTGCCGATTCCACTGCCCGCAAGGCATACAAGGTACTGCGCAAAGATGAAAAGTTTTTTGGATTGGGCGAAAAAACAGGCACGCTCAACCGCCGCGGGCATTCCTACAAAATGTGGAACAGCGACCGCCCTTGCTACAGCACCTCCGAAGACCCGCTCTACAAGAGTATTCCTTTCTTTATGAGCAGTTATCGTTACGGCATATTTTTGGACAATACCTACAAAACCGAATTTAAGTTGGGCACCGAATCCGATGACTATTACTCGTTTGAAGCCCCCAACGGCGAGTTGGTTTATTACTTTATTTATGGCAAAAATTACAAGGAAATTCAGCAGCAGTACATTGCTCTGACAGGGCAACCGATTATGCCGCCCAAATGGGCATTAGGTTTTGCGCAATGTAGAGGGTATTACACGCAGGAAGCGCAGGCACTCGAAATAGCCGCCGAATTTCGCAAACGCCAAATCCCGTGCGATATTATTTATCAGGACATTGGCTGGACAGACGGCTTGCAAACCTTTGATTGGCGCAAAGGCAACTACACCAACCCCAAAGCAATGACCGCCGCTTTGGACAAGCAGGGCTTCAAAATGATTGTGTCGCAAGACCCTGTGGTGTCGCAATCCACCAAAACACAGTGGCAGGAGGCAGACAAAGCAGGTTATTTTGTGAAAGACGTTCGCACCGGAAAGTCGTATGATATGCCTTGGCCTTGGGGTGGAAACTGCGGCGTGGTGGATTTTACGCTGCCCGCCGTAGCCGATTGGTGGGGCAAATATCAGCAGAAACCGCTTGACGACGGCGTGCGCGGTTTTTGGACAGATATGGGCGAACCCGCGTGGAGCAACGAAGAAGATGCCGACCGCCTTTATATGCAGCACCACAGCGGAATGCACGCCGAAATACACAATGTTTACGGACTAAGGTGGGACAAAGTGGTGAAGGAGCAATTTGAAAAACGAAATCCCAACCGCCGCGTTTTTCAAATGACGCGCTCGGCTTATGCGGGCTTGCAACGCTACACCTTTGGATGGACGGGCGATAGCGGCAATGGCGAAGATGTGCTCGACGGATGGGAACAATTAGCCAATCAAGTGGCGGTGGGCATTTCGGCAGGGCTGGGCGGCATTCCGTTTTGGACAACCGACATTTCGGGCTATTGCGGCAATATTGTCGACTATCCCGCAACGGCTGAATTATACACACGTTGGATGCAATTTGGCATCTTCAATCCCTTGAGTCGCGCGCAC
>BNTQ01000022.1 GCA_025996715.1 Bacteroidia bacterium | reverse complement strand
ATCAGCCTATTGATGAGCGATGATTTGCCCACATTGGAACGCCCCACAAAAGCAAATTCGGGCAATTCTACGGCGGGACACTGCGCCACTTTTTCGCTACTCTTTATAAATATAGTGCTTTTAATCTGCATTCACAAATGGATAACTATTTCATCACTCTAAACAAGCGCCGCCAACGAATGTTGGACGGAAATTTTTTGTCGGGGTCAAGCGACATCCACACCATAGAGGCACGCCCCACAATGTGGTCTTCGGGCACAAAGCCCCAAAAACGCGCGTCCAACGAGTTGTGGCGATTGTCGCCCATCATCCAATAGTAATTCATTTTGAATGTGTAACTGCTCGCTTTGCTACCGTTGATGTAAATTCCATCTTCCCGTTCCTCCAATTGGTTGTGCTCATATTGGGCAATCACGCGGCGATACAGCGGCAGCGTAAGGCTATCCAACACAATGCTATCGCCCTTGCGGGGTATCCAAATGGGACCGTAGGTATCCTCTGTCCATTGATAACTCGCCGTTTGCGGAAACACACGCGGGGCGCGCGGGTTCAGTTGAATGTTGTTGCGCACCACCATGGTGTCGATGTTGCTCAGTGCTTGTATGTCGGCAACCTGCGAATTTGTTAGCGGCAGTTCATACACCGAAAATTGCGAGTCGTACATTCTATCGGCGCGAGGGATGCCAATTTTGTCCAACACTCTTGGATTGATGGGTGTTCCCTGCGTTTTGATGAAATAGTTTTTTTGCATATTGGGCGCACTGTCGCGCATCACGCCGTTCACAAACCGTTGCCCATCAATGATTTGCAGCGTGTCGCCGGCAATGGCCACGCAGCGCTTGATGTAGTTTTCGCACTTGTCCACCGGACGTGCCAAAATGGTGTAGTGCTGCTGAATTTTGTCGCGCCCGTGCTGCCGCACCAATGCGTAGTAACTTTCGTTTTGCCGCTCTGCCACTACGGTATCGCCTTCCGGAAAGTTAAACACCACAATGTCGTTGCGCTGCACTTGCCCAAAACCTTTGAGGCGGCGATAGGGGCGTTTTATCCACTCCACATAGGATGGGGTGTATTGCGTAAACGGCAAAGTGTTGTGCACCAGCGGCACCGACAGCGGAGTGTTGGGCAGTTTGGGTCCGTAGCCAATTTTGCTCACAAACAAGTAGTCGCCCACCATCAGCGTTTTTTCCATCGACGAGGTGGGAATGGTGTAGGCTTCCACAAAAAACACGCGGATGAGAGTGGCAGCCACCACAGCAAAAATGAGGGCATCCACCCACTCCAAGGTTTTCTTTTTGGCACCTTTGTCTGTCTTTTTGGGTTTCCAAAACGCCCACCTCACTTTTTTGCTAACATAAATGTCAAAAATAACGATGATGCCCAGCAACCACCCATAACTCCCCGTCCACACCACAAACAGCGCATAGAGCGCGGCTGTGATAGCAAATTTTATCCAGTGTTTTTTCATAGTTTTAATATTAATTATTTTCTATTTTTTTCAATCAAAAACAAGTACTCTGTATTTTTATTATCACTGTTAATCCATTCATTTGTCCATCGCATATTGCCCATCACATTTTTCTTGTAATCTATTTCTTTTGCTCTGATAAGTGTGCCGCTGTCGTTCAAAATGCTGTGTAATTCCTCTTTGGTGGTGCGCCCTCCCGAACTATACGACAGCAAAACATAATGCGCATTGGTTTCTTTTATCAACCTTCGTATCGCCTGCATCGCAATAAAATTGCCTTTGTCATCCTTTCTAAATTCTTCAAATACCGAAGCCGCTACACCATCTCGCGAATCTTCGCGCCGTTGTGCTTTGCCAAATACCTTTGGTTTATCGTTGAGTATGACCGATTTCCAAATGTGGTAATACGAATTGTAGCGCACTCTGCTCGGCGGCATTTTATCGTTGTTGGAGCCATAAGGCGGGTCAAAATATGCCAAATCAAACGCTTGTCCTTTTACTGTGTCAAAAATATCGTTTTTTAAAACTTTATTTTTCCGCTTATTTACAAATAAATTAGGTACTTTCAATTTCATATCGTTGTACGAGCGGGGCGACCAATCTGCCAAGTAGGCTACATAATGTCCAAGCGTGCTATCCACCGCATCCATTGCCAAAATCAAACTTGTGAGTGCCACCGATTTTTCTACTTCATTCAATCCCATTCTATCAATTTCGTCCCTAATAGCATCCAACTTCATTGTATTTTTGAGTTGAAACGGATGTTTTTCGTTGCTGCTCTCTATCCCGCCATAGTGTTGCGAAAACCATCCTTCATATCCTTGCAAATTATTCAGGTGGTCAATGATTGCCTGATATTTTTGCGGTTTTTCCTCATTCAAAAGATACGCTTTTGCTAAGGTTTCCGACCACTCTGCAATATCATTTGCCACTACATTGTACCCCAATTTTGCAAACGCCTGACTCACTCTTGTAGAACCACTAAACCCATCCAAAACCGTCTCTATTTCCAAACCCGCAATTATATCAAAAATGTACGGCAGTATTTTCAACTTTGACCCTGCGTATTTAATGCCTTCCGTGTCGGGGATGGGCAATTTTTTGTGTCCAAATAAATCTGTGGTAGCGGTCATTTGTGTAACTTCAATTTATCAATATCTTTTTGCAAAACTATGTTGGCTTCTTCGTGCCCCAATGGTGTTGCATTGAGAGCCAAACTAAACAATTTTACCAATGCGTGGTTATGCGAATAATCTATCCAACCGTTGGTAATACTATCAAAAAAGTTGAGCGCATTTTTTGTATGTGTCCATAATCCGCGTTGTAACGCATTTGCAGAAGCCCCACCATATCGCACCTCACAAATATACTTATCTGCACTATCCAAAAATAGATAAATAGGATGTTTACGCCCATTACCCTCACTCACATATACAATTTTTGCCGTTTCGCGCACTGCTTTTTCGTGGTCAAAAATCATAATGTTGCATCGCTTATCCGTCTCATTGTAAATTAACGGCATAACGTTAATAGTCAAGGCGTTACAAAAGAAATCTGATGCAAAAATTTTATTTATTTTAGTCTTATTAGTAATGCTCTTGCCTTGTTGTTGCAAATAAGGAAATAAGTTTTGTTCCTTATCGGTAGAAAGTTGTAAGGGTCCATCGCCGTAGGCTTTCAAACTAACAGGAATTTCTGCCTTACTTAATTCATTGATAATTACGATGTCTTCTTCGTGTTCTTTTGCCCTAAACAAATCTTTGCCCACGTGAATACTTTTAAAATCGTACATAAATTGGTTTATGAACTCCGCTATTCCAATCTCTGCCAAGTCTCCGTGCGTTTTGTTGCCAATCAAGCGCATTGTAAAAATGTTGCTCAATGTATTTACAACAAGGTGCCGTTCCTTACTCACAAGGAGTTTGAAACGTTGCTTAAATTCGTTGTATGGATTGGTTTTCATTCTTACCTTACCAAATTATTCATTATCCATTATTTAGTCGCCTGCGCCAAAATCTTCTCCCCTTTCTCAATCGCCTCCTCAATAGTGCCCACGTTGAGAAACGCCTGCTCGGGCAGGTGGTCAACTTCGCCGTCTAATATCATTTTGAAGCCTTTGATGGTGTCTTCGATGGCTACCAGCGCTCCGGGGATGCCTGTGAACTGCGCCGCCATTGCAAAAGGTTGCGATAGGAAACGCTGCACGCGCCGCGCACGGTTCACGGTAGTTTTGTCTTCCTCCGACAATTCTTCCATACCCAAAATGGAAATAATATCCTGCAATTCTTTGTTGCGTTGCAAAATATGGATAACGCGCTGTGCGGTGTCGTAGTGGTCGTTGCCCACAATGTTGGGGTCAAGTATGCGCGAGGTCGAATCCAGCGGGTCAACGGCAGGATAGATGCCCAACTCCGCAATTTTGCGACTCAACACCGTTGTCGCATCCAAGTGCGAAAAGGTGGTGGCGGGTGCGGGGTCGGTGAGGTCATCGGCGGGCACATACACGGCTTGCACCGATGTGATAGAGCCGCTTTTGGTAGAAGTAATGCGCTCCTGCATGGCGCCCATCTCCGATGCCAAGGTGGGTTGGTAGCCCACTGCCGACGGCATTCGTCCCAACAAAGCCGACACCTCGCTGCCTGCTTGCGTGAAACGGAAAATGTTATCAATAAAAAACAAAATATCCTTTGAATCCGTGCCCAAATCGCGAAACGATTCTGCCACCGTCAAGCCCGACAGGGCAACAGATGCGCGTGCTCCGGGGGGTTCGTTCATTTGCCCAAACACCAATGTGGCTTGCGATTTTGCCAACTCATCGTAGTCAATTTTTGACAAGTCCCAATCGCCCTTGTCCATTGCTTCTTTGAAGTCTTTGCCATAACGGATAACGCCCGATTCTATCATTTCGCGCAGCAGGTCGTTGCCCTCGCGGGTGCGCTCGCCCACGCCTGCAAACACCGAAAATCCGTGATGTTTTTTGGCAATGTTGTTGATGAGTTCCATAATGAGCACCGTTTTGCCCACGCCGGCACCACCAAACAAGCCGATTTTTCCGCCCTTTGAATAAGGCTCCAACAGGTCTATTACCTTGATGCCTGTAAAGAGCACTTCGCGCGAGGTGGACAGGTCTTCAAACTTAGGCGGCTCGCGATGAATGGGCTGCGCGTTGTCCAGCGACAATGCCGACATTCCGTCAATTGCCTCGCCCACTACGTTGAGCAGCCGTCCTTTGATTTGATTGCCCGACGGCATAGTGATGGGATGGTAGTACGAAACCGCCTCCAAGCCGCGATGCAAGCCGTCGGTGGAATCCATTGCTACGGCACGCACTGCGCTTTCGCCAATGTGCTGCTGGATTTCGGCCAACAGCATTTTGCCGTTGTTGCGCTTGATTTCCACCGCATCGTAGATAGAAGGCAGCACCACTTGTGCGCCATCATTACCATCCTCTTTTTCAAAGGAAATGTCAATTACAGGGCCAATAATTTGCGAAATTTTGCCCACAATGTTTTTTGAAGTTGTTGCCATTTTTTTTAGTTTCAAGTTTCAGGTTTCAAATTTCAAGTTTCAAGTTTCAAATTCAACCCTACGGGTTGGTTGTTGTTTATTTCTTTTGCCCGTAGGTTTCACCTACGGTTATTCACATTCAACCCTACGGGTTGGCAGCAGTCGTATTTCATTGTCCATTGTCCATTCTCAACTCTCCATTCTCAATTCTCAACTCTCCATTCTCAATTCTCAACTCTCAATTATTCATTCTTCCCAAGTTCCAACAAATATTGCCCATACTCTGTTTTTTGCAAACCTGTGCCCAGCGCGTGCAAGTGCTCAGTAGTAATCCAGCCGTTGCGCCACGCTATTTCTTCGACGCACGAAATGTAGAACCCTTGCCGCTTTTGGATGGTTGCCACAAAATTGGATGCCTCCAGCAAACTGTCGCAATTGCCTGTGTCTAACCACGCAAAGCCGCGCCCAAACACCTCCACCTGCAACTGATTTTGGTTGAGGTACTCGCGGTTGAGGTCGGTAATTTCTAACTCTCCGCGCGCCGATGGTTTCAATTTTTTGGCGCGGGCACTTACCGTTTTGTCATAAAAATATAAGCCCGGCACAGCATAGTTGCTCTTGGGCACGGCAGGTTTTTCTTCCAACGACAATGCCTTGCCCTCTGCATCAAATTCTACTACTCCATAGGCGCGCGGGTCTTTGACCTCATAGCCAAAAATGCAGGCTCCTTGCTGCAACTGCGCCGCCCGCTGCAATATCGCCTCAAAGCCATTGCCGTAGAACATATTGTCGCCCAGCACAAGGGCGGCGGGCTGTTCGTTCACAAAATCGGCACCCAAAATAAAGGCTTCGGCCAATCCGTTGGGGGCTTGCTGCACCACATATTCAAAGCGCATTCCCAAATCATCGCCATTGCCCAACAATTCTTTGAAAACAAACAGGTCACGCGGCGTAGAAATCACCAGCACCTCTCTGATGCCCGCCATCATTAGCGTAGAGAGAGGATAGTAAATCATCGGCTTGTCGTACACCGGCATTATCTGCTTTGAAATGGCTTTGGACAAGGGATACAACCGTGTGGCACTACCGCCTGCAAGAATAATTCCTTTCATAAAAATAATTGACTACGTCGAACTTCGTTTGATAGATAATTCATAATTTATTGATTGTCAATGCGTTATATTTTATCATCTCTTTTTAAATAAGAGCAAGGACAAAACAAGTGCGAAGGTACAAAAGTATTTTTATATTGTAATGTTTTTAGGCATAAAAAATAAGCGTAATTTTCAATTACGCTCATCAATAGTAGCCCATAGCAGAATCGAACTGCTCTTTTGAGAATGAGAATCTCACGTCCTAACCGATAGACGAATGGGCCGTTTAGTAAGTTTTGGACGGCAAAAGTACAAAGGTTTTCTGTATTTTGCAAAAAAATCTACAACTAATTTAATATCGTAATTTTTTCAACAGGTACTACCAATTGCTTGTTAATAAAATAATTTTGGCAATTAACCCAATTTAACTTAACTTGTAATATCTTTGTACCTTTTGAATTGTGCCCAATGTTTAGAACATGCACAATTATCCATATTTTTCTAACCATTTATTTACACATTTATGAAAAAAATTCTCAGTTTTATGCTCGCAGCATTGGTGGTTGCACCGTTGTGGGCGCAGGTAACTACCGGTAGCATTTCAGGCGTAGTGCACGACAGCAAAGACGAACCGCTGGCGGGCACAGTGATAACAGCAACACACACACCCACAGGTACCCGCTATTATGCTACTGCCGATGCCAAAGGCTACTACAGCATACCCAATATGCGTGTGGGCGGTCCCTACTCTGTTTCGGCAAATATGATGGGATTTGGCAAAAAAGAATATACAGATATTCAGTTGGGATTGGCCGACAATTTTGTACAAAACATTTCGCTGGCAGAGGAGTCAATTGCCTTGGAAAGCGTTGAGGTAACAGCCAAGGGATTTAGTTCCAATATGCGCTCGGATAGAGCAGGTGCTATTACCAGCCTCAACACCAAGCAAATCAACGACATCCCCACCATCACGCGCAGCGTGAACGATGTGCTCAAACTGACCCCGCAAGCCTTTGTGTCAAACGAAGGTATTCAAATTGGAGGCGGCAACTATCGTCAAAGTTTTGTTACGGTGGACGGTGCGGCATTCAACAACGCCTTTGGTATTGGACAAAACTTGCCCGCCGGCGGCTCGCCCATTTCGTTGGATGCGCTGGAGCAAATTGCTGTGAGCGTTACCCCTTATGATGTGCGCCAAAGCGGCTTCATTGGCGGCTCTATCAATGCGGTAACCCGCTCAGGCGACAACGAATTTCGCGGCTCTGTTTATACTTTCTATAGCAACGAAAAATTTAGAGGCAAAAAAGTAGGCAATACTCAACTCACCATCAGCGATGCTACCGAAAAAACCTACGGTTTGCGCCTTGGTGGACCTATTATTAAGAATAAATTATTTTTCTTTGTCAGCGGCGAAATGATACAAAATGTAACCCCAGGTCCCACTGCTATGCCTTCTACCAACAGCAAACCTTATACCGATGGAAAAGATAATATAGCACGTCCTACCGAATCGACCCTAAATGCTCTTTCGGGATTTCTCAAATCAGAATATGGATACGACCCGGGTGCTACGGGTGGATATTCGTCGGAGGCACCGGGCTACAAGTTGCTGGCTCGTTTAGATTGGAACATCAACGATAACCACAAAGTGAATTTGAGATACAGCAACACCTTGGCAAAATCGCCCATTGCGCCCTCTACTTCTACCTCTGGTTTGAGCGATAGAAATATATTCAATAGTGCTACCCGCACAGGTATGAATGCTATTTATTTTCAAAATGCCCGCTATTTTCAGGAAACCAACTTTTCGTCGTGGGCAGGCGAATTGAACTCTCGTTTTTTGGAGGGCAAACTTTCTAACGTGCTTCGCGCTTCGTACTCGCACCAAAACGAGCCTCGCAGCACCCAAGGCGGCAACTTCCCATTTGTGGATATTTTGGTCAAGGATAACTCAAGCACAATGGTACCCTACACCTCGTTTGGTACCGAACTATTTTCGTATGGCAATTTGCGCGACGTGAGCACCTTCAACATCACCGATGAGGCATCTATGATTCTTGGCGACCACAGCCTATTGGCAGGCATTCAATTTGAAACCAACAATACCAAAAATGGCTTTCAACGATTTGGCGCAGGCTACTATCAATTTTCGTTTGAAGATGAGAATGAGTTAATGACTGCCATCAATAATAAGACGGTGTTTGCCAATCCTCATCAATTTGCCATTACCCATTCCAACAAAAATGATTTTTCGCAAGCCTATCCCTCATTTGATTTTCGCCAACTATCTTTTTATTTGCAAGATGAATGGAAATTGAGCAACCAATTCAAATTGTTGGGCGGCATTCGTTTTGAATTGCCCTCGTATCCTAAATTGGATACCTACAATGAGCAAGTAGCCAACACCGAATTGGCTCCTCACAACGGCAACAATGGGCATTACAGCACTGCCCAATTGCCCAAAAGTGCGCTAATGTTTTCTCCACGTGCAGGCTTTAATTGGGACATCACAGGCGACCGCAAATATGTGCTGCGCGGCGGCACAGGCTTGTTCACAGGGCGCATTCCCTTTGTGTGGATAGTGTCGCAGGTGGGCGATGCCGGCGTGTTGCAAACTACCTACAATGTACAAGAAGGAGAGGCAAAAGTATTACCCACTTTTTCAAAAGACCGATTAGCCATGCTCAATCAAATTTACCCCAGCGGTTTTGTGGGGGGCACTATTCCCAATATCACCAGTGCATCCTTGATGGCAGACGACCTCAAAATGCCGCAGGCGTGGAAGAGTTCGTTGGCTTTGGATGCTGTGTTGCCCGGCGATATTTTGGCAACTTTGGAGGGTGTTTACAACAGAGACATCCACCCTGTTACTATCAGCAACGTAGGTCTCAAAGACCCTGCTACTACTGCCGTTCCAAACTACAACGACAATCGCCTATATTATGGTGCACGTTACGATAATACATTGAGAGATGCCTATTTGTTGCACAACGTAAAGACGGATGGTTACTATTACTCTATTACCGCCAAGTTGCAAAAAAACAATTGGTATGGCTTGTCGGCAATGTTAGCCTACACATTTAGCCAATCCAAGAGTTTAAATGACGGCTGGGGCGACCAACTTTATTCCGGTTACCAAAATTCGGCTACTGTGAACGGACAAAATGCCAAAGAATTGGGCTATGCCGGTTATGTAATGCCTCATCGTTGGGTAGCCTCGCTCAGTTATCGCAAAGAATATGCCAAACACTTTGCCACCTCAGTATCGTTGTTTTACGAAGGCGGTCCGCAGGGCAGGCTGTCCTACATCTACACCTCCAACGTAGTGAGTGATAATGCTTTGGGCAACCTTATTTATGTGCCCAAGTCAAAAGACGAACTTGAATTTGCCGACTACACCTACAAGGATGCCGACGGAAACAACCAAACCTACACTGCCGCTGACCAAGCCGAAGATTTTTGGAATTTTGTGAACAACGATGATTATCTAAAAAACCGCAAAGGAAAATATGCCGAGCGCAATGGTCGTGTATATCCTTGGTCTAATCAGTTGGACATCAAAATTACACAAGATTTTTACATTGACGTAGCGGGCAAGCGCAACACCTTGCAGGTAGGCTTGGATATTTTGAATGTGGGCAACCTGCTCAACGCCAATTGGGGACACAAGTACTACTACAATGCCAATGCTATTTTGAAGCAAACCAACACGCTGTCGCAAGGCGGCACCGACAAACCTATATACAATTTTCAGCGCAACGGCACCGAAAAACTGACCACAGCCTTTCGCGACAACAACGCCCTTGCCTCTACCTATTATATACAGTTGAGTTTGCGCTACATCTTCAATTAACGCAATTAACTGTATATCAATAAGTTAAAACAAAAAAGGCAACCTCAATAGAGGTAGCCTTTTTTGTTATGAATTATTTTACTACATTTGCAGTCCAAAATACATCATATATAATATGAAACTTCCTCGTACCCCCGTTCGTGAGCAAGCCCCGCAAGTGCGTAGCACCAATTTTGAAGAGGTTTGCTATGGTTACAATCAGCAAGAAGCCGTGCTGGAAGCCGCGCGCTGCCTGCAATGCAAAAAGCCGGGCTGCGTAACGCAGTGCCCTGTGTCTATTCAAATTCCACAATTTATTGAGGAAGTCAAAAAAGGCGATTTTGCAACTGCGGCGCAAATTATTGCGCAAGATAGCAGCCTGCCCGCCGTGTGCGGACGCGTGTGCCCGCAAGAAACACAGTGCGAAGGCAAGTGTATTTTGGGCGTCAAAGGCGAATCGGTGGCCATTGGCAAATTGGAGCGCTTTGTAGCCGATTGGGCTGCCGCCAATGTGAATGCCGCACCCTCGTTGCCGCCTGCCAATGGCAAGCGTGTAGCCATTGTGGGGAGCGGTCCCGCGGGCTTAGCCTGCGCTTCCGATTTGGCAAAAATGGGCTACGAGGTCAAAATTTTTGAAGCCTTGCACAAGCCCGGAGGCGTGTTGGAGTATGGGATTCCCGAATTTCGTTTGCCCAAACAAAAAGTGGTGGAGCACGAAATTGACAATGTCAAAAAATTGGGCGTGAGCATCGAAACCAACGTAGTGATTGGGCGCACGCTCACTATTGACCAATTGCTCGACAGCGAAAAATTTGATGCTGTGTTTATAGGTTCAGGTGCAGGATTGCCCAAATTTATGAACATCGCAGGCGAAAATTTGAATGGCGTAGTTTCTGCCAACGAATTTTTAACTCGCGCCAACCTAATGAAAGCCTACCTTGCCGAGTACGACACTCCTATTTATGTGGGCAAAAAAGTGGCAGTAGTGGGCGGCGGCAACGTGGCAATGGACGCCGCCCGCACCGCACTGCGCTTGGGTGCCGAGGTGAGCATTGTATATCGCCGCTCCGAAAATGAACTGCCTGCGCGCCGCGAGGAGGTGCACCACGCCAAAGAGGAAGGCATTACCTTTTATATGCTCACCAATCCGGTGGAAGTGCTGGGCACCGACAAAGGCTGGGTGCGTGCCTTGCGCTGCCTGCGTATGGAGTTGGGCGAGCCTGATGCCAGCGGCCGCCGCAGCCCCATTGCCATAGCAGGTTCGGAGTTTGAAATCGACACCGATGTGGTGATTATGGCATTGGGCACTTCGCCCAATCCACTCATTAAGGACACCACCAAGGGCTTAGAAAGCAACCGTTATGGCTGCTTAGTGGCTGACAATCAAG
The DNA here is from genome assembly GCA_025996715.1 of Bacteroidia bacterium. Taxonomy (GTDB): domain Bacteria; phylum Bacteroidota; class Bacteroidia; order Bacteroidales; family UBA932; genus BNTQ01. The sequence goes on along the minus strand of BNTQ01000022.1, from coordinate 20,504 downwards.
GACTTACAACACGTCCGGGGGTGTTTGCAGGGGGTGATGTGGTGAGCGGAGCCGCCACCGTTATCCTTGCAATGGGCGCCGGACGCACGTCTGCAAAGGCAATAGACCAATATCTATCGCCCGAAAAATCAGCGAATTAACTTTTTTTAACGCGCAATTTTATATTTCGTTGCAAAAAATTGTTTCGTTTCATAAAATTTTCTATCTTTGTAGCCTATTTATTTTTTCATTCCTTGTAATTTTTAAATTTTTAATTGTAATTTATATTGTTATGGCAACACCTTCTACCTCTCAACCTAAGGCAAAAAAGCCCAAAAAAGTTAAGGACTACAAGACCAGCGTGTCGGCGTTTCTTATCATCGTCATTTGCTTGATAGTAGCCCACGCATTCTTCTATCTCATTTGCGGTGCGGATGCAAATTTTGACGAAAAAGGGCATCCCATCAACGGCAATATCTTTGGTACTTTGTATCAGGGCGGATTTGTGATTCCTATGGTAATCACCTTGCTCCTCACCGTTATCGCGTTGGGAGTAGAGCGTTTCATTGCGCTCAACAAAGCCAGCGGCAAAGGCAACATCACCAAGTTTGTGGTCAATGCCAAAGCCAAACTCAGCGCAGGCGACATTGACGGTGCCGAAGAACTTTGCAACAAGCAAAAAGGTTCTGTTGCCAACATTCTCAAATCGGGATTGGTGCGCTACCGCGACGTGGCTGCGCTCACCGAACTCAATAATGATGCAAAGGCGGCAATGATAGAAAAAGAAATTGAGGATGCTACCGCCCTCGAATTGCCCTACTTGGAGCAAAATCTCAACATTGTAGCCACCATTTCGTCGTTGGGTACATTGTTTGGACTGTTGGGTACGGTGTTGGGTATGATACGCTCGTTTGCCGCTATGGCTAACGAAGGCGCCCCCGACTCTACCGCTCTTTCGCTGGGTATATCGGAGGCTTTGATGAACACCGCCGCCGGTATTGCTACCGGTGCGTTAGCCATCATTATCTACAACTTCTTTGCTTCAAAAGTGCAAGACATCACCAACGCTGTGGGCGAAGTGGGCTTTGCCATTGGACAAACCTACTCTAAAAAATAATGAATAATGAATAATGGATAATGAATGAGGCGGCGATGCCTCAATTCGTAATTCGTAGTTTGTAATTCATAATTCTATAAAACTATGGGAAAAGTAAAAACCAAAAAAAAGGACACCTTCATTGATATGACGGCGATGAGCGATGTTACCGTGCTATTGATAACATTCTTTATGCTCACTGCCAACTTTATCCCGCTGGAGCCTATTCAGGTGATTACGCCTGCCTCGGTAATGGAAACCAAGGTGCCCGACTACAACCTTATCAATATATTGATAGACCCCAAAGGCAAAGTGTATATGAACATTACCAACCCTGCTGCCAAAAGGGACAAAATAGAAACTTTGGAGCGGATGGGAGCCAAGTACAGCATTACATTTACCGACAAAGAAAAGGCTAATTTTGGCGAACCCACTACTTTTGCCGCTGTGCCCATGGGATTGATGAAGCAATTTTTGACGGTGGATGTTATTGAGCAAAAAGACTTTTTGCGCGAGCACGATGGCGGCGGCATTCCCACCGACAGCCTCAACAATCAATTGGCAGAGTGGATAAAAGCAGCCAAAGCCGTCAATCGCGATTTTCAACTGTCCATCAAAGCCGACCAGAACACGCCCTACCCTTTGGTGCGGGGTGTTACCTCTACTTTGCAGGATATTAAAGAAAACCGTTTTAGTTTGGTAACTCAATTGCGCGGAATGCCCGAAGGATTTTAGCAGAAATGCAATGAAATTGTTGTAACACGTTGTAAATCAATAAGTTATGTCAGAAATAAATACAGATAGTGGTCACGGTGGCGGCAAAAAAGGTCAGCCCAAAAAGATGAACCTAAGGGTGGACTTTACCCCTATGGTGGATATGAATATGTTGCTCATCACTTTCTTTATGTTCTGTACTTCGCTGAGCAAACCGCAGGTAATGGAATTGGTGTTGCCTGTCAAAGACGACCAAGTATTGAACGATGACGAAAAAAATAAAGTAAAAGATTCAAAAGCCATTACCTTAATTTTGGGAGCAAAGGACAAAGTTTACTACTATTTGGGCAAAATAGACAAAGAAAAATATGCCAATTGGCAATCGTTGAAGGAAACCAATTACGCGCCCACCGGCGGCGTGCGCGATGTGCTGGCAGAGCGCAATGCCGAAACAGTGAAAGAAATAGTAAAGTTGAAACAACAGCGGCTCAAAAAAGAAATCACAGAAGATGCCTTTAAAGAGGCGGTGAGCACACTCAAAAACGACCCCAATGGCTTGGTGGTGGTGATAAAACCCTCTGATGAGTCGTCCTACAAAAATATGGTGGACGTGCTTGACGAGATGCAAATATGCGGCATCGGTAAATACGCCTTGATTGAGATGAGCGAGGGCGATAATTATTTGTTGAAAAATTATTTGAGTCAAGGTGAGTATGCCAGTGGGGCTGCGGCACCTAATAAGTAAAAAAAACGTCTGTAAAATGCTATAAACAGCCACTGAATTATGGGAAAAGATGTACAACTGAATTCACCGGAATGGACTGACCTTATTTTTGAGAAAAAAAATAAGGCGTATGGTGCTTATGTTTTGCGTGTAACGTCGTGGAAAAACCACGTTATCGCGATATTGGCAATGATAGGTTTTACAGTGTTTGTTTCGTTGCTCCCGATGTTGATAGAAACCGTCAAAAATGCGCGCAAAGATTATTTAGGCGGTGTCAATGCCACCGTAGAGTTGGCAACCGTGGAGCAAAAAGTACCCGAAGAAAATAAAATCAAGCAAGAGGCAGAGCCTGTGGAACCGCCACCTCCCTTGAAATCGAGCATCAAATTTACCCCTCCTGTAATTACCGACGATGATGATGTGAGAGACGAAGACCAAATGTTGTCGCAGGACAAATTGAACGAAACCAAAATCACGGTTTCGGTGGCAAACATAGAAGGAACCGACGAAATCAACGGTATGGACATTGCAGAGTTGGAGCAGCACAAGATAATAGTAGCCGAAGAAGTTTTTGTGGCAGTGGAGCAAATGCCGGTATTCCCCGGCGGCGAGCAAGCATTGCGCAGATATATTGCCGAAAACGTGCGCTATCCTGCATTGATGCAAGAAAACAACGTGCAAGGCAGGGTTATTGTGCGCTTTGTAGTTACTCCGCAGGGCAAAGTGGATAAGGTGGAAGTGCTGCAAGGGCTCGACAAATCGGGTGATGCCGAGGCTATTCGTGTGGTCAAATCGTTGCCCAAGTTCACGCCCGGTAGGCACAATGGCAGAGCGGTGTCGGTATGGTACACTGTGCCCATTATCTTCAAACTGCAATAGTGATGCCCTCTGCAAGGATTGCGTAGCCGCCGGCAGGGCGCAGGTATTTCCTCAACGAGAGTGAACGTAAAAGGGCGTTTGTTCTCGTTTTTGCGTGTAAAAAAATTACAAATGGAAAAGCACAAACAACGATTTTCGTTCAAATGGTTTTGGGGCGCCTTGATGACATTTGCCTATATGGGCATTGCCTACTTGGCTGTGTTTACGCCTGTTTTGATACGCTACAACGACGACAACGACCCCAGCAACGACCAACATTTGGTGCTGCGATGGATTTTTGGGCTGGTAGTGTTTGCCTACGGCTTGCTGCGAGGCTACAGAACATTAAAGAATTTGAAAACACAAAATGCGAATACGCTAACAACTAACGAATTGCAATGAATAGAGCGCTAACATTTTTGCTCATAGTAGTACTTGGCATCTCCTGCCAATGGAGCGGCAAACGCGGCACCCGCACCGATACCGCCACCTCCGGCGTGGCAGTGCTGGTTGCCGACGACTGCTTTGGCAACATTGTGCAAGAGGAAGTGAATGTGTTTGAAACGCTCAACCAAAAAGCATCGTTGCTCACCATTTTTACAAGCGAAACGGAGGCGATTAACTTGCTGCTGCGCGATAGTATTCGCTTAGCCATTTTGGCACGCGAACTCACGGAGGCAGAGGTGCAAACCATCCAAACGCACAACCCGCACCTCACGCCGCGCAGCCAACGCTTGGCAATAGACGGCATTGCGCTCATTGTGCACCCCAGCAACAACGATTCGCTGGTGAGTGTGGACGATTTGCACAAAATAATGACGGGACAAATGACCACATGGAGTGCGCTCAATCCCGCATCGCGGCAAGGAAAAATCACGGTGGTGTTTGACAATCCCAATTCGAGCACGGTGCGATTTATTAGAGATTCTATTTGCAAAGGCGCAACGCTGAGCAATGATTTGCGCTCGATGACCGACAATGTGTCGGTGCTCGATTATGTGGCGCGCACCCCCAACGCCTTGGGCGTGATTGGCGTCAATTGGATAAACAACCCCAACGATTCGACACAACTGAGTTTTAACCAAAAAGTGAGAGTGATGGAAGTGAGCCGCACGCACCCTGCCACTCGTGCCAGCAGTTACAAGCCCTACCCTGCCTACCTTGCACTGCATCACTATCCGCTCACGCGCGAGGTGTATGTTGTTTTGACGGACTTGCGCGGCACGCTGCCTGCGGGTTTCATGCATTTTATGCTGGGCGACCGCGGGCAACGCATTGTGCTCAAATCGGGTTTGGTGCCCGCCACCCGCCCGCTACGGACAATTCAAACAAAAGAAAAATTTTAATCAATTATTAACCATAAAATCAAAAAAACATTATGAAAAAAGTAAAATTATTAGGCGCAATGATGGCGATGATGATTGCCTCTGCAAGTTTTGCACAAGATTTTGGTGTGGAGTTTTTTATGACCGACCAATTGGACAAGGCAAAAGACATTTTTGAAACTCATCTCAAAAATGGCAACAATGTTGCCGAAGCCAATTATTATTTGGGCGAAATTGCCTACGAGCAAGGCAACACCGAACAAGCCAAAACCTACTACGAAGCAGGGCTTGCGGCAGACCCTCTCTACAGTTTAAATAAGATTGGGTTGGCAAAATTTTTGATAAAATCGGATGTCAAATTAGGCACCAAAGAGTTGAAAGACATTGCCAAAGTAGAGAAAAAAAATCCTACCGCCTTGGTGGCAATAGCCCAAGTGTATCAAGAGAATGGGCTTAAAGAGGATATGGAAAAAACATTGTCGCAAGCCGAAAAAGCCGACAAAAAAACACCCTTGGTGTATATTTTTCGCGGCAATTTGCTGAGCGAAGTCGGCAATGTGGGAGGCGCAGCCGAGCAATACGAACAGGCTACTTTCAAAAACGACCAATATGTGGTACCCTACGTGAAAATTGCCGATATTTATGTGGCTGCCAACATCAATGCACAGTTGGCTATCGAAAAATTGAACGCAGCATTGGAAATCAATGCCGACTATGCCGCTTTGACAAATCGCTATATGGCACGCGCCTACTACAATATAGGACAATATGCCAAAGCCATTGAAATACAAGCCAAGTCGTTTGACATCAACATTAGCAGCGTGCAAGATTTGACCGACTATGCTGCTTCGTTGTTTTTTAGCGAGCGCTACGATGAGGCTGCAAGCCTTATTGACAAAGGTTTTCAGCGCGAGCCTAATAATTTTATTTTGAACCGTTTGCGACTGTATATTGCTTTGGAAATGAGCGATTTTGAAAATGGTTTGGCTATTGGCGAAAAATTCTTTACGCTGCCCAAAGGAAAAAACAAATACATCCCTCGCGACTATGCCACCTACGGCAGTTTGTTTGTGAGCAACAAGCGGATTGACAAAGCCAAAGAGCAGTACGACATTGCCATTAAGGAGTCGAATGCTGCCGAAAAAAATAGCGAAAAATTGAAGGATAACGAGTACGACCAATTGATTTTTGACAAGTTGAACAAAGAAAAATATACAGGCGTTGCCGCCGATTATTACGGCGAGTATATGAAAGTGTTGTCGGACAACGATGCTGCAAGTTTGGTGCACTCTTTGGCGCAAGTCAATTATTTGTACAAAGCCGCCAACAAAGCCACCAACATCGAATTGCAAAACCCTACTTTGGACAGTGTGCAAGTTGCCAAACAGGCTGCCGAGCGCCTCATTATTGCCGATTCTATTTGTGGCGGCGTGATAGAAAAAGTGCCCGACAATGTAACTGCCTTGCTTTGGCGTGCACGCATCAACACCGCATTAGACCCCGAAACCAGCACCGGACAAGCCAAACCGTATTACGAAGCATTGCTCACAGTGGTGCTCACAAAGGATGAGGCTGCTGTGAAATACAAACGTGAACTGCTCGAAATTTACCGCTATTTGAGTTACTATTACTACTTGCAATATGAAGCCAAAAAGGAAAATACCAAGAGCAAAGAAAGCGACAGATTGGCTGACAGAGAACAAATTGTGAACTACTGCAACAAAATGATTGAACTGCAACCTACCAACGCAATTGCTACACAATTGTTGCAAGCCTTGGAAGCAGAAGAACAAGCCAAAATTGCCGCACAAAAAGCAGCCGCCAAAAAGGCTGCAAAAGCCAAATAATAATAACGGTTTACGATGAAAATAAAAGTATTTTTTATAGGAATGTTTTGTTGGCTGTGTACATTGGCTGCACACAGCCAACAAAAATTGGAAGATGTGAAATATCGCCGCAGTTCGCTGTCGATGATATTGATGGAAGCCAACAATTTTCCTAACAAAGATGCGGTTATGAAATCGTGGAACAACTATCCATTTCCCGACAAATACAATCATCACAACATTGCTACCAAAACGGTGAACTTGGGCAACCTCAAACTGAACAATCAAAAGGGGGATACCATTACTGCCGCGCCCAATGCCAAAGCCGAAAAGGATATTTATACACGCAAAATCAATCAAGTTATCAAAGAACAAAAAATTGCGCATCAATTGGTGGGCAAGTGGTTCAATCGCTCTGCCGAAACAGGATTTGATATGCAACTCATTCAAGAGCGGGGCTACTACAACGCTACCGAATTGGAGGCGAGCATTGCTAAGCAAGAAGCACGTGGTTTGGCAGCATTGGCAGATGCCGGCGAAGAATTAATCAGCAATACTTTTGTTACCTTTACGCAATTTACTTTTTATCCCAACGAGCCTGTAGCAAGAGTTATTAGAGATGTTGCTATTGTTACCGCATACAAAACTATTTCCAACGCAACGATACGCGATTTCAGTATAGCGGCTGCCAACGTGGCTTACGCTGTTGCCAAAGACGGCTACTCGCTGTGGTCAAAAACCTGGCTCTACAAATTGGTGTGGAACGATTCTATTGCCAATGTTTTTTACACTCAATTTTACCCTTTGCCCACCGACGATGCTTGGGCGGTGGATGACAAATTGAGTGCATTTGATGCCTCCGATATATTTCAATTGGCATTGGTGGGAGTGCAATACAATCAAAGTTTGGTAACAGGCTCTCTATTGGAATCGCGCTCCACCGAACGCCTCATTGACATTGCCGAGGTGCGCAACATGGACAATGTGTTTGCTCAATTGCAGCGCGACCACGATGTGTTCAGACCCAAAGTGCCTATATTTACGGTCAATCCTATCACGGCGCAAATTGGAATGAAAGAAGGATTGAAAGGCGGCGAAAAATTTGAGGTGCTCGAAATGACCCAAGACCCACAAACGGAGCGCACCAAATATGTGCGGGTGGGCACCGCCAAAGTGAACAAAAAACAACTATGGGACAATCGCTACAATGTTGCCGAAGAGGGCAAAACACTGACGCCTCCAACGGATAAAGAAGGCAACCCCATTGCGAGCACCGTGTTTAGCGGACCCAAAAAAGCACAGCCGGGAATGCTGTTGCGACAAATAAAATAAAGGATAGTGAATATAAAATTTAACTTCTTTAAATTCAGACTTCTACTTTTGAAACCTGAAACCTGAAACTTGAAACCTAAGCAATGGATGCTGTTTTTGAACTCATTCAATCGATGACCAAAGCAGAGAAGCGGTCGTTTCAAATTTTTGCTGCGCGCGTCAAAGAGAGCAAAAATATAAAATTTGTTGCCCTATTTGATGCTATGGAGGGCGAAAAGGAATACAACGAAGCCCGCCTTTTGAAACAAAGTGGAGTGTCAAAATTACAGTTGGCAAATACCAAAAAGTACCTATTTGAACACCTGCTCAATTCGCTGCGGCAGTTGCCCACCAACAATTACACCGATATTCAACTGCACGAGCAGATGGATTTTGCACGCATTCTCTACGCCAAAGGGATGTTTAAACAAAGTTTGCGGCTGTTGCAAAAAGCCAAAGAGCAAGCCTATCAACACCAACAAAACACCATTGCCATTGAAATAGTAGAGTTTGAAAAACTGATAGAGTCGCAGTTTATTACCCACAGTTCGTCCACACGTGCCGACGACCTGACCCGCGAAACCAGCCAATTGACCTACGATATTCGCAAAGCCAACGAGTTTTCTAACTTTGCCATACAACTCTACGCCCTCTATCTCAAGCGTGGACACGTGAGCAACCAAAACGATATTCACTACATCGAAGATTACTACAACGCCAATTTGCCCAAGGGTCCCATACAACAGCAGGGAGTATATGAGCAGTTGTATATGAACCAATCCAACTATTGGTACAGTTTTATTTTGCAAGATTTTGTGCAATGCTATCGCCACTCGCAGCGCAACAAAATGCTGTTTGAAGAGCATCCTGCGCTGCAACAAAATATGCCTGTGCTGTTTTTCAAAACCTACAATCACTTGCTCGAAAGTCTGTTTTTTTTGCGCCGCTACCGCTCGTACAAAGAAACGCTGCAAGACTTAGAAAATATGTTGCCTCGCTTGCCAACCTACCGCAACACCCACGCGGAGGTGTTTGCCCGTTCCTATTTTTTTGCAGGCAAAATCAACTTGCATTTTTTGGAAGGAACTTTTACGCAAGGCTTGGAAATTATTCCGCCCTTGCTGCAATTTTTGGAGCAGTATGCCACCAAAATAGACCAGCACGATGGAATGGTGTTTCATTACAAAATTGCCTGTCTTTATTTTGGCAGCGGCGATTACAAAAAGTGCATTTCGTTTCTCAACAAAATTATTGATGTGCGCGACGAGGATGTGCGCTCCGATTTGCAATGTTTTGCCCGCATCCTGCGGCTCATAGCCACCTACGAGGCAGGCGACAGCCTGATGATAGAATATCAAATCAAAGCCACCCAGCGATTCTTGATAAAAATGAACGACCTCAATGTGATACAAAAAGAGATACTGCATTTTTTGAACAAAACAGATACTTTTTTCCGCGACGACCTGATGGATATTTTGCAGGCTATGCTCACGCGCATACAAGCCTACGAAAACCATCCCTACGAAAAACGCCCATTCCTGTACCTCGACATTATTTCGTGGATAGAAAGCAAGGTGCAAAATGTGTCGGTGCAAGAAGTGGTGCAGAAGAAGTTTAAGAAATTGTTGTCTGCTGGGAAATTTCAATAGTTTCAGGTTTCAGGTTTCAAGTTTCATTGTCCATTGTAAATTGTAAATTATGAAAAATAAAAAAGGTCATGTTGCTGCTGCAAAAAAAACACCAAGTGTTGCCCAAGCACCGCCTACGCCTGCCAAAAGAGGCTTAGAGGCATTGCCGGGTAAGAAAATTTTTTGGGGATTGAGTGCGTTGCTGCTCGTGATAATGTTGGCAATTGCTCCCTTTACCGGCGCCACTACCGACGAGTCGCTCATCGACGGCACGCACGGAAAATACGCGCTGAAGTACTATCTGGACGGCGACACCACTTTTGTGAACTACCCTCGCGCAGGCATACAACTGCCCCTTTCCAACATCGACATTTTTGATTTTCAGCGTTACTTTGGTGTAGGATTTGAAATCATACCCGCCATAGCCCTCCAATGCGGCTTGCTGCCGCAAAAGTACGAGTACGAATTTCGCCACCTGCTTTGCGCTTTTTTTGGATGGCTGTTGATGTTGTTCACAGGCTTGATGGGACGCGAAATCAAAAATTGGCAAGTGGGCATTTTGTCGCTGCTCACTATTGCTGCAACCCCCGTCATATTTGGGCTGTCGTTCATTGCGAGCAAAGATATTCCGCTGGCAGCAGGCTTTGCCATTGGAGTGTATGCTTTTTTGCGCATCTACAAAACCTACCCTGTTTTGCGTTGGCAGGATGCAGCCTTAGCCCTTGTGGGCATTGCAATGGCAGTGAGCGTGCGCATAGGCGGATTGCTGCTGCCGTTTTATGCAGGAGCAGGATGGCTGTTGTACAAATTGATATTTCGCAAAAAAAAGGCAAACGTTTACAAAGAATTGAAATGCACGCTGCTGATAGCACTGCTGTGCATTGTGGGCACGCTGGCAGGAATGTGTTTTTATCCTAACTTTTTTTATGAAGGATTGTTCAACCACATTGTGCACTCGCTCACTTTTGTGCAGCACCACCCTGTGGGCATTCCTTTTGTGTGGAACGGCGTTTACCACGACTCGCTCAACCTGCCGCCCTACTTTATGGGCAAAAGTTACGGCTTGACCATCCCGCCTTTTGTGTTTGTCGGTGCAATACTTATGTTGTTGAGTATCAACAAATTACGAAAAAACTACCCAGGCTTTCAATGGTGTTTTTTGGTGTTCACAGTGCTATTTCCTATTCTCTACCTTTGGCTGAGCCACTCGCCCATTTATCAAGGATGGCGGCACACCACTTTTGTTTATTCATCGTTTGTACCCCTTGTAGCCATTGGGTTTTACGAAACCTATTTGGGATTTGGCAAAAAATTCAAAGGCACAATGCAACAATGGTTATTTCCTATATTCCTTGCTGTGCTTATGCTGCCCACGGTTGCGTGGATGGTGCGCAACTACAAATATACCTACGCCTACTGGAATGTATTTGCCGGAAAGCAGCAAGGGTACTTCGATTTGGACTATTTGCACACCGCTGCCCCTGTGGCATTGGATTGGTTGCTGCAAAACAAACTTACCGACACCACGCGCCGCTACACCATTGCCGTAAAGTCGCGCAATGCAGGGGCGTATGCTTACACCAAAAATTATCCTAACATCAGTTTTGTGTACAGCGACGAAATGACCTACGCCGAAACTCCTTGCGATTACTACATTACCAACACAATGTACATTACCCACGACATTATGCGCCGAATGTTTCCGCCCAAAGGAACGGTGCATGTCGAAAAAGTGGACAACAATCCCATTTGCGCCGTGGTGGCAAAACATCCGGCAGAGGCAGAGGGCATCGCATTGGTCAAAGCAGGCAACAATGCCGAGGGGATGGCAAAGTTGGAGCAAGCCTACGCCTACGCCCCCAACAATTATGGGCTATGGTATTGGATGGGAGTGGGCTATTTTAACCTGCGCCAATTGGACAAATCCATAGAGTTTTTTACCCGTGATGTCAATTTTATTGCACCCCCTGTGGAGCAAGTGAACGCGCGGATGATGATGGGCGAGGCTTATATGCAAAAAGGTCAATACAACGATGCCCTGCAAATTCTGCAAACAGCCCACAACATCAACGCACAGCAGGTGGGCGATGCCAATGCGCAAATCCTCATCGGTGCCGATATGGGGCTGTGTTTGTACTACACCCAAAACTACGCCGGCGCAGTGCCCTACTTAGAAGCAGCCATCAACGACTACCCCCACTTGATGAGCATTTTGCAGGAGTGCAAATATCGGCAGTGATGCCTTTGCCCATCCCGGGGGGATGGCTTGCTCGGTAAAATATCGAACGACACCTGCATTATTTTGGTTAAAAAAGTATCGAAACAGGTTAAAAAAGTATTTGTAATATGTTGTAGTTTATGTGCACCTTTGCAAAGTCAAAATATACCTCAAAAAGGGTATGGAAAACCTCCAAAAATTGTCTAATTTAAACGATGGTTTAAATTAGACAACTTTTTAAAAACCTATATTTTTTCTAATCTATTGAAAACCAGAGACTTATGTCTTTGGTTTTTTTTCTTTTTTCCCTTCAAAAACTGTCTAATTTAAACCATCGTTTAAATTAGACAAAAAATGTAGAAATGCTGAGATGGAAATATAATGACATTTTGAATTTTCGTTTTTTTTTTAATCATTTAATCCTTTAATTATATGTGTAAAACAAAATCAACAAAACTGCTGCTTGGGTTTTTGCTGGGAGTGATGCCATTGTGGCTCTCGGCGCAGGACCTCAACATTTCGGGTACGGTACTCGACGGCGCGGGCGACCCCGTAGTGGGTGCAACGGTTATGGTCAAAGGAACGACCACAGGCGTTACCACAGGTATCAACGGCGACTACAACATTGTGGCACCGCCCAATGGCACACTCGTGTTTTCCTTATTGGGAATGGGTACGCGCGAAGAAGCCATCAGTGGACGCGGACGCATTGACATTGTGTTGAGCGACAATGCGCAAGCCATTGACGAGGTGGTGGTGATGGGCTATGGTGTGCAAAAGAAAAAGTTGGTAACCGGCGCCACCGTGCAGGTGGGCGGCGACGACTTGCAGAAGTTGAGCACCACCAGCGCACTCACCGCTATGCAGAGCCAAACTGCCGGCGTGAGCATTATCCAAAGTTCGGGGCAGCCGGGCGAAGGGTTTAAGGTGAACATTCGCGGTATTGGTACTACCGGCAACAGCGCTCCGCTCTACGTTATTGACGGCGTGGCAGGCGGCGACATCAACAACCTCAACCCCGCCGACATCGAAAGCATTGACGTACTCAAAGATGCGGCTTCGGCTGCCATCTACGGAGCGCGTGCTGCCAACGGCGTTATTTTGGTTACCACAAAACGCGGCAAAGTAGTAGGCGGCGGTGGCGGCGAAGGCAGTCCCGCAGGCAAGCGCACCAACGTAAGTTACGATGGATATTATGGCTGGCAAAATGTTTATAAAATGCCTACAGCGCTCAATGCAAGGCAGTATATGAATATTATGGACGAAGTAAATTTCAACAAAGGTTTGGAAGGATACGATTGGGCAAGTAGTTTGGGGGCTTACTACGAAGGTGCATCTAACGGCACTTGGGCAGGCACCGATTGGCTGGACGAAATACGCAACAAAAATGCGCCCACCCAAAACCACGCTGTGAACATTACCGGCGGAAACGACATTTCGCAGTACTCCATAGGCCTTGCCTACACAGGGCAAGAGGGTATTTTGGGTGCTCCTGTGCAATCGGACTACAACCGCACCACCGCCCGCATCAACTCCGACCACGTGATTTTGCGCGTGGGCAATTTGGACGTGATTAAAGTGGGCGAAACTTTCAACTATGCCTACAGCACCAAAGCCGGTATAGGCATTGGCAATCAGTATTGGAACGATATTTCCAATATGATACAAGGTATGCCCATTATGCCGTTGTACAACGCAGATGGCGAGTACTTTGATTATGACGACAAAGTTGAAATGGGATTAAACAAATACTCACAAGCATTTGCTAATCCTATTGCAGATATGGTGTATCAAAGAGGTTACAATATCTCAAAAAATCACAATATGCAGGCATCTGCCAATATACAAATACAACCTATCAAAAACCTTGTGTTCAAATCGCAATTTGGCTACCGTATGAATGGTAATACCTACCGCTCTTTTGCACCCACCTACAAACTGACGGCAAGCGCCATGAAAGAAAAAAGCGAAGTGCGGCAGAGTGCCTATCTGGGCTACAATTACACTTGGGACAACACTGTGAACTACAATTTTTCTATTGCCAAAAGCAACTTTGATGTGTTGGTGGGGCAATCTATCGAAAAATGGGGAATGGGCGAAAGTGTAGAGGCGTTCAATGTGGATTCTAAATTTGGCGATTTTGACCACGCTTACATTGACAATACAGGGGCAGTAGTGGCAGGGAGTACTTCGGTGAGCGGCGCACCTGATGGACAGGGCGCTTTGGCATCGTTCTTTGGGCGTGTCAATTACGACTACAACGAAACCTATATGGTGTCGCTCGTGTTGCGTGCCGACGGCTCGTCCAACTTTGCACGAGGCAAACGCTGGGGTTATTTCCCGTCAGTATCTGCCGGCTGGGTGCTCACCAACGAAAACTTTTTGAAGGACAATACCGCATCGTGGCTCGACTTTCTAAAAATACGCGGCAGTTGGGGGCAAAACGGCAACTGCAACATCCCCAACTTCAATTATCTTGCCAACGTTGCTGTGAATCAAAACAACGGCTATTCGTTTGGCAACAATCCCGATTACATTACCTTGGGCGGCTATGCAAGCATATTGCCCAACCCCAATGTAACCTGGGAAACCTCAGAGCAGGTGGACTTGGGTTTGGATGCACGTTTCCTCCGCTCACGCTTGGGCTTGGCATTTGATTGGTACACCAAAACCACCAAGGGATGGCTCGTGGACGCGCCCATACTTGGCTCGTATGGCACAGGCGCACCCTATCTCAACGGCGGTGATATAAAAAATACGGGTGTAGAAATTGCCCTCAACTGGCGCGACCAAGTGGGCAGCAGTTTCCGTTACGGAGTAGGAGTGAATTTGACCTACAACAAAAACGAAGTTACCGGCATTGCCAACGCCGAAGGCATCATACACGGTCCCCGCAACGTGCCGTTTCAAGGCTCAGACGAAATGTACCGTGCGCAAGTGGGCTACCCCATTGGCTACTTCTGGGGGTACGAAACCAGCGGCGTGTTCCAAAATCAGGCAGATATAGATGCGTGGAAAGCGGCAGGCAACGGCATACTGCAACCGGCAGTGCAACCCGGCGACCTCAAATTTACCGACTCCGACCACAATGGAGTTATTGACGAAAAGGACAAAGTGCAATTGGGCAACCCGCATCCCAAATTTTTGCTCGGTCTCGATGTCAACCTTGCCTACAAGGGTTTTGATTTGAATCTGGCAGGATTTGGTGCATTTGGGCATCAAATAGTGAAATCGTACCGCAAAGGCGATAACTTTTTTAGCAACTATACTACCGAAGTATTTCAACGCTGGCACGGCGAAGGCACATCCAACAAGTATCCGCGCTTGCTCGAAGGCAACACCACCAACTACATCAATTTCTCGGATATATATGTAGAAAATGGCGATTACTTCCGTTGCCAAAACATCACTTTGGGCTACGACTTCAAGCAACTATTTCCCAAAGTACCTTTTGGGCAATTGCGCTTGTATGTTACGGCGCAAAACCTCTTTACCATTACCAATTATAGCGGTATGGACCCCGAAGTGGGCTACTCACCCGACGGCAACAGCGGCAGTGCCGACAGTTGGGTGTCGGGCATCGACATAGGTTACTATCCTAACCCGCGTACTTACTTGATTGGTGTAAATATCAAATTTTAATTAACCATTAAAAATATAAAAATATGAAAAAGATATATTATTTAGCAATGGGGGCAATGATGTTTTGCGCGGCGGGTTGCGATGACTTTTTGGACACCGAAAACCTGACCGAAAAAAACACTGCCAATTTCCCACAAACGCTCGCTGACGCAGAGCAGGTGCTTGCCGGCATCTACAACAACTTGGGCGATGCAGTAGGTGTTGACCAACAGGTGCAACACTCGTTCCTTATGCTGTCGGAGTTAGCCAGCGACGACCGCTTTGGCGGCGGCGGCACCGGCGACCAGATATTGCAGGCAAAGGATATGTTGATGCAAACCGATATGGACGATTACCAAAGGTTTTGGGTTATACGTTACAAAGGCATCAATCGTGCCAACGTTGCCATAGAAACATTGGGCAACTGCGAGGGCTACACCAGCGATGCGCAAAAAGACAAAATGTTGGGTGAGGCATACTTTATGCGGGCATTCTTTTACTACGAACTGGCTTCGATGTTTGAAAAAGTGCCCTTGCACCTTGAGTCGCTTGCCCAGCCCTTGCCGCAGGCAGAGCCCGACGCAATATGGGGGCAAATAGTATCCGACCTCAAAACGGCTATTGAACTGATGAAACCTGCCGGAAAAACTCCTGTGTCGCAAGCAGGACACGCAGATGCCTACGTGGCAGAAGTGATGATGGCACGTGCATTTTTGTTCTACACCGGTTTTTACGGCAAAACGGATGTAACCTTGCCCGACGGCAGCACCGTTACCAAACAAAATGTGATTGATTGGATTGTGGATTGCAAAGACAATTCGGGCTACTCATTGGTAACCTCCGACTACCGCAATTTGTGGGCATACACCAACCCCTACACCGTAGAGGAGTATGATTATACAAAAGGTGCGAGCCTCAATTGGGTAGAAAGTGGTGCCAACAATACCGAGGCAATGTTTGCCATTAAGTTCAACAAACAAGCCGACTGGAGCAACACCTCTCGTTCGGGCTTTACCAATGGAATGGGTGTATTTTGCGGTATGCGCGGCGGTGCCGATAAAGACTGGGCTTTCCCATTTGGGCAAGGTTGGGGTGCAGGTCCTGTAACACCGGGGCTTTGGAACTCCTTTGAAACAGGCGATTTGCGCCGCGAGGCATCCATTTGCCATGTGCCCACAGAACTTGCTCCGCAGGGCTACCCCATAGGCGGCGGCGATGCCGATTGGATTCAGGAAACAGATTATTTTATCAAAAAAACTGCCACCATTGTGGGGGTAAGTGGTGGACAAAAAACCGACCCCTTTGATAAATTACTGTATGATATGGACAGGCAATGGGATGTGTGCATTATCCACGACCTTGTGCTGATGCGCTATGCCGAAGTGTTGCTGTTGCATTCCGAACTCACCGAAGATGCAGCGGGCATCAATGCACTACGCGACCGTGCAGGATTGCTCCCTGTGGGTTACTCGCTGGCTGCTTTGCAGCAGGAACGCCGCAGCGAATTATGCTTTGAGGGCTTGCGTTGGAACGATATTCGCCGCTGGGGCATTGCCGAAACTGCATTGGCAACCCAAGAGGGTGCGCCTATTTACGTGAGCGCATTGCCCACAACCAACAACCACAAAGGGGCAGGATACGCAGCCCGCTACACGACCACCAAGGGCTTTGTTCCCATTCCTGCCACCCAAATTATGTTGTCGGAAGGTTTGTATAAGCAAAATCCGGGATGGGATGAGGCATCACATTTTTCTAACTGGTAACAAAATTTCTGTAAAAAAATGTATTAGTTTTTAACTTTTAATAAAAATATACTTATGAAAAATATATTGTATTCAGTAGTGGGCGTGGCAATACTGACATTTGCCGCCTGCGAGCCTATAACGGACACTTACAGCGAAGGGCAAGTAGTTGCCTCTGCAAGTGAACTCAAAGCCACCGCAGAGGCTGTGGTGGTCAACGGCAAAAACAGCAACAAGGTGTATGTGCATTGCACCAGCCCCGTGCTGTGCCAATGGACAGACGGCGTGAACACTCTTTCGGCAACGGAAGGGTACTTAACACTGTTGCTCACAGGCGAGCAAACTATTACCCTCACAGCAACAGCGGCTAACGGTAGCAAATTTACCAAAGAATTTACCGTTACCATAGATGAACTCACCGAGCCGGTGGACCCTGCCTACGGTTACTTTTGCGGCGATGGTGCCAAAAAATGGACGTGGATACACGGCACAAGGTGCTGGTGCAATGGCGATGGCAATGGCATTGATTGCGAGGCCTGCTGGTGGGGAGTTGAAGATGATGAAATAGCCGACCAAATGGATGGCAAGGGCTTGCCCAACGAGGGTTTTGGCGCTACAATGGAATTTGTTTTGAGCGGCAAAAAAATGATTAAAACCGATGCCGACGGCAACGTAACCACAGGCAAATTTGAATTTGATATGACCCCGCAAAAAACCGACAACTGGGACGGCGTTGTTGATAATTGGGCTATCGGTAAACTTTCATTTATAAATACCAACATTTTGTTTCCCAACGATGTAAATCACGATTTGGATGTATGGACAGAATACGGTATTATTGAATTGACGGATGACCGTTTGGTGTTGGCAGCAAGAACGCACACCGTGCCCTACGATGCAAGTGCAGGCGAGCATTGGACGTGGATATTTGTGCCTGTGGCCGAATAAAATTACCTTGTGGTGGAACTTGTCCACCAATTATGAACGCAGATGGCAGAGAAGAATAATTTTTTCTGCCATCTGCATTTGTGTGTCGCTGGTCGCTGCAAAAGTTTTGTGAAATGGGAACAGTTTTGTACCTTTGTGGAATAATGTAAAAATACACAACTTATGCTTATACATAATTTTTATTATTATTTAGCCAATCAAGATGAATTGGTGAAACAGTACAATGGCAAATATCTTGTGATTGCTGATAAGAAGGTGCTTTATGCCTCTACTAATGGCGACCAAGCCTTTGATAAGGGAATGGAATTGGCAGGGAAAGGCAATTTTATTCTGCAATTATGTACACTCGGCGAAGAGGCTTATACCAGCCGATGCTATACACCTTGGGTTCGAGTTACGAATGCTTTATCTTTTTGTTGATGGTTTATGGATAAAGTATATACGTTCACAAAAAAATATGATGCCGTAAGTAGGGTACTAACCTTGCCTGTTAAAATTCGTTTGGCGGGAACGGATAGATATTACGAAACACAAGGTATTGTAGATACGGGTGCTATTGTATCTATTGTATCCAAAAATTTGGTTAACAAATTAAAAGTTGCTCCACACTCCTATCAGTTTATGGATACGGCAAGTGAGCAAAAAGTAATAACACCTGTTTACAGAGCATCTATTATTTTATGCGAACAAATAGAAATTACTAATTTGACAGTTGGCGACGGCACACTACCCGAAGGTGAAGAGTGTCTCATTGGTATGGATATATTGTCGTTAGGCGATTTGGCTATATCTCATTTTGAAGGTAAAACTTGTATCTCATTTAGGATACCTTCTATGCAGAGCATAGAACTCAAGGAGTCTCTTTAAGTGCCCTAAAGCACTACTCATACACCCAAGCGAAGCCTGCCGAAAAAGTAGGCTTTGCTTGGGGTGTGTTTTTTTGGGGGGAGATTAAATTTTTTTGCAAAAAGTTGGGTGGGTAGAAAAAAAATACTTACCTTTGTTGTAGGTTTCTAAAAATTCATTACGCACATAGTATGGATAAGAACAAAGCATCAAGAGCCTCCGCAAAGATGGTGGATATATTGTTTGTGTTGGGCGAATATACCTTTGCAGGCATTGTTATAGGCGGAATTATCGCCGAAAAAGTAGAGCATAGAGCGATGATGATAGTAATAGGAATGTTAGTTGTTTTGGCGTTGTTTGCTTTGAGTTTGTACATTTACACTAATAATAAAGATTAAAAAAATGGAAGACGTTATTTTTGCTGTAGTAATTGTTGCATTGATTGCCGGCACTGCGGGTATCATTTTTTTGCGACTGTCAAAAAAAGCATCGGTTGCTGGTGTCGATTTGTAACTGCTGTGTAATTTATTGCAACGAACAGCACGGGTAAATCCGCGCCCTAATGCGCTACTCATTACACCCAAGCGAAGCCCGCCGAGCGGGGGCTTCGCTTGGGGTGTTTTTTTTGGGGGATTAAAATTTTTTACGAAAAGTTTGGTGGTATTAGAAATATATCTTGTATCTTTGTGGTGGATTATTTGAGTATTCAAATACACAAACATTATGGAACAGTTAGTAAAAACCAAAAAATATGCAAGACAAAGCCCCCAATTCAACACAGGCTTTGAAAAAAATTCTGCAACATCTATCATACTCGAAGGATTGAATGGGTATATGCACAGAGAATTTGATTCTCGCTTATGGAACAATAGAGTAAATTTTACCGACAGTGATGAATTGTCGATGAAAGAAATCACAGAAATTGTTGATGAAGTGAGACAGGAAATGTACGACCATGCAGAACAATATTTGTAGAGTTATTATAGATACCAATGTTTGGATTTCCTTTTTGATAGGGAAGAGGTTACAACGTCTTTTACACTATGTGTTGGATGAGCGTGTTGTTATCGTTACTTGTAACGCTCAAATCCGCGAACTTACGCGTGTGCTTAAAAAGCCCAAAATCAAAAAACTTGTACAAGACAGCCAAGTATCCTCTTTTTTTACTTTTTTAACTGAACAAGCACAAGTCACCCCAATTACAACTATAATCAATCTATGTCGAGACCCAAAAGACAACTATTTGCTTTCGCTATCTATTGATGCTAATGCCAACTATCTAATTTCAGGTGACGATGATTTGTTAGTTTTACAACAAATTAACGGCACTTCTATCATCAATTTTACCGATTTTGATGTGATAATGAGCAATTTAAAATGATATGCATACAACAAACATTGAAGACATTAATATGCTGTTTGATGCAGGTAAGGACGTTTCCGCTTACCTTAGATTTCAGTGGTTTGGCATAGACAATATTCGTTTTTATCCAAAGTCATAAACCCGCGCCCTAAGGCACTACTCATACATCCAAGCGAAGCCCGCCGAGCGGGGGCTTCGCTTGGGGTGTTTTTTTAAGGGAGGGATTAAAATTTTTTACGAAAAGTTTGGTGGGTAGAAAAAAAATACTTACCTTTGTAGCAGTTGAAGTCCTTGTGATTTCACGG
>BNTQ01000021.1 GCA_025996715.1 Bacteroidia bacterium | reverse complement strand
GCTCAAAGGGCTGTACGTTACTGTGGATGCGGGCGCTGGAGGTTGCGTGAAGTATTGCAGCCCTGTGATTTCGTCCACTTCCACCAGCATTAGCAATGCTGTGTGGGCATACTATCACTATAATGTAGATGCGGATTCCGTTGCCAATGCTGTGTTTCCGTACTTTATTAGCACCGCCGACCCGCGCTTTGGGGTGTTTGAACATACTTACGATGCTATGAGCCTTAGTCCTGCACAGTTGTATTTGCAGGGTCTATATGGTGTGGGCACCCGCGTGGATTTTGACGCGGCAGCCATTCGCGCATGGAAAGGCGAAAAAACAATCAATCGTGTGGAGTTGATAATACCCATTGCTGCACCCGAAAAAAGCAATCCCTTACTGTTGGATTTGTTTCCAACGCCCTTGTCGGGCATCTATCGCAAAAGCAACGAATTTTATGCCTGCCGTGATGTTAGCCTCAGTTTGTTTGGCGGCGCCATCGACCGTTCGCTGATGCAGTATTCGCTCAACATCACTCACTTTTTTACCGATGTAGATAAAGGCAACGCAACCTCATTGTACATTATACCTTCCACCACCTCATCGGCAGCAAGTTTTGGCGTGCTCAACAACGCTCCACATCCACAACTCAAAATCACCTACGGAACAGTGGGCGATTGAGAGTGAATAGTGATGAGTTTTTTGAAACTTGAAACTTGAAATTTTGAAACTTGAAACTCTTAAAAGAATGAATAATCCTTTACGCAGCAACACCACCACTCAGGGGCGTCAAATGGCGGGTGCCCGCGCTTTGTGGCGTGCCAATGGGATGACAGAATCTCAAATTGGCAAGCCTATTATTGCGGTGGTCAATTCTTTTACGCAATTGGTGCCCGGGCACAATCATTTGCACGAAGTGGGGCAGCGGGTCAAAGCCGCGATTGAGCAACAGGGCTGTTTTGCAGCCGAATTTAATACCATTGCCATTGACGACGGCATTGCCATGGGGCACAGCGGAATGTTGTACTCACTGCCTTCGCGCGACCTCATTGCCGACAGCGTGGAGTATATGTGCAACGCGCACTGCGTGGATGCTATGGTGTGCATCAGCAATTGCGACAAGGTAACGCCCGGAATGTTGCTGGCAGCCATGCGCCTCAACATCCCCACCATTTTTGTTTCGGGCGGACCCATGGAGGCGGGGGTTTTGGACAACAAAAAATATGATCTTATTGATGCCATGGTGATGGCGGCTGACGATAGCATATCGGACGAAAAAGTGGAACGCGTGGAACGCTGTGCCTGTCCCACTTGCGGCTCGTGTTCGGGAATGTTCACCGCCAACTCTATGAATTGCCTCAACGAAGCCATTGGCTTGGCATTGCCCGGCAACGGCACGGTGTTGGCAACGCACGCCAATCGCCTGCGGCTGTTTGACCGCGCGGCGCGGCGCATTGTTGAAATGGCACACGATTATTATGATAACGGCAACGAAAAAGTTTTGCCGCGCAGCATTGCCACGCGCACAGCCTTTCTCAATGCCATGACCTTGGACATTGCGATGGGCGGCTCCACCAATACTGTGCTGCATTTGCTTGCTGTGGCGCACGAGGCGGGCGTTGATTTTACAATGAAAGACATTGATGCGCTTTCGCGCAAAACGCCTGTGCTGTGCAAGGTGTCGCCCAGCAGCACATACCACGTAGAGGACGTGAACCGCGCCGGCGGCGTGTTGGGCATTATGGGCGAATTGTCCCGCGCGCGTTTGATAGATGCTTCTGCGCTGCGAGTGGAAGGGCTTACGTTATCACAAGTAATCGAAACCCAAGACATCACATTGCCTTCGGCAACCGCAGAGGCAAAAGAAATGTACGCCTCGGCACCTGCCCGCAAGTTCAATTTGACGATGGGTTCGCAAAATGAACATTATGCCGACTTGGATACCGACCGCGTCAAAGGCTGCATTCGTAGTGCCGCCAACGCTTATAGCAAAGACGGCGGATTGGCGGTATTGTTTGGCAACCTTGCCGCAGATGGCTGCATTGTAAAAACGGCGGGGGTTAGCGACAAGGTATTGCATTTTGAAGGCAGCGCCAAAGTGTTTGAATCGCAGGAAGAAGCCTGCGACGGCATATTGGGCGGCAAAGTGCAGGCGGGCGATGTGGTAGTGATTCGCTACGAGGGACCCAAGGGCGGACCCGGTATGCAGGAAATGCTGTATCCCACCTCGTACATCAAAAGCAAACATTTGGGCGAAGCCTGCGCTTTGCTCACCGATGGGCGATTTTCGGGGGGCACGTCGGGGCTTTCCATTGGGCACGTTTCGCCCGAAGCGGCTGCCGGCGGTGCTATTGCGCTGTTGCGCAACGGCGACCTCATCCAAATAGATATTCCCCAACGCACTATTTGCGCCAAAATCAGCCAAGACGAATGGCAATGCCGCCGTTTGCAAGAGGAGGCACGCAGCGCACAAGCCTACACCCCACTGCATCGCAAGCGAGTGATTGCTAACTCCTTACAGGTTTACGCTTCGATGGTAAGTTCTGCCGACAAGGGAGCGGTGCGGGTAATATAATGGGTGTCAAGGTAAATTTCAACAGTAGGACCAACCCGAAACCTTAAACTATTCTCCCATCTTTGAGCGTCAATATGCGGTTGGCTACTGCGGCTGTTTCTTTGGAGTGCGTTACCATTACGATTGTGGTGCCGAGTTGCTTGTTGATTTTGGTCAATAGGGACGCTATGTTGGTTGCGTTTTGTGCGTCCAATTGTCCTGTTGGCTCGTCTGCTAAGAGTAGTAGGGGCTTCATTATGAGGGCGCGGCATAGGGCTGTGCGGCTGGCTTCGCCGCCGGAGAGGGTTGCCGGATGTTGATGTGCGAGGGCGGCAATGCCTGTTATATCCATCAAGTGGTGGGCGTATGCTGTTTGCTGTGCGGTGGCTTTGGCACTGTGTGCCAAGGTGGGCAGCAGGATATTGTCCAACACGCAGAGTTGCGGCATCAGGCAATGGTTTTGAAAGACAAAGCCGATGTACTTGTTGCGGATTGTCGAATGGTCAACGCCGGCGGTCAGCATCACTTTACCATCCAGCAGGTAGGTGCCTGCATCGGGTCGGGTGAGCGTGCCCACAATGGAGAGTAGGGTGGTCTTGCCCGAGCCGGATGCACCTTCAATGGCAACAAAGTCGCCCTTGCTAACCATCATTGTTACACCGCGCAAGACGGCGTTCTGCCTACGTTCCCCATCGGGGAAGGCTTTTGTTATTCCTGATAATTGTATCATAAGCGTTTCATGTTTCAAGTTTCACATTTCAAGTTTCATGTTGCACGTTTCAGGTTTAAGACCCGAAACAGAATAGTGTTCCTTTGGTTGTTAATATATAAAAATAGCCTTGGATGACTGCGGGGCTGGCTGTGATTGGCTCGCCGGTGTCGTACTCCCACAGCAATTTGCCCGATGATGCGTCCAACAAAGAGACAAAGCCATTCTTGGTGCATGATATGACTTTGTTGCCACACACCACCGGCGAACTCTCGCCCGCATCGCCCTTTTGCAGATACTTCCATCGCGTGCTGCCGTTGCTGCGATTGATGGCGTAGAGGTTGCGGTCGTCGGCGAGGATGTAGAGCACTTGTGGCGACAGCGCGGGCACGGCAACAAAGGTGCCGTCGTTGTCCGTTGCCGCCACCATCTTCTTTGATTCACTTATTCTGCCATCCACGATAATGACTTCATAGACATTGCCCGAGTGGTCGGCAATGTAGCAGTAATTGCCGTCGATGGCGGGCGAGGCTGGGATGTAGGTGTCCAACTGCAAGGAGTCCGTTGCAACACCTGTTGTACCGTTGATGATGCGCAGCCAAGCGTCGCAGCCGCCCGACACCAAACAATCGCTCCACAACGCCGTTGCTCCGTTGATGTAATAGCCCGATGGGTAACGGCTTATTAACTTGCCGGTTGCCTTATCTAAACAATAAAGGTAGTTGTCGTAACTGCCAAAGATGATAGCCTGCTTGCCTTTGACAGTGCCGATGTTGGGCGATGCAGAGATTTGCCCTTGGGTTTCAAATGTCCACAGCGTGTCTTGTTCAACCAACGACACTGCAGTCATACATCCATCGATGCGCCCAATGTACAGCACGCTGTCGGCAATCATTGGCGTGGCATCCACCGCAGTTGCAAAGTCGTAGTCGAAGCACAGTTTGCCGTTGATGTTCACACCATAAACGCGCCCGCGCTTGTTGCACCAATAGGCGGTTTGATGGTACACCACCGGCGAGCCGCCCACCCGCGCATCGCTTTTGTATGTCCACAACAAGGTCGGATGGGAGGCGAGATGGACGTCGGTGTAGCCGCTCAGTTGTGCATTGCCGCGAAACAAACCCCAATTTCCATCGCCCTGCCCAAGCGGCTTGGAAGTCTCACCGCAACTACAAATGAGTGCTATGTATAATAATAAATGTATAGACCACGATTGTGTTAAGATTTTCATGATTACCAAAATTATTGTATTGTAGTTATAGTTTATATATATTCTGTTGAATAATACTTTCAATTAATCATGGTAATCGTGGACAATCTTGTAGTAATCGTGGTCATAGATTGCCCCCGTTGGGCATAGTGTTACCAAGTCTGCTGTTATATTGTCTTTATTCTCCTCAGGCAACACCACTTGCATCACAAAGCCGCGCTCTTTGAACGTGAAACCATTGTCGCTATTATACACGCACAGCCCGCAACGGATGCACTTGGCAGGTTCAAAGTAGAGCGTGCTGTGGATGTGTATGGTGTGCAGCGGCAACACCGACGAGGCTGTGTAGCGCGAACGTTGGATGCCGTGTTGCGATGCGTAAAGGCGTAGGCGGCAGTCGTGCTGGGCGGCGCAGGCGCAGTGTAGGCAACGCGAGCGGGTGGTGGTGGTGGCTTTCAGGTGCGCTTGTTCGGCGGGGGTAAAGCGCCCTAACTTCGATTTGAATTGAGAGTGGAGAGTGGAGAGTGGAGAGTGGATATGTGCCTCGTTGGCTGTGCTCGCCATAGCGGCAACCTCCTTTATTATAGCGCGAATGGATACCGCTTTATCGACTGTGCCGCGCCTGCATATCTTTTCGCAAGGCGCTTTGCAATCATCGCAATCCGTTGCTGGCTGTGTGAATGCGCTTGCCAACAATGCCTTTGCCTCACCGTAACGTTCGTCATCGTAATACTTTAATAGTAATTCAATGTCCAAGCCTTTGGGGCAAACCATTGAGCAGGGCGCCTCGCAGTCAGCACGGTGGTCGCTCAGCAGCAGTTCGAGCGAGAGGGTGCGCGCTTTGTGCACGTCCGCGCTTTCGGTGTCAATTTGCATCCCCTCTGTGGGCAGGGTGGTGCACGAGGGCATCAGTTGTCCATTGGCACAATTCCTAACGGCGCAAACCATACACGACGACTTATGCTTAGCCCCTTTGGCATAACACAGCGAGGGAATATCAACACCCTCGCGCCGCGCAACCTCAATCAGGGTCTCGCCTGCAAGTGCTTCCACTGGTTTGTTGTTGATGTGTATTTTCATATTTACCTTCTTTTGAATGAGGTACAAAGTTAGTAAATAATAAGTAAATAATAAGTAATGAACAATAAAAAGTCCGTTCCGCACTACGTGCGGAACGGACTTTTTGTATAAGGAATACAAGGCTTGCTTAGAGTTGAGTTGAGTGTGTCTTCGCAATGTTTTTGAACCGCAGTTTGAGTATCCCCAGCAAGGCTTCGCGGACTATGCCGCCGCTCATTTTGGTGCTGCCCAACTTGCGGTCGGTAAAGATGATGGGCACTTCCACCAAGTGAAATCCTAATTTCATTGCGGTGTATTTCATCTCTATTTGGAAGCCGTAGCCTTTCATTTTGATGTTGTCAAAGCAAATAGCCTCCAAGGTTTTGCGGCGATAGCATTTGAAACCTGCGGTCATATCGCGCACGCGGATATTCAGTATTTTGCGCACATAAGCAGAGCCATAATACGAAATGAGCACGCGCTTCATAGGCCAATTCACCACATTAACGCCGCTCACATAGCGGGAACCAACTGCCAAGTCTGCGCCCTGCTCGCAAGCCTCCAACAGGCGCGGCAAGTCGTCGGGGTTGTGCGAAAAATCGGCATCCATTTCGCAAATGTAGTCGTAGCCTTGTTCCAAGCCCCACCTGAATCCCGCAATGTAGGCTGTGCCCAAGCCTAATTTTCCTTTGCGCTCCAACATTGCCAAGCGCCCGCCCAACTCTTGCTGCAAGCGTTTCACAATCAAGGCAGTGCCGTCGGGCGAGTTGTCTTCCACTATCAGTATATCAAAAGGGCGGTGCAGCAAAAGCACCTTGCGAATAATAGCCTCAATGTTTTCCTTCTCGTTGTAGGTAGGAATAATTACCAATTGTTTGCTCATAAATTAAAATTTTACAAAAAGAAAATGGACAAGTGCAACACTCATCCATCTTCCCCTTCTATTATGAAAAAAAGAACTTATTGTTAGTCGTTGAGTGAAAATCGTAAAAATGCTTGCACTTGCACAGCGGGGTCGATGCTCTTTAAATAATCAGCCACACTCACTTTGCCGTCCTTGATAAAGTCCTGTGCCAACAGGGTGCTGTCTTTGAAAAACCTGTTGAGTTTGCCCTGTGCAATTTTTTCAATCATACCTTCGGGCTTGCCATCTTGAATGGCTTGCTCGCGGCCTATTTGCAACTCTTTTTCTTGCACCTCTGCCGGGCAGTCGTCTTTGCTCACCGACACAGGTGCCATCGCTGTAACCTGCATTGCCACATCCTTGCCGGCTTCCTCCGATACACTTTTGCTAAAACTTACCAACGCCGACACTTTGCCGTTGGAGTGATTGTAGATGGCGAGCGCAGGGGCTTCCAATTTGCCATAGTAGGCAATCTGATGTTTTTCGCCGGTTTTGGCGGTCTGCTGCGTTACCCATTCTTCGATGGTGTAGCCCTCCACCTTCAATGCCAGCAAAGCGTTGATGTCTGTGGGCAACGATTGCAAGGCAGCGTTGGCAATCTTTTGCGCAACGTCTTTGAACTCCGGTGTTTGTGCCACAAAGTCGGTTTCGCAACCAAGGCTCACCAACACGCCCTTTGTGTTGTCCTGCGAAGTGAGCGCAATCACCGCACCCTCTTTGGTTTCGCGGTCGGCACGCTTGCTTGCCACCAATTTTCCGCGCTCGCGAATCAATTCCTGCGCACGTTCAAAGTCGCCCTCTGCTTCGGCGAGTGCTTTTTTGCAATCCATCATTCCTGCTCCTGTCATTTGACGGAGTTTGGCTACATCTGCTGCTTTTATTTCCATATTTCAATAATTATCAATGGTTATTCTTCTGCCTTTTTTTCTTCGGCGGGAGCACCTTCCGCTTTGGGTTTGCGCGTCCTCAAACGACCGGAGGCGGATTTGTCGCCGCCATCTTTATCTTTGTGGGTAGGTGTCAGCGCGTCCTTTTCTTTTTCTAATTTGTGTTCTGCCTGCCCTTCCTCAATTGCCTTGCACATAATGTCCACAATCAACGTAATAGACTTGGTAGCATCGTCGTTGGAGGGGATAACGTAGGTAATGGGGCTGGGATTGCAGCAAGTGTCCACCATGGCAAACACAGGGATATTCAGGTTCTTTGCCTCTTTCACAGCATTGGCTTCTTTTTGAATGTCCACCACAAACAATGCCGACGGCAGGTGGTTCATCTCTGCAATGCTGCCCAAGTTCTTTTCCAACTTGGTGCGCTGACGTGCAATTTGCAATTTTTCGCGCTTTGACAAGTTGTCAAAAGTGCCGTCGGTAGCCATTTTGTCAATGGCAGCCATTTTGCGCACCGATTTGCGAATGGTGGGAAAGTTGGTCAACGTGCCGCCTGCCCAACGCTCGGTAACATACGGCATTCCGGTTGCTTTTACACGCTCGGCAACAATATCTTTGGCTTGTTTTTTGGTAGCAACAAACAATATCTTGCGGCCTGCTTTTGCCAATTGCCGCAGTATCTCTGCCGATTCTTCAATTTTAACAAGGGTTTTGTGAAGGTCAATAACGTGGATTCCGTTTTTCTCCATAAAAATATAGGGAGCCATTTTGGGATTCCATTTGCGCTTGAGGTGTCCAAAGTGAACGCCTGCTGCCAACAATTCTTCAAAGGTAGTGCTTGCCATAATACAATTTAAATTTATGTTTTAAAAAATTAAAAACCTCATTCATCAACAAGTGAGTAGCAACGTTGTTAGACCTTGGTCTCCTTGTTTTGTCGCAACAAAAACAATACAAAAGTAGTGCGTCGGGCAGTCTTTATATTTATTTTTTGTTGTGCAATATAGTTGTAGTGGTAAGCGATAAAATAGGGATACTCCCATCTCTATTTTATCGCCCGCTCCACGTAGTGGGTTTAACGTTTGCTGAATTGGAAGCGCTTGCGAGCACCGGGCTGACCGGGCTTTTTGCGCTCCACTTCGCGTGAGTCGCGGGTCAACAGACCGTGCGATTTCAATAGCGGACGGTAGGCTTCTTTGTCCACCTCGCACAAAGCGCGGGCAATTGCCAAACGCAACGCCTCTGCCTGTCCTGTGATGCCGCCGCCATCTAAGTTTACCTTGATGTCGTACTTGCCCTCATTTTCGGTGAGAATAAGTGGTTGTTTTACAATATATTGCAGGATGCCCGACGGAAAATATTCGTTCAAATCACGCTTGTTGATGGTGATTTGACCTTTTCCTAAACTCAAATAGGCACGGGCAACAGCAGATTTTCTGCGTCCTATGGTATTGATGATTTCCATAATTATCTAATATCAGTAATTTTGATTTCGGTGGGTTTTTGTGCCTGATGCGGATGCTCTGCACCTGCGTATACGTGAAGGTTGCGGAATTGCTCTGCGCCCAAGCGAGTGTGCGGCAACATCCCTTTCACAGCGTGCTCAACAACGGCAAATGGTTTTTTGACCAACAATTCGGCAGGGTTTGTAAAACGCTGACCGCCCGGGTATCCTGTGTGGCGCACATATTCTTTGTTGTGCAATTTGTTGCCGGTGAGGCGCACTTTGTCGGCATTGATAACGATTACCTTGTCGCCGCAGTCCACGTGGGGAGTGAAACCGGGTTTGTTTTTGCCGCGCAAAATGTAGGCAACATTGGATGCCAAACGCCCCAAAACTTGGTTGGTGGCGTCTATCAAAACCCAATTTTCTTGTACCGTAGCCTCATTAAGCGATACGGTTTTGTAACTCAGTGTGTTCATTTTTTGTTAATAAAATCTCTCTAATCCTATAATGGTAGCCATTTTTATACAAAAATGGGCTGCAAAGATAGTATTTCCTTTTTGAATTACAAAAAAAATCAACTCATAAATTCATATATTTGTTGTTGTTGTTTTGTAAGTTGTTGATAATAAATATATTACAAAAAAAACAAAGTGCAATGAAAAATACTTCATTGCACTTTGACAAATTGTTTCGGTGTACTTTATTTTAACCCAAACTCTTTTTTGATGCTACCTACTGCATCCAATTTTTCCCACGCAAAAAAATCTACTTCTTTGATAGATTTTTTGCCGTTGTAAAAGAGTTCTACTTTTTGCTTGTAGGACTTGCGGCCAAAGTGTCCGTAGGATGCCGTAACTTCAAAAATGGGGTACTGCAAGCCAAAACGCTTGATAATAGCGTAGGGGCGCAGGTCAAACAGTTTCTCGATGCGCGAGGCTATTGCGCCGTCGGTGAGTTTCACTTTGGCGGTGCCGTAGGTGTTCACATACACGCCCACCGGTTGGGCAACGCCAATGGCATAAGCCACCTGCACCAAGGCTTTTTTTGCAATGCCGGCAGCCACAAGGTTTTTGGCAATGTGGCGAGCCGCATAAGCCGCCGACCTATCCACTTTGCTGCTGTCTTTGCCGGAGAATGCGCCGCCGCCGTGACCGCCCCAGCCGCCGTAGGTATCCACAATAATTTTGCGCCCTGTTACGCCGGTGTCGCCGTGCGGACCGCCAATCACAAATTTGCCGGTGGGATTGACGTGCAAAATATATTTTTTGCTAAACAATTTTGCCACGCCGGCGCCCAATTTTTTCACCGTGCGCGGGATAAGGATATTCTGCACATCCTCTTTGATTTTTTTGAGCATTGCAGCCTCTTTGTCAAACTCATCGTGTTGAGTCGAAACCACAATGGTGTGCACGCGCAGCGGTTTGTCGTTGTCGTCGTACTCAATGGTAACTTGACTTTTGCTGTCGGGGCGAAGGTACTTCATTGCCTTGCCCTCGCGCCTGATGGCTGCCAATTCGATGAGCAATTCGTGCGCAATGGTGAGCGAAAGCGGCATCAACTCTTTGGTTTCGTCGCTGGCAAAGCCAAACATTAGCCCTTGGTCGCCAGCGCCTTGGTCTTCGGCTTTTTTGCGCTCCACGCCTTGATTGATGTCGGGCGATTGTCCGTGAATTGCCGAGAGCACTCCGCACGAATTGCTCTCAAACATATACTCGCCCTTGTTGTAACCAATGCGGGCAATCACGTTGCGTGCGGTTTCCTGCACGTCCACGTAGCCTGTGGTTTTTACTTCGCCTGCCAGCACGCACAAACCGGTGGTAACCAGCGTCTCACAGGCAATTTTTGCATTGGGGTCGTTGCGCAAAAATGCGTCCACCAAAGCATCTGAAATTTGGTCGGCAACCTTGTCGGGATGCCCCTCCGATACAGATTCGGATGTAAATAAATAAGCCATTTTTTTTAATAAATTAAGAATGAACACTATGCAAAATGCGCACAAAACAGCGCAGTTCACGTGAATACTAATGCATCAATAATTTAGTGGAAAAATGGGGCTATACAGAAAGGTATTGTGTATTTTAGCATTTTTTTCTGTGGTTGCAAGTGAACTAAATCCTTCCACTAAATTTTCTGCAAAGGTAATACTTTTATTTAAAATGCAAAATTTTTTACAAAAAAATGTATCTTTGCAGCAAAATTTTTAATTATAAATTGATATGATGTCTGTTTTTAATGACTTTTTGTTGCTGCGCCAAGAGATTGGTTTGGTCGCTATTTTGTTGATACTGTTGCTGGCGGATATTCTTGCGCCGGCGGCAAGCGGGCGGGGATGGTTGTCGCCGCTGGCGTATTTGTTGTTGGCGGCGCAAACTGTGCTGGGCTTTTTGCCGCTCCCTGCGAGCGAGGTTTTTGGCGGCTTGTATGTAACCTCCGCCACCACGGTGTGGATGAAAAACATCCTCAACATTGGCACGCTGTTGGTGTTGCTGCAAGCCCACAAGTGGCTCGCCGGCAACGATACGGTGCACAAGCGCGGCGAGTTCTACGTCATCACGCTCGCCACTTTGTTGGGGATGTACATTATGATTTCGGCGGGCAATTTTATGATGCTCTACATTGGCATCGAAACGGCATCGCTGCCTATGGCTTGCCTTGTTGCCTTTGACAAATACAAAGAAAAATCGGCAGAGGCGGGCGTCAAATACATACTCACTGCGGCGTTTTCGTCGGCCATTATGTTGTTTGGCATTTCCTATCTCTACGGCACTGCCCACACATTGTATTTTGCCGATATGCAAAGCCTCATCACAAATACTCCAATGGCGATTTTGGGCTTGGTATTTTTTATGACAGGCTTGGCATTTAAACTCTCGTTGGTGCCCTTTCATTTGTGGACTGCCGATGTTTACGAAGGCGCGCCCACCAGCGTTACGGCTTATCTTTCGGTGGTGTCAAAAGGCGCGGCGGCATTTGCGCTGCTTTTTGCGCTGTGGAAAGTCTTTGGCAACATCGACCCCGTGTGGCACTACATACTTTGGGGCTTGTCGGTCGTTACCATCACGGTGGGCAATCTGTTTGCCATTCGTCAAAAAGACATCAAGCGATTTTTTGCATTTTCGTCTATTTCGCAGGCAGGTTATATTGTGTTGGGCATAATGAGCGGCTCGGCGCAAGGAATGACAGCCACAATGTACTACGTGCTGGTGTACATTTTTTCCAACCTCGCTGCCTTTGGTGTGATTTCGGCGGTCGAAAATTCATCGGGACAGACCAGCATCGCAAGTTACAACGGTTTGTACAAAACCAATCCCCTGCTCAGTTTTGTGATGATGCTGGCGGTATTTTCGCTGGCAGGCATACCGCCCTTTGGTGGATTTTTTAGCAAATTCTTTATCTTTTCGGCAGCGGCGGCGCAAGGCGAATACTTGCTGGTGTTCATTGCCTTGCTCAACACCGTGATTTCGCTCTACTACTACTTGCTCATTGTGCGCGCCATGTTTATCAACCCACAAGGCGAAACCTCTGTTGGCTTGGTGCACACCAACGGCTTTCACCGCACAAGTATCGTGCTGTGCGTTGCAGGCATTATTGCGGTAGGAATTTTGAGCGCAGTGTACGAATTTTTGGGGACAGTGAGTTTTGGGATGTAGCGCAAAACTCAGATATTAAATTTTTTTTATCGTACCGGATTACCGTTTTGTCGGCGCATTGAACTATTTAATAGAATAAGCCTACGGCATTGTGCAAAACGCACCTAACTTTGTTGCTCATAATAGAACAAACACGCTATTGCGATGAAGAAGTTAATGACTAAAAAATGCGGTACATCACTCCTATTTTTATGGCTCACTACTGCTGCTTTTGCACAAAATTTTGTAGATGACCGCGATACGCTTGGGCTGCAAGATACCCTCTCAACTCACACATACCCTCCGTTGTCGCGCGCAGGCATTGCCCTTGCCGAAGGTGCAGGCATCAATTTGGCAGGCGGACTGATAGGTCGTTTTATATTGCAATTGGAATGGGCAGAGGTAACCCAATCCAGCATTGTTTACAATCTAACGCACGGCTTTATGTGGGACAACGACCACTTTGTTACTAATTTTTTTCAACATCCTTATACCGGCGGAATGTACTTTAATGCCGCTCGCAGCAATGGTTTTACCTATTGGCAATCGCTGCCTTTTGCCATTGTGGGCAGCGGGCTGTGGGAATTTTTTGCCGAAAATCAACCCCCTTCCATCAACGATATAATTGCTACTCCCTTGGGCGGTATGGCTTTGGGCGAGGTTACCCATCGGCTGTCGCTGCGCGTGCACAACAATAGTTTGCGCGGGTGGCGGCGCTTTGGCAACGAACTGCTGGCAGGCATTATTTCGCCAATGGATTTGTTGAGTAGAGTGGTCAGCGGCGATGCGTGGAAAGTGCGTCCGCAAGCCCACAACAACAGCGATGACCCTTATGGACACTTGCCTTGCCGCGTTGATTTTGCTATCTACAATCGTTTTTTGACCGATATTGATAGGAACCAAAGTAGAGAAAATGTGGGCTTGAATGTGAATGTGGTTTATGGGGATATTTTTACGGCAGCCACTCGCACGCCTTATGATTATTTTACTTTTGATGCCCATCTCAATCTCTATGGCGGCCAACCTTTGCTGTCGGAAATGAGCATTGTGGGCGTGCTGTTGGGGGCGGGGTGGGAAAGCAATAATCATGCGTGGACGGCAGGCATATTTCAGCATTTTGATTATTATGAAGCACGTCCTATTGTGGCGGGCGGCAAAAATCTCTACGAGTTTGCTGAGCCTGCATCGTTTGGCGGCGGGCTGCTCTACCAATATCAACGCGAGAGCGATGCGCGTCCTCTTTTTTGCGGCAGCCTATATGCCAATTTTGTTTTTTTGGGCACCAGCGAATCGGACTACTACAAAGCCGAAAACCGCAACTACAATATGGGCAACGGTTACAGCATCAAGTTCAACGCTGTGTACAATTTTGGCAAACGTTGGGAGGCGGCGTTGGGATACAAACGTTATCACATTTACACCAACAAAGGCTACGGCTCGGATGATGCCGAAATCAACGGTTTGCCTCAGGATGCGGATTTGCCCTTTGCCAATGTGCAAGGCAACAAAGGAAGTGCCAGCGTAGATTTGATGCACCTCAACATCGGGTTTCAACTAACGCCTGCCGTCAAAATTACTGCTGAGCAACGATTTTATTATCGCCAATCACACTACAACTATTTGGATGACGTTACTGTTTTGTCCACCGAAAATCGATTGAAGATAACCTATTCGCGGTGAGAAATTATTTTTTTATTGACAAATAATAACCTTAGATACGCCGAATGTTCCTTATTATGGAGTAAAAGCATTACCTTTGTAACACTAAAACAAGTAAACTGTGAAGCCCGATTGGTTAAAAATAAATTTAGGCGGCGGCGAAAATTACGCCAGAGTGGGGCGCATTGTGCGTGAACATCAATTGCATACTATATGTAGTAGCGGCAGGTGTCCCAATATGGGGCAGTGCTGGAATGCGGGCACTGCAACCTTGATGATACTTGGCGATGTGTGCACGCGCGCTTGCAAATTCTGCGCCACCCAAACAGGGCGCCCACTCCCGCCTGACCCGCAGGAGCCGCAGCGCGTGGCAGAGAGCGTGCGCTTGATGGGGCTTCGCTACTGCGTAGTTACTTCGGTGGACCGCGATGACTTGCCGGACAAAGGGGCAGCGCATTGGGCACAAACTATTGCGGCTATCTGTGCAACAAATCCGCACACTGCTGTTGAGGTGTTGATACCTGACTTTGATGCGGACACACGGTGGTTGGATGTGGTGCTTGCTGCTGCGCCTGCCGTGATTGGGCACAACATTGAGACCGTGGAACGCCTTACGCCGCAAACGCGCTCGCGGGCGAGTTACGGCACAAGCCTGAAAGTGCTGCAATACCTTGCACAGCACGGCGCAACTACAAAGTCAGGGATGATGGTGGGATTGGGCGAAACTCCGCAAGAGGTTATTGACACTATGCGCGATGTGCGCAGGGCGGGCGTGCAATTGTTCACCATTGGGCAATACCTGCAGCCTACAAAACTACATCTTGACGTGGCAGAATACATCACGCCGCAGCAGTTTGACGAATACAAAAGCATTGGCATTGAGATGGGCTTCCGCAACATCGCGAGCGCGCCTTTGGTGCGCTCGTCCTACAAAGCGGGAGAACAATTGAGAGTGGAGAGTGGAGAGTTGAGAATTGAGAGTTGAACAGTTGAGAGTTGAGAGTGGAGAGTTGAGAATTGAGAGTGGAGAATTGTGATAGTTGGTAGTTGGTACTTGGTAGTTGATACAATGAACTTTTTTGATTGGGGATTGGTGGCGTATGCGGAGGCTTGGGATAGGCAACGCGATTTGGCTGCACAGTTGCTCGCGGCAAAGGCGGCGGGCGGCGGCGCGGCAACGCAGTATCTGATTTTTTGCGAGCATCCTCACGTATATACATTGGGACGAAATGGCAACAAAGACAACTTTTTGATAAGCGAGACGCTGATGTCTCAAATAAATGCTTCGCTCGTTTGCGTGGATAGAGGCGGGGACATTACCTATCACGGACCGGGACAAATTGTGGGCTACCCTATTCTTGACTTGGAACGGTTGCATCTCTCGCTCAAAGGTTACGTGTGGGCAATTGAGGAGGCGGTTATCAATACCTTGCGGCGATATGGAATTGTGGGCGAACGTTGGGCGGGTGGTGCTGCGGGTGTTTGGGTGGATGCGCAAAAGCCTGCCGCCCGCAAGATTTGCGCCATCGGCATTCACGCCTCGCGATATGTAACTACGCACGGATTTGCCCTCAACGTGAACACCAACCTCGACTACTTTTGCCACATCAACCCCTGCGGACTTGCCGACAAAGGCGTAACTTCGATGCAAAAAGAACTGCACCGCACAGTGGATACAACTGACCTAAAAGCCTTACTGCGCCAAGAATTGGAACAACAACTCACCAACACTCCCTCTGTTTTGCGCCAACTTTAAATGAATTGGTTGGTACAAAAAATTACCTTTATTATTTGCAGTTTCAGAAAAAGTCATTATCTTTGTTAAAGATGATGGGTGGCGCGCTGCGTCTCTGCTACTAAGGTTGTTTGAAATTGTCCGTTAGGGCATTCGTATTGATAGGGGAACATTTGGCAAGTTCCGCTATTGCGCGCGGATAGCCGCTGTTTTTCAAGGCATTGTTCTTGCGCCGCGCGCCGTGATGCGGCGGTTGTGCTTTTCCGTAGGCTGCGCTTCGCTTGCCTACGGTTATGCATATTCAACCCTTCGGGTTGCGCTGCGCTTGCCTGCAGGCTGCGCTGCGCTTTTCCGCAGGCTGCGCTTCGCTTGCCTACGGTTATGCATATTCAACCCTTCGGGTTGTGCTGCGTTTGTTTCTATTGATATGTATGTCCTACGGGCTAAATAGTATATTATATGTCATTTATTTTGTTTCATTTAAATTATTAAAAGTATGAAAAAAAAATTATTTGTGCTACTGCTGCCTGCTTTGATGGCTGCGGGTTGTTTGGGCGAAGGCGATAGTCGGTTGTGGAAGAGTGATGTTGTGGCTGTGGTTGTTAATGAAGGCGGGGCGGCGGCGCGCAATGGCAGCATCAACTTTTATTATGAGGCTGCCGATTCTTTGGTGGCAAATCCTATCAAAAACGATGCTATTGAGGCATCCATACAGTCGGTGCAGTTTACCAACGGCGGCGCGCTGTGGTTGGTGTGCAACCAGCCCGACAAAATTATGGTGTTTGACATAGAAACCGGAAATTATTCGCCCACCGCCATCACCGATAGTTTGCAAAACCCGCGCCATATCTCTATCTATAGCGATAGTTATAGGTTGCTGTATTACTTGTTTGTAAGCAACAAGGGCGAGGCGGCGGCGGACGGAAGTTTCCCTAACTCTTATGTGCAAGTGTATGAATTGGTGGGCAACGGCAAGTTTGCGCCCATCAAACGACTGCCCTGCGGCGCCGACGCCGAAGGCATCGCCATTGTGAACGGCAAGATATATGTGGCTACCGGCGAGGGCGTTCTGGTTTTTGATGCCTATAATTTGGACAAAGTGCCCGCAACGCTTGACTACAACTCCGCTTGGGGTGCAGCCAAACACTTTGTGCAGGATTCGCTCTACAACCTGTGGGTGTCGTACTCCGGCAGCAAGGTTCAGTATATCAACACGCAGCGCGTGGAGGCTGCGAGCAGCAAAAGTATTCCTTTGGACACTGCCGGCGGCGACATTGCGCTTGGCAGCGGCGGCAAACATATCATTAGTTTTGTTAACGAAAAGGACGCTGCGGGCGCCGATAGCCTTACCGTTTACCGCACGGATGCGGCGTCGAGCGTGGCGTCGGACGTGGCATCGGTGGCATCGTCGGTGATTTTTACAGGAAAATATAAGGCGCGCGGCATCAATATCAACCTTATTACAGGCAGCATCTACCTTGCCGCCGAGCAGGATGGCGCGAGCGTCTTGCTACTCATCAACGAAAGCGGCGAATTGCTGCACCGCAAGCCGACGGCAGGCGTTGGCATAAAAGAGTTTCGTTTCTTTGTAACAACCTATCCACTATAAGGGGAACATTTGGCAAGTTCCGCTATTGCGCGCGGATAGCCGCTGTTTTTCAAGGCTTTGCTCTTGCGCCGCGCGCCGTGATGTGGCGGTTGCGCTTTTCCGTAGGCTGCGCTTCGCTTGCCTACGGTTATGCGTATTCAACCCTACGGGTTGTGCGGGGGTATAAAATCATATAAATCAAAAAAAATCATATTAAAATCAAAGTTCAGACAATGTCCTTGCACCGCGCGCCTGAGGTTGCGCTGCGCTGTTCAAAATTTTTGTGCTTTGCCCCTGCATTTTTATGGTGAATTATTTTGTAATTCAAAAACCTTTATTATCTTTGCCCCCATCAACGGTTTGGGAAGGCTTGCCTAAGGGGCAAAAAATTCATAGGTATCAATTTTAAAATTCATAGGCATGAGTTTTAAAATTCATAGGTATGAATTTTAAAATTCTTAGGTATGAATTTTTGGACTGTTGCAAAGGCTTTATTTTATTCACCTTTTAATTTGTAAAATTATGAGCGTTAAATTAAAAAAAATGCAGCGGATAAATCCGCAAGACCGGCAGGGAGAGCGCAAATGGTACCTTATTCAAGAGCGCAGCGGCTCGGTGGGATTGTCGGAAATTGCCAAAGAAATTTCCGACCGCTCGTCGTTGACTTTTGGCGATGTGCAGAATGTTTTGCGCAATTTGCTCGAAGTGTTGCCCGTATATATCCGCTTGGGGCAAACGATTCATTTGGAAGGCTTTGGCTCTTTCCACATCTCGGTAACCAGCGACGGCAAATCGACTCCCGACGCCCTCACGGTGCACGATGTGCGCAATGCCCGCCTACTTTTTAAGCCCGGCGTAGAACTCAAAAAAAGCATCGAGGGCTTGCAGTTTGAAATTGAGCACAGCCAGCAGCCAACACCGCCGCCAACGCCGTAAGGCTTGCGCATATTTTAGCGTAGGGCAACGCCCTACGGAAGAATGCAATTGCCTATTTATCCCCAACGCGATGCGCGCGGAATTATCCCCAACGCGATGCGTTGGGCTGAATTAAGTTGCCCCTTCGGGGCGCCCCAAAGGGGCAACTTAATTCAGCGTAGGGCAACGCCCTACGAAAAAAAACGCAACCTATATTTTTCTAACCTTAGTGCATCATCGATTTGCTAAGCACCTTGGCGGTTTGCTGGGCGCGCAAGGCTTCCAATTTATCGGCTAATGTTGGGTCGTTGAGGGCGAGAATGCTGGCTGCCAGCAGCGCAGCGTTGCGCGCTCCGTTGATGGAAACCGTTGCCACAGGCACGCCGGGAGGCATTTGCACAATCGAAAGCAGCGAGTCCACACCCTTCAACGTGCGCGACTGTATGGGCACGCCCACCACAGGCAGGGTGGTCAATGCCGCCGTCATTCCGGGCAAATGCGCCGCGCCGCCCGCTCCGGCAATAATCACCTGCAAGCCGCGTTCTTTGGCAGTTTGCGCGTATTCATACAACAGTTGGGGCGTGCGGTGTGCACTCACCACGCGCATTTCGTAGTCCACGCCCAACTCGTCGAGCGCTCGTGCCGCCCCCTGCATATTCTCAGCATCGCTCGTCGACCCCATGATGATACCAACTTTTTTCATAGATAAAAATATTTAAATAAAACATAAACTAAAAAATTATCAACTCTCCACTCTCAATTCTCAACTCTCAACTATTCAATAATGGGCGAGCAAACCTCGCCCCTACACATTCTCCACTCTCAATTCTCAACTCTCAACTATTCATTGTTCATTGTCCATTGTTAATTGTATCGTATTGCAGGCAACAATCCCCGCCGTTTCGGTGCGCAGGCGGCTGTTACCCAGGCTCACTTCTATGTAGCCTTGCTGGCGGGCTAAGGCGATTTCGGCGGGCGAAAAATCTCCTTCGGCGCCTATCAGCACCAGCACGCGGGATGCGCTGCGTGCCGCTGTCTGCAACGGAATCCGCGCAGTTGGGTAGCAATGTGCTATGCATTTGGTGCCGTCAAAAGGTTGC
Source organism: Bacteroidia bacterium (assembly GCA_025996715.1). Lineage (GTDB taxonomy): Bacteria > Bacteroidota > Bacteroidia > Bacteroidales > UBA932 > BNTQ01. Next base: position 14,305 of record BNTQ01000021.1, on the reverse strand, counting down.
ATCACAAAGTCTGCAAACTTGGTCAGTGCTTGCAAATCGGGATGGTAGGCGGCAAGCGATTGCTTCATAGCAGCCGTAATTACTTTTTGCGAGCGTTCGTGTTTCACTTGCTTGCGCTCGGAGTGCTCGCACAGCAAAGGCGTGATGCGGTCGATGCCTATCTCGGTGGCTTTTTCTAAAAACCATTCGTAGCGCTCTGCGTTTTTGGTGGGGGCAATGGCGATGTGCAAAAAATAGTTGCGTTGCCCATAATTCTGTTGCGTCTCCACCACCTCCACCTCGCATTTTCGTGGATGTGCGTTGACAATTCGCGCTGCGTATAGCCCCCCTTTGCCATCGGTGAGGTGCACGGTATCGCCCGCTGCGAGCCGCAGCACGCGCAAGCAATGCTCCGATTCGGCTTCGTTGAGCGTATAAAATTTGCTCGCGATGTTGGGAGTATAAAAAAAATACATAAATTTGCACAAAAATGCGAAACAAAAAAACAAAGGTAGTTTATCAATTGTTAATTATCAATTTTTGGATTGCAAATTTTTGATAATCGGCAAATTAAATAACAAAAATGAACACAACAGCATTGGATATTAATGGCGAACCTTTGGGCGCGGCGCAGCCCATAGGCATCTTTGATTCGGGCGTGGGCGGGATGTCGGTAATGCGAGAGTTGGTGCGGCTTTTGCCCAACGAGGACGTGATTTATTTTGCCGATAGTGCGCATTGCCCCTACGGCACTCAATCGGCAGAGGCGGTGCAGCAACGCTCGCAGCAAATAGTTAGTTTTTTGGCACAAGAGCAGCATTGCAAATTGATAGTGGTAGCCTGCAACACAGCCACTGCCGCGGCTATTGCGGCACTGCGAGCGCAACATCCCGCGCTGCCCTTTGTGGGAATGGAACCCGCTGTGAAGCCCGCCACGCAACAATCGCAGCAAAAACGCATCGGCTTGTTGGCAACCCAAGCAACTTTGCAGGGCAGTTTGTTGCAGCACACAATGCAGCAATATGCGCAAGGCGTGGAGGTACAAATGGTTGCCGGCAACGGTTTGGTGGAATTGGTTGAGCAAGGCAACGAAGACTCCCCAGCGGCATTGCACTTGTTGCGCCGCTTGCTGCAACCGATGTTGAGCAACGGCATCGACACGCTGGTGCTGGGTTGTACGCATTATCCGTTTCTGCAAAATGCCTTACAGCAAATAACGGCAAACCACATCACCATCATCGACCCCGCTCCTGCGGTAGCCCTGCAAGCCAAGCGCCTGCTGGCTCAGCGCGAATTGACTAACGAAGCAAAAAATGCACCGCGCTATGTTTTTTTTACTTCGGGCGAAATAAAATGTTTGCAACTAATGCAACAGCGGCATCTTCCCTTAGAGAATGTAACTTACTCCAAATCAACCATTTAGATTGTTTGCTATGCGAAAATTTATGATACTTTTGAGCCTAACTATCTTTGCGCTCGCGTGCAAAAGCCCAACGGAGGTAGTAGTTTTATCGCTCAACGATGTGCACGCACAGATTGATAACTTTGACAAAATTGCTGCCTACGTCGCCAGCCAGCGAGCACAACACCGCCATGTGATAGTGCTTTTTGCCGGCGATATGTTCTCGGGCAACCCAATGGTGGACTACCACGCAGAGCGCGGCTACCCTATTGTGGAACTTTTTAATCACATCGGACTAACGGCTTGCACCTTGGGCAATCACGAATTTGATTACGGGCAAAAAGTCCTTGTGCAGCGCATCGCGCAAGCCAATTATCCCTTTTTGTGCGCCAATGCACACGGCGACAGCAGCACCGTAGCCCCCCATTTGCGCCCAACGCTCGCCTACCCTGTGGGCAGCGATACGCTACTTTTGATAGGGGTAACGCAACACAACCCAGAGTGTCTGGCAAGCCGCAAAGCAGGCGTAGCCTTTGACGAGCCAATTGAACGCATTGGCTGCGACAGTGTTTTCTTATCTGCCAAAAAAAACAATACGACGCTGATAGCCATTACCCACATTGGTTTTGCGTTGGATACGCTGTTGGCGCATCGTTGCCCGCAGTTAGACCTCATTGTGGGCGGGCACACGCACACCGTAGTCGATACGGGCTATTGGGCAAACGGCGTGTTGGTTACGCAAACCGGCGCCTATGCCCGCAACATAGGTCGCACAACGCTTGCCATCAAGCACGGCAAAGTAATAGCCGCGCACAACAGCCTCGTAAACGTGGCATCATTGCAAGCCCGCGACACCGCCGTAACCGCACTCATAGCGCGCTACAACAACAATCCAACGTTCTCCACCGTGGTCAGCCATTTGCCCCACAAATTGGACAGCAAGGAGCAAGTGGGCAATTATTTTTGCCGCATTGTGCAGCAGCAAACCAAGTCTGACATTGTGTTTCAAAACCTACAAGGCATCCGTGTCGAAGGTTTGGAGGCGGGCAATATGTTGCTCAAAGACCTCTATCGCGTTGACCCTTTTAGCAACCAATTGGTACAATTTCAAATGACAGGCAGTCAAATAAAATCGTTTGTGCGCAAGGTTTCCCAGCATTTCCGCCGCATGGATTTGTGCGCCGCAGGCATGGAATACAGCATTGTTTGGGACGAGCAAAAAAATGTAAAAGATATTGTATTTAAATCGCCTTTGAGCAATAGCAAAATTTACACCGTAACCATGAACGAATATATGTGCACCACGCCCGCCGATTACCCTTTGCCCGATAAATTGATGAGCAAGAATTTAAATATAACCACTATCGATTGCGTGTTGCAGTCTGCAAAAAAATAGTTATCTTTGCAAAAAAAATAAAGTCGTGTTAATCTTCTTTCTATCAGGTTTAGCAATTGGATTGCTATCGTCGGCACCGCTGGGACCAGCGGGCGTGCTTTGTTTGCAACGCACCATCAATCGCGGGCATCGCGCGGGCTACGTGTCGGGCTGCGGCATAGCCCTTGCCGACACTATCTTTGCAGTGATTGCGGTATTCAGTGTTTCCTTTGTCCAGAATTTGATAACCGAAATGGAAGCGCCGGTGCAACTGATAATGGGGCTTGTTGTAGTCGTAGTGGGCATCAAACTTGCCCGCACCAATCCCGTAAAGCAAGTGCGGCATCAAAATGCGCAGCAGACCAGCCTGCTCACTTTTTTTGTATCCATCTTTTTTCTCACCATCAACCCCATCAATCTGTTGCCTGTGCTGTTTTTCACAGGTTTGCTCAAAGTGGGCGTGGTGTCGCTCTACGGCGGCATCATAGTCATAGCAGGTTTTATTTGCGGTGCGCTATCGTGGTGGATAGGGCTCACCACGCTGACAGCCCACTACCGCAAGTACTTTCGCTTGCGCCACATCTGGTACATCAACCGCATCTTAGGATTGGTCATACTCACGCTGGGCGCGGCGGCTTGCATACAGGCTTTGGTAAAAATAATTATACACTAATATAACCCATTGCCTTGCTACAATACATTTTACATCGCGTTTTGTACAGCCTGCTCACGCTTTTGGGCGTGGTAACGCTTATCTTTTTTTTGTTCAACGCAGGCATGGGCGACCCCACGCAAATGAAGATGGGGCAACGTTCCAACAGTGCTTCTGCGCTGCAAATTCAAAAAGATTTGGGATTAGACCAACCGCTGATGATTAGATATTTTGCCTACCTCAACGACCTGCTGCCCGTTTCGCTACACAGCACCCAACCCGACAACGCATTTTTTTATGACGAACAAAAGTACAGCGGATGGGTTGCGCGTGCAGGCGGCATAGCCATTGCCCTCAAAGCCCCCTACTTGCGGCGTTCGTACCAAAGCGAAAAGCGTGTGAGCACAGCCATTGCCCAAGTTTTTCCCAACACTTTGATTTTGGCAACATCTGCCATTGCCTTTGCCAGCCTTGTGGGAGTGCTATTGGGCATAGCGGCGGCGCTGCTCAAAAACACGTGGTGGGACAAGTCAATTCTCACTTTGTCCACGCTCGGCATGTCAGTACCATCCTTCTTTGCAGCGCTACTCATAGGCTGGGTTTTTGCCGTGCTGCTGGGACGCTACACCCATCTCGACCTCACCGGCAACCTCTGGGAATTGGACGATTACGGCGAGTCGCTGCACCTGCAAATCAAAAATTTGATACTGCCTGCATTCACGCTGGGCATACGCCCGCTGTCGGTTATCGCGCAATTGGCAAGGGCTTCGCTATTGGATGCGCTGTCGCAGGATTACATTCGCACGGCTCGCGCCAAGGGTTTAAGTTTTGGCAAAGCCTTGCAAAAGCACGCTTTGCGCAACGCGCTCAATCCTGTTGTAACGGCAGTTTCGGGCTGGTTTGCCTCTATGCTGGCAGGAGTAATTTTTGTGGAATATATTTTTGGCTACAAAGGCTTGGGCTTCCTTATGGTGGATGCGCTCAATATGCTAGATATGCCTGTGGTAATGGGTTGCGTGATGGTCATCGCCATCGCCTTTGTGGTGGTAAATTTGTTAGCAGATTTGTGCTACGCCCTGCTCGACCCACGCATTAAATTGTAAACAAATAGTTACTTCAACGACCCGCCCACAATATCAAGCAACTCGTTGGTGATGGCTTGTTGGCGCGATTTGTTGTATTCTACCGTGAGGTCGCTCACCAATTCGTTGGCGTTGTCGGTGGCGGTTTGCATAGCAATCATTCGTGCGGCGTGCTCCGAAGCATTGGAGTCGAGCAAGGCTGCAAATAGTTTTAGTTTCAACGACTTGGGCAACAACTCTGCCAGCAGTTCTGCGTGCGAAGGTTCCAAAATATAATCTGCCAGCAAACCCGCTTTGGCAGCCTTTTTTGTGCCCACCTGCGATAATTGAATGGGCAAAAAATCTTCGTGTGTCAATATCTGCGACCCCGCGTTTTTGAAGTGCTGATAAATTACCTCCACCTGGTCTAACTGCTTGCTGTTGAATAAACTAATCAATTCGTCGGCGAGTTGCGATACGGTATCATAATGGGGGTTGGGGGCTAAGCCCTCAAAGTTTTGGGCAATGGTGTAGCCTTGTTTGCGCGCGGCTTCAAACACTTTTTTGCCAATGGTGTAAATGAGCACCTGCTCTTGCGGGAGATGCTTGTATTGCTGCACCGCTTTGCGCAGTTCCTTGATAACATTGGAGTTGAACGCTCCCGCCAGCGAACTGTCGGACGAAAACACCACAATTGCCACGCGCTGAGGTGCACGCTGCACGGCAAGCGGGGTGCTGATGTCGCCCTCTGCCAAGAGCAGGCTGTGCAACACGTGGTGCAGCGCGGTAGAGTAGGGCAGCATTCCGGCAATGTTGCGCTGCGCCTTGTTGAGTTTTGCTGCACTCACCATCTTCATTGCCGAAGTAATTTTTCGGGTGGTAGTAACAGAATTGATGCGAAGTTTTATTTCCTTAAAGGCTGCCATAGTTGATAATTCAAAAGTTCAATATCAAACACACACTCTTTTGCCCGCAAAGGTACGCACAAAATTTGGAAAAAGAAAAATAATAGAGTAACTTTGCAACGTAAAACAGCGGATGTTATGACCTACGAATGGGACGAAAATAAACGAGAGTTGAACAAAATTAAGCACGGACTTGATTTTGCTCTTGTCGAATTTGTGTTTAATGACCCAAAAAAATTAGATATAGTAGATAACAGAAAGGATTATGGTGAAGCAAGGCGTTGTGTTATAGGAAAAATTGGAAATAGAATATTTTTTGTTGTTTATACCGTGCGAAACGAATCTATTCGTATAATTTCATTTCGCACAGCAAAGGAAAAAGAAAGGAGAAAATATTATGGCAATAGTTAGAATGACATCCGAAGAAATCAGAGAAAAATATCCGCTTACACCCGAAGTATTGCAGCAACTAAATGATATTTGCGAAAGATACGAAAATGTGGAAGTGGACGACCCTGATTGTTTGGAAATGACCGACGAAATGCTTGCCACAGCAACTCGTCCGGGTGTTATGACAGACGCATTGTTTGCGCAAATGAAACGCGAGGACGAAGCAATTAGAGTAGCCCGTACTCACGTTGCACCCGAAACACCCAAAGTCCCCATTACGTTTTACATAGAGCCTACTATTCTTGCCTCTCTTCGCAAAAAAAGCGGCAAAAATTGGCAAACCCGCCTCAATTCGGGTGTAGAAAGGTGGTTGCGGCAAGCGGCAATGGCGTAATAAAACAGATGTGAATTAGAGGGGATTAAAAAAATTCCAAACAACTTTTTTGAACACGGTAAGATATATTTTGGTCAAAAAGTAACTTTATTTTAGGCATACTGATATTGCAAACGGTGCTCTCGCTCGGCAGAAAATGCCAAACAGGCTAATAGATTTTCGTAAGTTAATTCGGGAAAATCATTTATAACTTCTTCCATTGACATACCGGAAGCCAACCACCCCAAAACATCATACACCGTAATGCGAGTGCCGCTAATACAGGGTTTCCCAAACCGAATTTGTGGGTCGATGGATATTTGTGACACAAAGTTGTTCATAGTTACAAAAGTTAGTTTTTGCAAAGTTACTACTATCCTAAGAGTTTACGATTAAACCAATCGCGCCACTATTGTGCAAACGACACCGGGTATGCCGATTAACAAACAAATGCACAACATAAAAATTTCGAGTGTCATGATTTTTTATCATGTGGTTTTCTTCGCATTCATCTTTTTTGCAAAGGTATAGAAAAATTTCACATCGCAAAGGTAATTATTTTCAATAATTTACAAAAAACTTTGGTATTTTTAAGTAAATAATGTACTTTTGTGAGAAGATATACCATTTTTAATTTTAATCAATATGAAAAATTTATCTCTTATGTGCATTTCTGCGCTCGCTTTGGCTACTGTTGTAGGTGGCTGTCAATCAAATGGTAGCAAACATGATGGGGGCTTCAAGTACTCCGTTGAAAAATTTGCTGATGTAGAAATTCTGCGCTATCGCGTGCCGGGGTTTGAGGACTTGCCGTTGGCGCAAAAGCAACTGCTGTACTACCTTTCGCAGGCTGCTCTCGAAGGGCGCGATATTATTTTTGCGCAGTTTGGCAAATACAATCTGCCCATTCGCAGCACCTTAGAAGCCATTTACACAAACTATGCAGGCGACAAAACCTCTGCCGATTTTGAGGCACTTGCCGTATATCTAAAGCGGGTGTGGTTTTCCAACGGCATCCACCACCACTATGCTACCGACAAATTTACTCCTGCATTTTCGCAAGAATTTTTTATTGGTGCCGTCAAATCGCTTGAGCCATCTGCATTGCCGTTGCAAGAGGGGCAGTCGGTGGACGATTTGCTCACGGCTATTATGCCTGTAATTTTTGACCCCGCAGTGCTGCCCAAGCGAGTAAATCAGGCAGATGGCGTGGATTTGATAAGCACTTCGGCAAACGATTTTTATGAGGGTGTTACCCAAAAAGAAGTAGAAGATTTTTATGCCAAAATAAAAGACCCCAAAAGCAAAACACCGCCCTTGTATGGCTTAAACTCACGTTTGGCAAAGCGCAACGGCAAGTTGGTGGAGGAGCAATGGAGAGTGGGCGGGCTGTATTCGGCTGCCATCGAAAAAATTGTGTATTGGCTGCAAAAGGCTGCAGGCGCGGCAGAGAGCGATGTGCAGCGCAAAGTGATAGAGACTTTGATAACCTATTATACAACAGGCGACCTCCGTGCTTTTGATGCCTACAGCATCTTGTGGGCGAGCGACACCTCGCGTGTTGATTTTATCAACGGATACATCGAAGTCTATGGCGATCCGCTCAGTTACAAGGGTTCGTGGGAGGCAATGGTCAATTTCCGCGACGAAAAAGCCACCCAACGCACCCAAATTATTAGCAACAACGCTCAGTGGTTTGAGGATAATTCACCTATGGACAAACGTTTCAAAAAAGAAAAAGTCAAAGGCGTATCTGCCAAAGTCATCACGGCGGTAACGCTGGCGGGCGATTGCTACCCAGCCACTCCCATTGGCATCAACCTGCCCAACTCGCGCTGGATACGCGAGCAGCACGGCTCTAAATCTGTTACTATCGAAAACATCACAGGCGCCTACGACCAAGCCTCGCAAGGCAATGGTTTTGCCGAAGAATTTTATTGGAGTGAGGTAGAAATTAGTCGTGCGCACGACTACGGTTTTGTTACCGACAACCTGCACACCGACTTGCACGAGTGCGTGGGACACGCCTCCGGCCGCTTGTTGCCCAATGTAACATTGGAGGCATTGAAAGCCTACAGCAGTTCGCTCGAAGAGGGGCGTGCCGACCTTTTTGGCTTGTACTACATTGCCGACCCAAAGTTGGTAACACTCGGCATTTTGCCCAACGACACCGCCTACAAAGCAGAGTACTACAAGTATATGACCAATGGGCTAATGACTCAATTGGTGCGCATTGTGCCCGGCAAAAACGTTGAAGAAGCGCACATGCGCAATCGCCAATTCATTGCCCGCTGGGCGTTAGAAAAGGGTGCAGCCGACAAGGTTGTGGAATTGGTAAAGCGCGAAGGCAAAACCTACGTGCGTGTGAACGACTACGCCAAACTCCGCACCCTGTTTGGTTTGCTGCTGGGCGAGGTGCAACGCATTGTATCGGAAGGCGACTACGAAGCCGGCAAAAACCTTGTGGAGACCTACGGTGTAAAGGTGGATGCCGATTTGCACAAAGAAGTGCTGTCGCGCTATGCCTCGCTGAATATCGCGCCCTACAAGGGTTTTGTGAATCCTGTTTATACACCCATCACCGACGGCGATGGCAACATTACTGATGTAACCGTTGCCTACACTGAGGATTACGCTGCACAGATGTTGCGCTACTCACGTGAGCACTCGTGGCTAAAGTAACATTCTACACTACAAAAAGATAGGTTGATTGATTTGTAAGTTATTGTATTGCAATAACTTACAAATAGCCTGCCGTCCTTCCTCGCCCAAACTTTGCGTGTGATGATTCACAAACATTTTGATGTGCTGCTCTATCACTTGCGGGCTGAGTTCTTGCGCGTAGTGCTGCACAAAGGCGGTGCTTTGGGTGGGATTTTGCAGCGCATAGTCCACGCTGCGGCGCAATACTCGCGCAAAAGCCTGCTGTTGCATTGCAGGCAGGCTGCGTCTAATGGCAATGCCCCCCAACGGAATAGGCAAATGATGCTGGGTTTGCCACCACTCGCCCAAATCGGCAACCAACTGCAAACCTTGCTGGGCGTAGGTGAAACGGCTTTCGTGAATGAGTACCCCTGCATCCACTTGGACGTTTTTTACAGCCGCAGAAATGTGCGAAAAAAGCATTGGCACATAGTGCTGCACTTGCGGAAAGGCTTGCTGCATCAGCAATGCAGCGGTGGTGTGCATGCCCGGCAGTGCCACTTTTGTGTCGGCAGCGATGGGCTGCGAGCCTTGCTGTGCCACCAATAGAGGCCCGTTGCCATAGCCCAACGCACTGCCTGCATCCAACAAGCAATAGTGCTGCATTGCCAAGGGATAGGCGGCAAAACTGATTTTGACCACATCGGCTTTTGCCGCCGCCGCCATGCTGTTCAATTGGTCAATATCCGCAATGTGCGTATCAAAAACAAGCCCTTCGGTGTCCACTTTGTTGTGCAACAAAGCGTGAAAAACAAAGGTATCGTTGGGACAAGATGAAAAACAAAGGCGCATAACTATTTACTATTCATTTTTTTGCGAAGATAGTAAATACTTTTTGCAAAAATCAAAATTTTGCCTACATTTGTGCCGTGCTTTGCTGTCAAAAACGGCGGCTCGTTAATTTTTAATTTTTCTTTATTATCAAATCATTAATTTATTATGAAAAAACTTCCGCTCATTTTTAGTTCCATCGCTTTGGCATTAGTGGTGGCGTTGTGTGTTATCATTTGTTTGTCGCACGGCAAACATCACGTTGTTTCAGTCCCAGCGCGGGATGGCGATGTGGTCATCAACAGCGATATTGTGTATGTCAATTTGGATTCGCTGGTGCGCGGCTACGATATGTACTTTGACCTGCAAAAAGAATTTGAGGCAAAGGCAAAAAGCAAGGATGCCGATTTTTCGGCACGCCGCAGTAAATTGGAGCGCGAGGTGCGCGATTTTCAAGAGAAATATGAAAAAGGCTTGATTACCCGCTCGCAAGCACAACAGTTGCAAGAAGGCTTGCAACGCAAAGAGCAGGATATAATCCAATTGGGGCAACAATTGCAGTCGGAACTTGCCGAAGAAGAAGCCGTGATGCTGCGCCAAATTCAGGACAACATCCGCAAGTACATCTTGGAATACAATGCCGACAAAGGCTACCGCCTCATTTTGAGCAATGCCGCCAACAACGTGCTGCTCTACGGCGAGCCTTCGCTCAACATCACAGGCGAAATTCTCAGCGGACTCAACCAATCGTATGTGAAAGTGCGGAAAAAGTAGCGCCATTTATCATTTTTTTCTATGGCTATATATCAAGACATAGTAAGAGCAATCGGGTTTTCTGCAAAAGAAAACGCCGAAAATATTTTCATAAAAACTTATGAAAATGGTTATTCTATTGAAGTTAATTTTTCAAAGAATCAGATAAATTACGGTAATACAATACAGATTGGTAGAGATAATTGCTTGCTTTTGGGCGAAAGCCACGAGGAAAATACAGTTACTTTGGAATGTGTTGATAAACTTTTGATGCTCGGTTATAAACCTGAAAACATATTTTTGGAAAAGGCTTATCCTGCCGGGCGAGGCGTTACAAAATATTTGGATATTTTGGTTTATCAAGATGAAAAACCCTATTTAATGATAGAGTGTAAAACTTATGGAGAAGAATTTGATAAAGAATTAAAAAATACACAAAAGAACGGTGGACAACTTTTTACCTATTTTCAGCAGGACACAAAAACGGAATTATTGATGCTTTATGCTTCTGACATTGTTGATAATAAAATAGTTAAAGAAACAAAAATCATCAAAATTGAAGATGAATACAGAAATGCAGGAAGTGTCAAAGAGGCGCATAACATTTGGGACAAGAAGTTTTACGAAAAAGGTTTTTGGGAAAATCCACCATATAATTTCAAAGATGAGATTTTTACAAAATTACAACTACGAAAACTTACCGAAGACGAGGGAAAGAAATTGTTTCACGGATTTGCAACCATCTTGCGAAAACATTCTGTATCGGATAAACCGAATGCCTTTAATGTAATTTTTAATCTTTTTCTTGCAAAACTTTATGACGAGCAAAAACGCGATGATGACGAGTTGGATTTTCAATGGAAAAAAAATGACAATCCCGTGGACTTTCAAGTACGCTTGTACAACCTGCACAAAGAAGGGCTAAACGATTTTTTGAAAAAAGAAATAGAAGGTATTTATGATAAAGATTTTGAGGCAAAAACCGTAGAAGACCTATATAAAGCAAAGAAAAAGGTTTTGAAATTCAATAAACTTTTTGATATAAAAAGTGTTTTTGACGACAATGATTTTGAACAAAATCACAGAGTTTTGCGAGAGGTCGTAGAGATGTTGCAAAAATATCAAATCCGCTATCCTCGAAAACAAAAGTATCTGAGTGAGTTTTTTGAACTTCTGTTGACAACAGGCTTGAAACAGGAAGTTGGGCAATATTTTACTCCGCCACCAATAACAAAATTTATTGTAAAATCGCTCCCCTTGCCTACAATAATAGAACAAGAGGTGAATAATCCTACGCCAAAACTTCCTGCCGTGATAGATTACGCCGCAGGTAGCGGGCATTTTATCACTGAAATAATGGAAGAATATCAGGATATAATCAACGGATTAGATACCAAACAATATTTTCCAAAAGCCGTTAATCAAGTAGAAAGTTGGAGAGCAGACCCATATTCGTGGGCTGCGACTTATGCTTATGGCGTCGAAAAGGATTATCGCCTTGTGAAAGTGGCAAAAGTCGGCTGTTATTTTTATGGCGATGGATTGGCGCAAATTATTCACGGCGATGGCTTAGACAGTTTAACAAATCCACCAAAATCATATATTGGTTTGTTGGAACAAAACACGAATACAGAAGATTCTACAAAAAATAAATTTTCTGTCGTTGTGGCAAATCCACCGTATTCTGTGAAATACTGCAAGGAAGATTTGGAATATATTAACTCGCAAAACGAATTTACACTTTATCCCTATCTTACCGACAACAGCAACGAAATAGAATGTTTATTTGTAGAACGCACAAAACAACTTTTGAAAGACGGAGGTTTGGCGGGCATTATTTTGCCGAGTTCTATTTTAAGTAACACTGGAATTTACACCAAAACTCGAGAAATTATTCTGCAATATCTTGAAATAATTGCGGTTGCGGAATTAGGTAGCAATACCTTTATGGCAACTGGAACAAACACAGTTGTTTTATTCTTACGCCGCCGCTCCAATTATGAAATTGAAAGATTGAAAAACAGTTGGTTAGAACCATTTTTTGATAATTTACAAGATGTTAATCCTACAGTTCCTTTCAATGTAATGGAGAAACCCGTTCACAAATATGTTAATTATGTTTGGGAAGGTTTTAATTTTGATGATTATATTTCTTTGCTGAAAAAACAGCCGAATGAAAAAATTGAAAATTCGGATAAGTATAGAGAATATCGTAAAAAACTAAAATTCAAAAATGAAACTGAATTTTGGAATAAACTTTTAGAAATTGAAAAAGATAAATTACTCTATTTTGTTTTGGTGCATAAACAGCAAGTTGTCTTAGTGAAAACAGGCAAAGGGAATGACGAAAAGCATTTCCTGGGTTATGAATTTTCAAACGCTAAGGGCAACGAGGGTATGCATTCTATGCAAAGAAGCAAAAGTATTGATGACTGCACGCAATTGTACAACGAAAAAGATTTGAATGACGAAACAAAAGCAAGTTTCTATATTTACAACGCATTCAGCGGTAAATTCCCTGAAATTGACGAATCTCTGAAAAACAATATATCTTATGCTAATTTGGTGGATATGCTTACTTTTGATAGATTTAACTTTGAAAAAAGTGTCAATCTAAATGCTAAAAAAAAAGTAAAATTTGATAGCAAATTTGATACTGTTCTTCTTGATGATTTAGTTTCTTTTCAAAGTGGTTTGTGGAAAGGGGAGAAAGGTGATTTACAAACAATTAAGGTTTTAAGAAACACCAATTTCCAATTAAATAACGGCAAGTTATTTTATGATGATGTTGCTGAAATAGAAGTTGAAAAACAACAATTACAGGACAGATTACTTGAATTTGGCGATATTATTCTTGAAAAATCAGGAGGCAGTGATACGCAAGCCATAGGTAGAGTAGTCCTTTTTGATAAAAAAGAAACTGAGATTTATTCTTTTTCAAATTTTTGTTCGAGAATTAGAGTAAAAGGCGAAAGTATTAATCCAATATTTTTGTGGTTGATGCTTAATGATTTCTATAATAAAGGCGGCACTATTCCTTTACAAAATGGAGTTAGATTATTAAATATTGATTTGGTGGGTTATTCAAAAATTAAAATTCCCCTTCCACCCAAAGAAATACAAGAAAAAATTGTTGCGGAAATTGAAGTGTTGGAAAAGGAAGGAAATGAAGGTAAAATTGAAATTGAGGAATTGCAGGAGAAAATCGACCAAATTATTGATACAAAGTTTTCACAAAATTATAAATTGGGCGATATTATTTCATTAGAATATGGGATTGCTTTGCCTGACCAAAATAGAATTAAAGGCGTTTATCCAGTTGTTGGGTCAAATGGAACCGTTGGCTGGCATAACAATTTTTTAGTTGAAGCGCCTGCAATAGTTGTTGGAAGAAAAGGTTCAGCAGGAAAGATAAATTGGATTGATAAAAATTGCACACCGATAGATACTACTTTTTTTGTTAGAAAAATGGATGATGTAAAATATTCCTTACGAATTTTATATTACGCCATTAAAAAGATGGATTTAGAAAGTTTAGTAGGTGGCACAGGCGTTCCTGGTTTAAATAGAAATGATGCGTATGCAAAAGAGATAAATCTCCCTCCGCTTTCCGAACAGCAAAAAATCGTTTCCAAAATCGAAAAACTCGAAGCACAAATAAGCGAATTAGAACAACAATTATCTGAAATCCCCAAACAAAAAGAGGCTATTTTGAAAAAATATTTGTAATGAAAAAACGAGCACTTTTTATAGACCGCGACGGCACGCTGATTGCGGAACCTGCCGACGAACAAATTGATTCGCTCGCAAAATTGGAATTTATGCCCAATGTTTTTCGAGCGTTGTATCACATTGCGCACGAATTGGATTTTGAGTTGGTCATTGTTACCAATCAAGATGGATTAGGCACAGCCTCATTTCCAGAGGATACGTTTTTGCCC
>BNTQ01000020.1 GCA_025996715.1 Bacteroidia bacterium | reverse complement strand
ATCCTCGTCAAGCAGCATTGCCTCTTCGTCGCCGCGTTTTGCCAACAGCAATTGTTCCTCAAAGCGGTTGCGCTGGTCAATGGGGTCGTTGAGTTCGCTGTAGGCATTGCAAATTTCTTTGCCGTTGCAAATCGCCTCAAACCGCTCCACCAGACCATCTACGCTGCGGTGCTTTTTTGCCAGCGGCGACATCTCAATGGGGTAATCGGTGATAAACGTGGGCTGTATTAGTTTTGCTTCGCAGCACTCGCCAAAAATTTCGTCCACCAATTTGCCCTTGCCCATAGAGGCATCCACGGCAACGCCCAATTTTACAGCGGTTTCGCGCAAGGTAGCCTCATCCATTTTGGAAATATCAATGCCGGTAAAATGTTCAATCGCCTCAAACATCGTGTAGCGCTGCCACGGACGCTTGAAGTCAATGACGTTGTCGCCCACCTGCAACTGTGTTTTTCCGTGCAAATCCAATGCAATTTTTTCCACCATTGCCTCCACCGTATCCGCCATCCAGTTGTAGTCTTTGTAGGCAACGTAGAGTTCCATTTGCGTAAATTCGGGGTTGTGAAATCTGTCCATTCCCTCGTTGCGAAAGTCCTTTGAAAATTCATATACCCCGCCGAAACCGCCTACTATCAAGCGTTTGAGGTACAACTCATTGGCAATGCGTAAGTACAAAGTGGTGTCCAATGTATTGTGGTGCGTTTTGAACGGACGCGCGGCAGCCCCGCCGTACAAGGGTTGCAGGATGGGCGTTTCGACCTCCAAAAAATCCTGTGCGTTCAAAAACTCGCGCATTGAGTTGACAAGGCGGGTACGCTTGACAAAAGCATCGCGCACGTGCGGGTTCACCACCAAGTCCACATACCGCTCGCGGTAACGTTTTTCGGGGTCGGTAAAGGCATCGTACACCTGCCCGTCCTTCTCTTTCACAATGGGCAGCGGGCGAATGGACTTCGACAGCAGCGTGATTCCCTGTGCGTGCACCGAAATTTCGCCTGTTTGCGTAATGAACGCAAAGCCGCGCACGCCAACAATATCGCCGATGTCGAGCAGTTTTTTGAATAGTGTGTTGTAGTTCGTTTTTGCCTCGTCTTCGGCGGGGCAAATGTCGTCGCGGCGCACATACACTTGTATGCGCCCGTGCTCGTCCTGCAACTCAAAGAACGAGGCACTGCCCATAATGCGGCGGCTCATCATACGCCCCGCAAGACTCACGTCCTGAAAGTTTTTCTGCTCTGCCGAAAACTCTTTGGCAATTTGCGCAGTGTTAGCATTCACCGCAAAACCCTCCGCAGGGTAAGGATTCACGCCCATTTCGCGGATTTTGTTCACCGCCTCGCGGCGGATGATTTCTTGTTCTGAAAGTTCGAGGTTCATAAGTTGTTTGTTGTTGTTTTAAAATTGAATTACTTTGTGGATTTAGGATTGTTTTGCTCAAATTCTTTCTGATATTTTATTTTTGCTATTTTAGGAGAAAAAACATCTTTTAGATAAGAATGATTGATAAAACGCATAGGTACTAATCCAACAAAAAATAGGATAAAAGCAGTAACTGAGGAAATAGAGATGGATATAATTTTACTAAATACATTATTTATTATCCATACACCCAATACAATACAAACAAATAATACATACGCAATCTTCCATTTCTTATCCTTTTTCAATTTATCAGAAACAAATTTATTCTTTTCTCTCTCATACTCTTTTTCTTCTACTACAGAAAGCCTATCCGCTAATTGGTTTATCGTGGATTGTTGCTGTTCTATTGTTTGTTGTTGTTGTTTTAACTCTGCTTTCTTCTTTTTATTTTCACTATTTAATTTATTTATAGTCAAATCTTTTTCTTTATTTTGAACAGAAAGTGTCTCTATTCGTTCATATCCTTCTTTGGCAAATTGTTTTAATTTTAATGCGAATTCGTCATCAGGCATAATTTCAATGCTAGCAACTTCCTCATTTGTAATGTCTCCTTCTGACATTCTGATGCAAGTTCTGTACAAGTCTGTTTCTGTAACTTGTCCAAATTCAATGGCTTTATCCGCTCTTTTCTTTATAACTTTGAGAATATCTTTGGATGGTGTTTTTGTTTGTCTATATTTTGTTACATAAGATGATAATGTTCCTTGTGCCAAAGCATGGTCTTGAATAGAGGTTGTTTGGGCAGGATTAGATAACCATAATAATACTAAAAGTTCATTTGCTCCCAACGAATATCTTTCAAATATTTTTTGATTTTGGGCATAAGAATAACTATTAAACGAATTGTGCAAAAACCAACATTTTACATCTGCAAATTCCTTAATACTGCTTCCTTTTTTTTTCTGAACATATAATTGTGCAATAGCATCGTTTAATGCGCTAAGGTCATAATCTCTTTTTTGTTTTAAATCTCTATATATAGTACTTTTCTCGGCTTTTTCTCTAATATCTCTAATTTGAGCATCTTGTATTATGACTATTCCAAATTTTTCAATTTTTTTAGCAACAGAATCTTTGATTTGTTCAAGTTGTGTCTTATCTATTTCTCTTCTAATACAGGCATTAAAAACATCTGCACCTCGTACAGTACCAATAATATCTTTGCTTGCAAAATCTGTAATTCTATTGTTTAAAAGAATTTTTATTTGTTCCACTGTAGTGTTCAGAATTGAGAAACGAAACCCCATTCTTATGCATAAATCAAATAACTGTTTACAAGTATAATAAGAATCTTCTGTATTAAGGTCAATTAAACTAATAAAAAAATTAGTGTCTATCAATAATTCAGTGCCTTGTGCAACAGGTTTTTCTATTTTCAAGGTCAGATATGAAGAAATTATACCTCCTAAATAAATATTAGTAATAATATCAAATATTTTTTTATCCCCAAACTTTTGATGTATGTATTTAGGGATTGTATAATTCAAATCAAGATAAGAAGACTTATTCTCAGAAAATAAGTCAATATTTTGTGCTAATATAAACTCTTTCAGTTTTGAAAAATCATATTCTGTCTGTGTGTTTTCACAAAAAAGTTTATAATCTTCTTCTAATATCGTAATATTTTCTTTTTCTTTGTCTATTTGCTCTTCAATATCATCAAAAATAAAACTTTTGATGATAAATGACCCATCGTTGTATAGAGAGAAGGTCTGTACATTATTCACTTCCCGTTCTATTGTCTTTAAAATTACTTGCAGTATTGGAATTGGAATTTCTATTTCGAATGTTTCCTTGATTTTACTTTGAATTTCACCCAAAGAACGTCCTTTAATTTCAATTAGCCCTTTTTCTTTTGAATAATCAGATAACGCTTTTTTTGCGATTGGCACGAAAATATCCGTAAGACTTTTTGTAGAGTCTCCCGCAGTTTCTTTTAGATACCCTAAAAGAGAATATGTCAAAATTAATTTATCTGTCATAACTTTTAAAATATTGTAGATTTTTTATAGCATGATGATTCGTAATTATATTGCCAAAATTTTGGAAAAATAGCAAATATGGTTATTTAATTTTTTGTTCTGCAATATATTTTAGAACATAACTGTTATCTCTAATTTTCTACCTAAATTATTTGCAATAGTTTTGTAAATACTACCTTGTTTGGTAGAATAGTACTTGTACAGAAGTTGTAGAGTTGCCTTTTGAGGAAATAACGTCAATACTATTTCGTTGTAAATTTCCTCATTTTCAAAAAGTTTTCTAAACACCAATGGTTTTAGGTCTTTTATCTCCTCAAATGTATGCTGTGCGTCTAAATCAAAATTGATTTCGGGCAAGTCGGGTATTTCCTTTCTCCACGCTTCAAGGTAGTGCAAAATTTCTTCCCAAACATCAGTAAAACCTAAATAGTCAAAGAGAGGTTTGCCATAAAAAATTTGTGTTTCTACATTGTAATCATTTGTCATCTTTTGCAATTCAGTAGTGTAAAAATTTTTATTTTTGACTAAATCGGGGTCAATGAAATAGAAAATACCCACCAAATTTTGTTCCGAATACTCTGCAATCAGAACATTTAACTTCTTTTCAAAGTTATCTATTTGCCCACGCTTTTTGGTAGAGTCGTGGTCGTCTCGCACTTTTTGCTCAATGAAATAGACTTTGCCATCTTTGCGAAAGCATTGGTCAATATTCAAATCTTCTTCATTTGCAGTATATTTCTTTTGGAGAATTTCACAACTCTTTAGCCGCAAATATTCCTCTATCGCGTGCTCAAAAGCATCGCCAAAGCGAATTTCGTGAGATTGCAAAAGGTTTTGCAAAATCTTTGCTTTAGGTTTTGTTGGTCTGAACAAACCAATATACCGCGTTGGGTAAGTTGCAATTTTTTCTATCAAATCGGCTTTTGATTTTTCAAAAATCGTTTCATTGAAAATTTGCTTAAACCTATCGTATTGCATTATTGCCATAAGTCAAAAAATTATTATTATTTAATAAGTGTTCTAAATTACTTTCTATTAAAATTTCTTTGAAAATATCCTTCTTGGATTGCTTTTTTTCTTTGGGTATCAAAAAAGTTGTTTCATAATCTTGACGCAAATCATTGATACACATCAGTTTATTATTACGCTTTACATACCAATAAGTCCATCCATTACTGCTCTCTCTATTGAGAATCGTAGCACTAACTTTATGAATTGACCCAACAACCGTATTATCATACAAAAGTGTAGAATCGGCTTGCACCTGTGCTGCAATTTTTCCATTGCTCGAAAATAAATTTTCCCCAATCTGTATATATCCTTTTTCTATCAAATTGCCAAAGGGTATTTTGGGTTGCTTGCGCTCTATTTTGTATTCAAGCAAGGGTTTGTCGAGTGGCGTTACTTTTGCTAACCGTTCATTTGCAACCTCAATATAAAACGGCTCTTTTTCAAATGCAATAAATTTTCTACCAAGACGTTTTGCTACCGCTGCTGTTGTACCACTCCCCGAGAACGGGTCAAGTACAATATCATCGGGATTGGAGGTCGAAAGAATAATGCGCAACAATAATTCGGCAGGCTTTTGTGTGGAATGCGCTTTTTGTCCATTTACTTTTATTCTTTCATCGCCCTGACAAATAGGAATGAGCCAATCGCTACGCATTTGCAGGTCATCGTTCATTACTTTCATTGAGTGATAGTGAAAAGTATATTTGGAATCTTTGGCTTTTGTTGCCCAAATTAGCGTTTCGTGTGCATTATTAAAGCGTGTGCCTTTAAAATTGGGCATGGGGTTTGTTTTTACCCAAATAATATCATTTAACATCCAAAAGCCTGTGTTTTGCACAATAGCACCTACTCTAAAAATGTTGTGATACGTGCCTATTACCCAAAAACTTCCATTTTTTTTCAATACCCTATAACACTCTTTGAGCCACAGTTCCGTGAATTTATCGTAGTCCTCTTTGGACTCAAATTTATCCCACGCATCATCTACTCCGTCCACTTTTGTTTGGTTGGGACGATACAAATCCCCACTTAATTGCAGATTATACGGCGGGTCAGCAAAAATTAAATCTACCGAATTATCGGGTAGTTTTTTCAATCCCTCAATACAATCGCCTTGGTGTATTTGATTAAGATATTTGTCAATTGTTTCTTTCATTTTAAAATGGATTTTAATGGTTTATTTTAACACCTTTCTATTTTCAACTTTTTGTAATACAGTTATTTGTTGACCGTTTTTCTAAACCTGTCGAATTCGACAGGTTTAAAAAATTTTATCTCATTTTTAACCCCCTCATAAATGTGGGGTTATGTTTGTAAATTGTTGTAAATCAATGAAATACGTTATTCATTTAACATCAACTTCTTTGTTGCTTTCAATTTTTTGAGTTGCTCGCGCTGTACTTCTTCAATGCTTTTTGAGGGCGTTGGTTGATTTTCGGGCAGTATGCCATTAACCCGCGCTATGGTTTTGCGCACCTCTTGCCGCCGCGTTTGAATAGCAAAGTAAGTTTGCCCCAAAGCGATGACTTCTTTTCGCGGGTCGCCGTTTTGCACAATCAAGTAGCAGGCATAGCGGGAAAGCCTGTAATCATTGATATTTTTGGTTTTGCTGACCTCAGCAAAACCAAAATCAAGACCATTCTTTTTGGGCTTCGTTGGCATCTCTACCAATTTGCTGACCTCAATAAAATGGTCTGCCATATTGAAGCCACTATTCAGGCAAGCCAATATCGCACGGTCAAGCACTTTTGAAAAGTTGCGCCATTGTACATATTCCAATACCAGTGCAAGTTCGCGGGCATACCAAAACTCGCTGTCGTTTTCGTCAGTATGTTTTATTTGTTCAAAACCGCTGTATTCTTTTGCAGTTAAATTACTCATAATAGTTATTATTGATGCCAAAATCGCACAAAAGTACAAAATTTTTCAATTTATGCAACAGATGCTGCCGCTTCTCTTATAGCCTCGTACATTGTGGGGTGGGCGTGAATGGTTTGCGCTATTTGGGACGCGGTGGTGCGTAGCGTGAGTGCCAATGTGAGTTCGCCCAAGAGTTCGGTAACGTGCTCGCCAATGCAGTGTGCGCCTAATAATTGCAGGGTGTCGGCAGCAAAAATAAGTTTTACAAAACCATCGCGGGCACCGCTGGAATTGGCTTTGCCGGAGGCAAGGTAGGAGGCTTTTGCTACCTTTATGGCGGTGCCTTTTTGCGCAGCCGCTTCTTCGGTAAGCCCCACCCACGCTACCTCTGGGGTGGTGTAGATGCACGATGGGATAGCGTTGTAATTGATGTCGGGCGCGGGCAATCCTGCTATGCGCTCTACACAAAGTACCCCTTCGGCGGTTGCTACGTGAGCAAGGGCGGGCGTTTCAATCACATCGCCAATTGCCAACACGCCGGCAATGTTGGTGCAATAGTTGCTATCCACCTTAATTTTGCCGCGCTCGGTAATAATGCCTATCTCCTCTAAGCCAATGCCATCAATGTTTGCCTGTATTCCTACTGCCGACAGCACAAGGTCGGCAGGCAGCACAAGGTCGCCTTTTTTGCTTGCCACGTAAACGCTGCAACCCGCGCCTTCAGGGGATATGCGCTGCACTTGCGCTGCTGTGATGGTGTTGATGCCTGCCTTGCGGAGGCTTCTATCCAACTGTCGCGAAACCTCTACATCGCAGAGTGGGGCTATGTTGGGCAAGGCTTCTACTAAGGTAACTTGCACGCCCATTGCGGCGTAAAAATACGCCATTTCGCAGCCAATAGCCCCTGAGCCTATCACTACCATAGTGCTGGGAAGTTCACTGATATTCAAGGCTTGGCGCGATGAAATAACCGTTTTTTCGTCAATAGGAAAGGCAGGAATACTGCGAGGGCGTGCCCCTGTGGCAATTATGATTCGCTGTGCCTCAACAAGTTGAGTGCTGCCGTCGGTTGCCTGCACTTGCACTGCGGTGGGCGATACCAACTTTCCTGTGCCTGCAATTTGCGTTACCCCTTGTTTTTGCAACAAAAAATGAATGCCCTTGCGCAAAGTCTGCACCACCTCTTGGCTGCGTGCCATCACTTTGCCAAAATCTATGCTGGGCGCGGCAGATAGCGCGATGCCAAACTCGGCAGCGTGCTGCACGCTGTGCATCACGTGAGCACTTTTGAGCAGCGTTTTGGTGGGAATGCAGCCGCAGTTGAGGCAAGTGCCCCCCACCGCTTCGCGCTCTATCAACGCTACTTTGAACCCCAAGTGCGCGGCTCGCAATGCTGCCTCATACCCGCCGGGACCTGCCCCTAATATAACAATGTCGTACATAATTAATCAATAATGGATAATGAATAATGAATAATTTTTGCTGCAAAGGAACACATTTTTTTTGACTTTTCAGCAAAATTCAAAAAGAACTTATACCTTTGTAGCGATTTTACTTTAAATTTATTTTCAATGAAAACCTATAAAACCGTATCGGCAACGGAAGCCGTAAAATCCGTGAAATCGGGCGACCACTTGCATTTTAGCAGTGTGGCAGCCGCCCCGCAACCGCTCATCAAAGCCTTGTGCGCACGCGGGGATGCGGGCGAATTGCGCAACGTGTATATTCACCACCTGCACACCGAAGGTCCTGCGCCCTACACCGACAAACGCTACGAAGGCGTTTTTCAGCACAATGCTTTTTTTGTGGCGAGCAATGCTCGTCCCAATGTGCAAGCGGGTTATGCGGATTATATCCCCGTCTTTTTGAGCGAAACACAAAAACTATACCGCTCAGGTGCCTTGCCCTGCGATGTAGCAATGATACAGGTTTCGTCGCCCGACAAGCACGGTTTTGTTTCGCTGGGCACCTCGGTGGATGCTACTCTGGCGGCTATCGAAACCGCCAAAACTGTGATAGCAGTGGTCAATCCGCACGTGCCGCGTGCCTGGGGCGATGCCATTATTCCACTGAGTATGATTGACATTTTTGTGGACGACGATGCCTTGTTGCAGCCCGCCCACTTTACCGAACCCGACGAGGTGGAATGCATTATTGGCAAACATTGCGCCGCCTTGATTGAGGATGGCGCTACGCTGCAAATGGGCATAGGCGCGCTTCCTAACGCGGTGCTGTCGCAGTTGGGCAACCACAAAAATTTGGGCATCCACACCGAAATGTTTGCCGACGGCGTGCTGCCATTGGTCAAAAAAGGCGTGATTAACGGTGCCGCAAAGAGCATCGACAAAGGAAAAATGGTATCCACATTTTTGATGGGCTCGCAAAACTGCTACGATTTTATTGACGACAACCCAATGGTGGCAATGATGGACGTGGGCTACACCAACGACCCTCACATTATTGCCCAAAACCCCAAGGTAACTGCCATCAATTCGGCAGTGCAGGTGGACATTACAGGGCAGGTGTGCGCCGATTCGATTGGCACCAAATTTTATTCGGGCGTGGGCGGACAAGTGGATTTCATTTACGGCGCCTCGCTTTCAAAAGGCGGCAAAGCCATTATTGCGCTGCCCTCGATAACCAACAAGGGCGTTAGCAAAATAGCACCCACGCTCAATTTGGGCGCAGGCACTGTTACCACACGCGCTCACGTGCACTGGATTGTAACCGAATACGGCGCAGTCAATTTGTACGGCAAAAGCCTGCAAGAACGTGCCAAATTGCTCATCTCTATTGCACATCCCGACCACAGAGAAGACTTAGACAAAGCCGCTTTTGAGCGTTTTGGACCTCACTTTCATTTTGTAGGGTAGTGCCAATTGCACATTAGACATCTGCTCACACGTCTCTGCAACTTGAAAAGATAGAGCCAAGATATTGACAATGTGTTCTATTTGTGGACAAAAAAATGATAAAAGCAATGACCATAAATCCTTAAAGCATAATTTCAAAAGTTTTAACGAGGCTAAGATTTGGGCAAAAAAGCATATCGTTGGAACTTATAGAAATGAAGACACGGGGAATGATATTTATATTGCAAAAAATGCCATAGACAAGTATTTAAGTGCTTCGGCAGTGTTGAAAAGTGTAGATAAAGATGTGCATCTCTCTGCTCTTATGGTATTGCCGCGACTTATAGAAATTTCTGTACTATCAGCATCTCAGCAGGATAGAAATAACGATTATCACATCAAAGAAATTCAGAGATTTTATGGGACAATACGTTATGAAAATGTAATTTTCCCTGTAAAAATTACTGTAAAAGTCATACAAAACGAAGGAAACAAGGCATATTCTTACGAAGTGATGAAAATAGAAAATCCTGCGGAACACGAAGCACCGCAGGACCTACCTGTCCCAAGCGGACAGTAGAATACATCAACACTACAAGAGCAGCCTGCATTCCCACACTTGGGGATGACAAAGATAGTATAAATTATTGAGAAACAAAATATCTTCAAGAAATATCCTCACAAAAGTTTGACTATTCTATAAAATTATTACCTTTGCACCCGAAACAATTACCAATGTAGTATGAATAAATAACTAAGATATTATGACACACACTATGGAAATAGACGGTACTATCGTTGCTACGGAGCGATTTGTCAGGAAACCTACTCGTAGAGGGGTTGTGTTTGTAAAACCTATTGTAGCGGGTATTGTGCCCGATGGGTATGTAACCGTAGAAGAGTTTAGAAATGAGGTAAAAAAACGTATCCGAAAATACGCATTAGAAAATGGTATATCTTAGTAACACCGCAATCAATGATTTAGAAAATATCCTCATTGGCTTAATGACGTGGGCAAAACACCCACTATCACTTGAACACGCTGAAAAATATGTAGATGATATTTCAAATATCTGTTATACTTTAGATGCCAAATCATATCACGCAAACACAATCTACGCTATTCACAAACAATATGGCACGAAAGTTCACACCTACAAGCGCAACCAACGAACGGTGTGGTATATCATTTATGATTTAGATATGTACAATAATATCTATGTGCAAAAAATTATTTCCAACTATCAAACACACTAAGATTGTACAATGTCAGATACAAAGGTAGAAAGTTTTTTTGAATTGTAAAAACACAAAACAAATTAAGATATCGGCTGACAGTCTATAAGTTACTGACTATCAATAGTTTACAACAATATCAAATTCAAACACACCGTTTTGGGTTAAATCTCCCCTGATATTTTTTTGTTTTACAAAAAAATATACTATCTTTGCTGCCCTTTTACGCCAATTTGGCCCATTCGTCTATCGGTTAGGACGTAAGGTTTTCATCCTTAAAAGAGCAGTTCGACTCTGCTATGGGCTACAAAATAATGGAGAATGGAGAATGAATAATTGAGAATTTTTTGTATTCATTCCTTATTGTTCATTGTTTTGATTTTTCATTATTCATTTTTCATTATTCACTATTCATTATTAAAGATGGCAAACATCAAATCGGCAATCAAAAAAATCCGCAAGGACGAAACACGCCGCTTGCACAATCGCTACTATGCCCGCACCACTCGCAGTGCCATCAAGGCTTTGCGCGGTACTACCGACAAGGCTTTGGCAACCGAATTGCTGCCCAAAGTAACTTCGATGTTGGACAAGTTGGCAAAAATTAGCGTAATTCATCCTAACAAGGCAGCCAACCTAAAAAGCGCATTAGCGTTGCAAATCAATAAATTGTAAGCCTTTGGTACTCGACATTATTTTTGTAGCCCTCTTGGTTTATGCTATCGTAATGGGCATTCGCAAGGGCTTGGTGGTGCAGGCTATAGAGTTGGTGGCTGTGCTATTGGGCGTTTATTTTTCTTACAAATTTTCTTATCTCGTTGCTCAATGGGGCTTTCAAAAATTGCACCTGAGTAGCCCTGTAATGGGCATCATTTCTTTTGCTGTTACGTTTCTCATAGTAGTTATTCTGGCGCGCATACTCAGCAAAATTCTTCACAAATTAGTAAACATCGCACTTTTGGGCGGCGTCAATCGTTGGTTGGGCGTGTTGTTTGCATTTGTAAAAACGCTGTTTTTGACCAGTGTAGTACTGTTTATTTTGAATATGGTGAATACTCAAATTCCTATTCTTCCTGCACAACAGGTGCAAAAATCAAAATTCTACCAACCTGTATCATCCTTTGCTCCATTTGTTTTTAGTTATTTGAATATCGAAAAACTGACTACCGTGGCACTCAAATTGGACAAAGATGTAACAGAAACGGTTGAAAAAATTGAAGAAACGACAAAGAAAAAATGAATAAAATATGGTAAAAATTTTGTGCATAGAGAGCACAGAAAATGTTTGTTCTGTTGCCTTGTCGGTTGATGGCAAGGCAAATTTTTTGCACGAGAGTGTTGCTTTGTGCGACCACGCTGCCACGCTGGCACCCTTTGTAGCAAAGGTTTTGAGCGAAGCAGGCATAAGCACCAACGATATAGATGCCGTTGCCATTAGCAAAGGACCGGGCTCCTACACCAGCCTGCGCATCGGGGTTTCCACTGCCAAAGGTTTGTGTTTTGCAGCGCAAAAACCACTCATTGCCATTGGCAGTTTGGATGGCTTGGCGCAACAAGTTTTACAGGCGGAACAGATAAGTCCATCTACCCAAATTTGTGCTATGTTGGATGCTCGCCGTATGGAAGTGTATGCAGCATTTTTTGATGCGCAAGGCAAGGCCCAATCGCCGCCCACTCCTGTGATTGTTGATGAACAAAGTTTTGCGCAAGAATTACAAAAAGGCAAAGTGCTATTTGTAGGCTCGGGTGCACAAAAATGCAGCAAAGTGATTCATCATCCGCAGTCCTCGTTTCGCTCCCTATCGCCCTCTGCCGTTGGATTAACGGCGCTTGCCCATCGCGCTTTTGAGCAGCAACAATTTGAAGACCTTGCCTACTTTGAACCTTTTTATCTCAAAAGTTTTGTGGCAACGCAAGCCAAACACAAAGTGTTTATGATATAAAAAAATTATTGCGATTTTTTTGTTGGAATAAATATCTTTTGTAATTTTGTCGTGTGATTTATAAATGCATAGTTAATATCCAATCCTTTCTAAAATTTGGAAGAAAGCAAAATTAGTTTGCCTATCGCCCGAATGGGCTGGATTTTCAGCCAAGTTAGGTAGCAATCCGATAATCAAAAAACTTTAAGCAAAAAATAAAATTTAATTTTTGCTCCCAAAAGCGTAGCGTAAACCATTGCCCACAAAGGTAAAAGCCAGCACGATGAGCACAATGGCTACACCCGGCACAATTGCCAAATGAGCGGCACTTAGCATAATATACACGTAGTGGTCTTTTATCATTCCACCCCACGAAGGCATAGGGGGCTGGGCGCCTATACCCAAAAAATTCAAACCTGCTTCCACCAATATGGCAGAGGCAAAATTTGCCGAAGTTACCACAATCAAAGGTGCAATAATGTTGGGCAAAATGTGCTTTGCAATAATGCGCCAATGATTGTATCCTAATGCCCGCGCGGCTTCAATGTATTCTTTTTGTTTGATGCTCATCACTTGCCCGCGCACCAAACGAGCCACGTCCACCCACATGGTTAGCCCCACAGCCACAAACACCTGCCAAAACCCTTTGCCCAAAGCCAATGTAATGGCAAGCACCATGAGCAGTGTGGGGATACTCCACGTAACATTGCAAAACCACATAATAATGCGGTCGGTTTTGCCGCCAAAGTAGCCTGCCAATGCCCCCAGCAGTACGCCCAACAGCAAGGCAATTGCCACCGCCACCGCACCCACCGCCAGCGACACCCTTGCTCCAATAATGAGGCGGCTCAATAGGTCGCGCCCCATTTTGTCGGTGCCCAGCAGGTAGGTTTTGTTCACTACCTTCATCACGCTGCTATTGTGAAAGGTGAGAATGCGGGGCGTGCTGCCGTTGCTGTACTCTGTTGCCACCACATACTCGCCCTCGTAGCGCATACTCGACAAGGGGATTTCTTGGTAGGCATATACCTGTCCGTAGAGCATTTTTGTCCACCACCTGCGTTTGGGTATTTCCGTATTCTTTTTTATTCTCAACATTTGCACCGAGAACAGCGGAGGCTTGGCTGCCAAATTTACTTGCTGCACATTGGCTTGCGGCGAAGCGTCGGGCGTGATAAGATAGCCCAAAACGGCAACAATGCTCACCAATGCAATAAAAACCGCTCCAAACAAGGCTTGGCGGTTGCTGCAAAATTTATGATACCAAGAATGCAAAAGTTAGTGAATTAATTTTTTTGAGTTTCAGGTTTCAAGTTTCAGGTTTCAATTGTAGGCGGCGGGTTTCAAACCCGCCCGTACAAGTTTGTTTATTTTCTTAAAATCGCCGATTGCCCTCACTCCTATTTTGAAAATACTCTTTACATTGACCAGGCTTTTGCCTTTTGTACGTGGTGCAAACGTAATGGGCGACCAAAAAATTTTGCGCTTTTGCTTGACGGCAATAGCGCTCATCACCACGTTGGCAAGAAAAGATTTTTCGGGAATGATTTGTAACACATCGGATAAAAAATTGCGCTTCATTAAACGAAATGGTGTGTTGGCATCTTTTACGTCCACGCCAAACGTTAGCCGCACAAGCAATTTTAGAACTTTGGTAACTATTATTCGCAAAAAACCATCTCTGCGATGTACGCGCGAGCCTATCAGCAAATCATAGTTTTGGCGCTGCTGCCAGAATTTCCAAAACTCATCGGGATGGGTCTGCCCATCGGAGTCGGTTTGAAAAACGTAGTCTGCGCCGTGCTCCAAAGCGTATTGGTAGGCATACCAACAAGTGGCACCGTGTCCCGAATTGGGTTTGGTTTCGGCAACCAACAAAGGGTAAGGCTGTTGCAATTCTTTCATACGCTCGTAGGTGTTGTCTTTGCTGCCATCGTCAAAGACAACCAAGCGGCTGTCGCCGCCCAGTTTGTCTATTATAGGATACCACTGCGACACAACATCACTAATGTTGCCCTCCTCGTTGTAGGCAGGCATTACAATGTATAAAGTGTTATTATTCATTGTTCTCCTATATTAAATAACTTATCTTTCATTTTCAAAATAAGTTAATGCGCGCTCAATCACTTTGTCCATATCATAACACTTGTACTCTGCCAATCGCCCGCCGAATATTACATTTGATTCTTGCTGTGCCAACAATTTATATTTTTCGTACAATGCCGTATTGGCAGCGTCGTTGATGGGATAATACGGCTCATCGCCTTGTTGCCAGGTGGTAGGGTATTCGTAGGTTATCACGGTGTCGGGTTGCTTGCCCAACTCAAAATGTTTATGCTCAAGAATGCGGGTATAAGGTACGGCAGGGTCAGTGTAATTCATCTGTGCCACACCCTGAAAATTATCAATCCCCGCAAGCAGTTGGTGGTCAAAACGCAAACTGCGGTAGCCCAAACTGCCGTAGCAATAATCAAAATAGGCATCCATAGAGCCTGTGTAAACCACCTTGCCTGCTTTGTTCAAATATGCTTTTTTGTTCAACAAAAAATCTTGCCCTAATTGAACCTCAACGCCTTTGAGCAACTTACCAAACAAGCGCGTGTAGCCGCCTATCGGTATCCCTTGATAGGGGTCGTTGAAGTAGTTGTTGTCGTAGGTGAACCGAAAGGGCAAACGGCGGATAACAAATGCAGGTATCTCAGTTGCCTTTACGCCCCACTGTTTTTCGGAATAACCCTTGATAAGTTTTTCATACACCTCTCTGCCAGCCAATACCAATGCTTGTTCTTCGAGGTTGGCGGGGTGGGTAATGCTTGCAAACTCTTTTGTCTGCTCTTCTATTTTTGCCATTGCCTCTGCGGGCGTGCGCACTTTCCACAATTGGCAAAACGTGTTCATATTAAAAGGCAGGTTGTACAATTCCCCTTTATAGTTGGCAACAGGCGATAGCACAAAGTGATTAAAGGTAGTAAAAGCATTGAGGTAATCCCACACTTTTTTGTTGGCGGTATGAAAAACGTGTACCCCATATTTGTGCACGTTAATCCTATTCACCTCCTCGGTGTAGGCATTGCCGCCGATGTGGTTGCGTTTGTCTATCACCAAACATTTGCACCCGCGCTTGTGTGCCTCGTGCGCAAACACTGCCCCATAAAACCCCGCACCCACAATTAAATAATCGTATTGCTTCATTGTTAAACTCATATTGGCGCGGTTTCAAACACTTTGTTTTCGTATTTTACCATATCGCGGATACGTTTCATCTTGCGTCAATGTTTTTAAAAGGGCCAAGGTACCACTTGCGGCCGTCTGCGTTTGTAACATTCCAGTTTTTCTTTTTTTAAATCAAATGTGGCACACACAAAAGCTATATCACGAGGGTGAAGGTGGTATATCTCATTTTGAATGATTTGCCGCACACCTTTTACGCCGCCGTACATTTTGAAAATAGTATAAAAATCCTCAGGCGCACCACGTTGTATCACGCGTTCCACAACAAGAGCACGACCTTTCTGCATATCAAACTCATCCAAATTCATATCCCACAATAGGTACTTGGGAATGGTTGCGTCAGGTTTTACCTTTTTTTGCCAATCTGTCCACATCGTTTTTTGATTTTACCAAATTCTTGCTCTGTTTTCAGGTGCCAAATACATACCGTCTGTGGGTTGTACGCCAAAGGCATCCGCAAAAGTTTGCACGTGCGGCAGTTGTCCGTTCACACGCCAGCGACCGAGCGAGTGCACGTCCATTTTGGTGCGCCGTTCTATTTCTTTGTCGCGGATGTTGGCTGCCCACACGGTGGCGTAGGCAATGTAAAAGCGTTGCGCTCCTGTGAAACCATCAATGGGCGCGGGCACAGTGCCATTGAGCGACTTTTGCCAAGCGTCGTAGGCAACGTGCAAACCACCGAAGTCGGCAATGTTTTCGCCCAGCGTGAATTTGCCATCACCAAAGATGCCGGGCAATACTTCTATTTTGTTAAAGTGTTGTACCAACACTTCGGCACGCTCGTCAAATTGCTTGGCATCGGTGGCAGTCCACCAATCCACGAGGTTGCCTTTGCTGTCGTATTTGCGACCTTGGTCGTCAAAACCGTGCGTCATTTCGTGCCCGATTACTACGCCGATAGCGCCGTAATTCACGGCATCATCAGCATCCACGTTGAAGAACGGAGGCTGCAAAATGCCCGCCGGAAAACAAATTTCGTTGGTGGTGGGGTTGTAGTAAGCGTTCACCGTTTGCGGAAACATTCCCCATTTTTCCTTGTCCAAGGGCTTGTTGATTTCGTTCATATTGTACTCATAATCCACGCGGTTGCTGCGCAAGATATTTTCCCAATAACTGATATTTTTGTCAATTTGCAATTTAGAATAATCGCGCCATTTGTCGGGATAACCAATCTTTACGCGGAATGTAGCGAGTTTCTCTTGCGCTTTTGCTTTGGTGGTGTCGGTCATCCATTCCAAATCGTTGATGCGGTCGGCGAGCGCAAGTTCGAGGTTTTTTACCAACTCCAACATACGGGTTTTGGCTGCGGGTGGAAAATATTTTTTCACGTAAGCCTGTCCCACAGCCTCGCCGAGCGCGCCGTTGATGGTGCTCACCGTGCGTTTCCAGCGCGGACGTTGCTCTTCTCTGCCCGACAAAACTTTGCCGTAAAATTCAAAATTGGCGGTAACAAAATCATCGCTCAAATAGCCCGAAGCCGCGCCAATGTAGTTCCACGCCAAATAGGCTTTCAATACATCCAAATCGAGGGTTTTCAAAAAATTAGATACTTCTTTCAAAAAATTAGGCTGCGATACGTTGAGTTCTTTGGTATCGGCAATACTGGATGCTTCCAAAAACTTTACCCAATCAAAGCCGGGAGCAATTTTAACAAGAGCATCTACCGACATTTTGTTGTAAATTTTTTCGGGCAAACGTTGCGTGTGCTTGTCCATAGAAGCCACTGCCAATTTTGTTTCCAAATCCATTATGTTGTTTGCCAATTTTTCGGCAGGCACGCCCACCAATTTGTCGTATCCTGCAAGAGCAAAAATTTTGCCAATGTATGCTACATATTGGGTACGAATTTCTACCGAGCGTTCGTCTGTATCCAAGTAGTAGTCTCTATCGCCCAAGCCAATGCCGCCTTGATATACCCACGCAATGCACTGCTCGCTGTTGCCCAAATCGGCTTCACCAAACAGCCCAAAAAACGGCGTGATTTGCTGCGTGTGCAATGCTATAATTTTGGCATTGATGCCCTCGCGCGAGTTAATCGCTGCAATGGCTTTGAGTTCCGCCTGTATGGGCGCGCCGCCCTGCTGGTTGAGGGTGGCAGAGTCCATACCTACGACGTAGAGGTCGCCGATTTTTTGCTCCACCGAGCCTTGCGCGTTGGTTGTTTTGCTCAAGCCTTGAATGAGGTCATTGAGTTGCTGCTGATTGTTTTCAGCCAACTGGTCAAACGTGCCAAAGCGCGCATACTCCGCTTTCAGGGGATTGTTTTGCCTCCAACCGCCGCACGCATAGTCATAAAAATTGTCCTGTGGACGCGCGGTGGTGTCTAAATTTGCGAGATTTAGACCTGTGTTAGTTTTGCTTCCGCAACTGCATAGTGCCATAACGCAAAATGTTGAAATGATAAATGTGTTTTTCATAAAAAATTGAGAATTGAGAGTTGAGAATGAATAATTTGAAACTTGAAACGTGAAACTTGAAACTGTTGGTTTTAGTTTGCAAAGATAATAATTTTTTTACAATGCGCAAACGGCTATCCAAAAATGGCACGTACCACTGTTTCTACGTTATCGGCTTTGCTCATAGTGTAAAAATGCAAGGCAGGGACCTTGTGTTTTATCAACTCGGTGCATTGCTCCAAACACCACTCCTGTCCTACTTTTCGCACATCTTGCGGACTTGTGCATCGCTGCACATTATCCACCAATTTTTGCGGCAGTTCGATGTGAAAAATTTGCGGCAAAACCGTCAATTGTTTACTTGTTGCCAAAGGTTTGATGCCCGGAATAATGGGCACCTCAATACCTATTTTGCGACATTCGTTTACAAAACGAAAATACTTTTGGTTGTCAAAAAACATTTGGGTAACAATGTAACTCGCCCCTTGCTCCACCTTGTTTTTGAGATGCAGCAGGTCGGCGTCAAAGTCAGAGGATTCGCTGTGCATTTCGGGGTAGCCTGCCACGCCTGCGCAAAAATGGGTGGAATGAGCATCGTGCAAACTTTCGTCCAAATAATGTCCGGCATTCATTTGCATCGCTTGTTGCAAAGCCTCTACGGCATAGCGATAGCCGTCTTTGGTGGGAACAAAATGTTGTTCGCCTTTGGCAGGGTCGCCGCGCAATACCAACACGTTGTGAATGCCCAAAAAATCAAAATCGGTGAGCATATCTTCTATTTCGCTGCGGGTGCACCCCCCGCAAACCAAGTGTGGCACTACGTCTATGCCATACTTGTATTGGATAGCGGCAGCAATACTTGCAGTGCCCGCTCTTTTTTTGAGTGTCAATTTTTCGATGCTGCCATCGGGATGCTCCACCAGCACTTGCTCTGTACGATGGTTGGTAATGTTGATGTAGGCAGGATGATAGGGCAACAATTGTTCCACCGTTTGCGCAATTTCGTCAAAACTATTGCCTTTGAGTGGGGGCATCAATTCAAAGGTAAATAGCGTTTTTTGAGCCGTTTTTATTTTGTCAATAACAGTCATAACAATTATTCATTATTTTGTGAGGTAACCGAAAATTCGGTGCGGCGATTCAATTGGTCAACAATTTCTTCTTCACTTTTGTTGCGCACATATTGGCGAATAAATTCTTCGTTGAGTTCATCTCCTTCTTTCAGAAATTTATACTGTTGTGCTATTTTTGAGGTAACGATGCGCGGTTGTGATTTGCCCATACCCATTGCCTGCAAACGGTTTGCTTCAATACCTTTGCTTACTACATAATTCACTACCGACTGCGCGCGTTGTTGCGACAGATGATTGTTGAAAGCCGTATCGCCGCGCGTGTCGGTGTGCGACACAATTTGGATGCTAATAGTAGGATTGTCGTTGAGTACTTCCACCAATTGGTCGAGCGTTTCTGCCGATTCGGGGCGTAAGTCCCACTTGGCAAAATCGTAAAAAATGTTTTCCAATTCAATAATTTTGTCCATTTCCTGCATCAAAAAATCGTTGCGCAAAGTGGTAATTTCCTCTAAGTTTTTGGTCGTAAATTTTGTTTTTTGATTAAAAAAATTCTCGTTTCGTACATACACAATGTAGTCGGTTTCGGGCGCGAGATAGATAGAAAACATACCATCGTCGTTGCTGGTAATTTGCAGCGACTCTCCGGTGTTAGAAATCATACTCACTCTGGTATCCGCCATAGGCTGCGAGGTCTCATAATTTTTTACTTTTCCCACAAACATAAACTTGGCATCGGGGCGCACAAAACGATAAATATCATCGCCGCCACGCGCATTTAATCTGCGCGAAGAAAAATAACCTGCCTCTTGTTCGGTCTCCATTATCATTGCAAAATCATCGGCAGACGAATTGATGGGAAACCCCATATTTACTACCTCCCAGCCACCCTCAATGGACCTTGCCTTAAATATATCCAAGCCGCCAAAACCTGCGTGTCCATCGGAAGCAAAGTACAGCGTTCCATTAGCATGAATATACGGAAAAGTTTCGTCGTGCTCGGTGTTAATATCGGGACCCAAATTGACAGGCTGGCTCCATTCGTCGCTGTTGCCGTTGCTGCGCGTAACTTTCCAAATATCCATACCGCCCAAACCACCCTCTCTGTTGGACGAAAAATACAATTCCAATTCATCGTTACTCAACGATGGATGCACAGAATTGCTGGCAGTATCGGCCAATTTCACACGTTCCACATTTTCCCACAACTGACCTTCGTCATCGTAAGTGGCAGTGTAAATGTGGCATCCCACATCGCTGCCGCTATTGACACATTGTGTAAAATACATAGTTTGAAAATCGTGGGTAAACGTACAAACACCTTCATCGTGCTTGGTATTGACCTTTTTTCCTTTGAGCAAAGCGGCACTCTCCCATCGCCCCGACGAAGTTTGTTTTACAAAAAAAATGTCGCTGTTTTTTTCGCCTGTAATAATGTTCTTTTTTTTGCCTGTTGCAGCCTCACGCACAGAGGTAAAGGCTATTACAGAATGGTCGTCAGCCAAATAGGCAGGTGCAAAATCATCCTTGCTGCTGTTCAATTCTTTGGCGTTGCTGATGATGTAGGTGGCATTTTGTGATGCAGGCTGTTGCTGCATTTGCACGCTATAATCGCGCTGTGCTATTGCCAATTTATCATCAGAAAATGCCTCCAGATATTTGTCAAATTGCACCACCGCATCGGCATATTTTTCGTTGGCCAATTTGCATTGTGCCAAGTATAAACACAAAACAGTATCGCCGGAATAGCGCGCCAATACTCGCTCGTAGTAACTTTCGGCTTGACGCATATTGCTCAAGTTAAAGTAACCTTTTGCCATTTGCAAATGAATGGCAGTTTGTTGCTCGCGTTTGAGGCGGGGCAATAATTTTCTGTATTTTTCGATGGCAGTAGAATAGGCACCTTGTGCAAATTTTTTATCGGCTTGCTTGATGCGATAGGCGGTGGAGCACGATGCACCCACAAAAATTACGCCCACTACCATACATCGTAGGATAGTGGCCCTTGTTGAATATAAAGATTGGTGCCGCACA
This sequence comes from Bacteroidia bacterium, assembly GCA_025996715.1. Classification (GTDB taxonomy): domain Bacteria; phylum Bacteroidota; class Bacteroidia; order Bacteroidales; family UBA932; genus BNTQ01. The sequence continues at coordinate 13,372 of BNTQ01000020.1, read as the reverse complement.
AAACTAAATTTTTTCGTCAATGAGATAGGTATTGCGTTCGGTAGAATTACGTGAAATCAATTCGCCCAAATAGCCTGCCAAAAATAACACTGTTCCTATTATCATCGCCGTAAGCCCGATGTAAAAATAGGGGCTGTTGGTAATGAGTGTAGCAGGCGTGTCGGTGCTCAAACTGATAATTTTGTTCACGCCCAAATATATTGCCATACTAAGCCCAATAAAGAACATCAGCAATCCTAATACGCCAAAAAAGTGCATAGGTTTTTTAGCAAATTTGGATATAAAAACCACCGTGAGCAAGTCAAAAAATCCGTTGAGCAAACGCTCCCATCCAAATTTGCTCACACCATATTTGCGTGCCTGATGTTGCACTACGTGTTCGCCTATTCGTTTGAATCCTGCTTGCTTTGCCAGCACCGGAATGTAGCGATGCATCTCGCCATAGACCTCAATATTTTTTACTACTTTGCGGCGATAGGCTTTGAGTCCGCAATTGAAGTCGTGCAACGAAATGCCTGTAACCACACGGGCTGTGGCATTGAACAATTTGCTGGGCAGTCGTTTTCCCAAAGGGTCGTAGCGTTTCTTTTTCCACCCCGAAACCAAGTCGTATCCTTCGTCAACAATCATTTTGTAGAGGGCAGGAATTTCATCGGGACTATCTTGCAAGTCGGCATCCATAGAGATAACCACCTCGCCTTGCGCCGCTTCAAAACCGCAATACAATGCCGCCGATTTGCCATAGTTGCGACCAAAGCAAATGGCGCGTATCTTGCTTACATACTGCGTTGCAAGCCCTTGTATAACTGCCCACGAAGCATCGGTACTGCCATCGTTCACAAATATCATTTCGTACGAATACGCGTGCTGCGTGCACACTTTGTCTATCCACGCCGCCAATTCCGGCAATGATTCTTCTTCGTTGTAAAGAGGGATTACAATTGAAATGTCCATAAGTACAGCAATAAATAAACGACAAAGGTAATTATTTTTTACTTAATTTTGAATTTCTTTGCAACTTATTGTAAATCAATAAATTAAAAATAAAAATAGCAAAACCAACAAAACAGGCAGCGCAAAAATTTGGATAAACCAAAAATACTGCGTAACTTTGCGCCCCTTTATCAGGTAAAACGATTCAGTAGCTCAGCAGGTAGAGCACATCCCTTTTAAGGATGGGGTCCTGGGTTCGAATCCCAGCTGGATCACTATTTTGTAACACCTTCGCAATATCCCCTTGATTGGTGTCCTGATTAGCAGGTTTAGAAGCATCATCAAGAGTGCTTACTCCTTGTAAATTGTCCTGTAACAAAGGATTAGAAACATTTACAAGGAGTTTTTCTTTTATTGCTACTGTGCTGCCAAAGCAGGTTAAGAAACGCGGGCGAGGGCTATAAAAATGCTTTCTATCTCAACCCAATCAACCCATTTGATTGGGGGGGCGGAAATAAAACGCAAATGACGCATCGTGTTTTTATTACTTTTTTTTGTGCATAATTTTTTTTGTAGTATATTTGCAACCACTTTTTGCACTTGATGTGCCCAAAAGTGGTTGTAAGTTTTTGATTATCAATAAATTAAAATTGTAAATGGCAGTATTAGAAACACTTAGAAAAAGAGCAGGCGGACTTTTGGTCGCTGTTATTGGCATTGCCCTATTGAGTTTTGTGGCAGGCGATTTGTTCTCGGGCAACAAAGGAGGCCGAGGCGGAATGTTTTCGTCCAACGATGTGGGCGAAATTGACGGACACGGCGTGTCCTACGAGGACTATATGGAAAAGGTAGAGCACTACAACGAGGTCTATCGCGTAATGTATGGTCAGCAGGCTACCAGCGAGGTGCAAACCAACCAAATTCGCGAGCAGGCGTGGTATGACTTTGTCAAAACTTATGCGCTTGGCTCTGTGTATGAGCAATTGGGCGTTGCGGTGTCGAGTGATGAACTTTTTGACCTCATCCAAGGCAGCAATCCGTCGCCGCTCATTGTCCAAAATTTTTCTAACCCGCAAACGGGCGAATTTGACCGCGCTACGGTGTTGAATTATCTGCAAAATTTGGACGAAAATCCCAATCCGGAAGCCAAATTCTATTGGTTGTTTTTGGAACAAGAAATTGTGCAACAGCGCTTGCAAGAAAAAATGCTTGCCTTGGTAGCAAAATCATTGTACACCACCACCTTGGAGGCGCAGGAAGCCGTTGCCAACAATGCCGGCAAGGTCAATATCCAATATGTGGAACAAAAAATTAGCACCGTGTCGGATAGCCTTGTCAAGGTTACATCAAGCGACGTTAAACGTTACTACAATTTGTATAAAAACAAATACAAACAAACGGCTTCGAGCGATATTGACTACATTACTCTTGCCATCAATGCGTCGGACGAAGACGAGGAGGCTGTAAAAACGTGGATAGAAGATTTGGCGCCCAAGTTTGCTGCTACCGAGGATGTGCGTGTGTTTGCATCCTATAATTCTGATGTTGCTTTTGACGAAACTTATTACAAAAAATCAGAATTGAAAGGCGAGTTGGCAGATTTTGCTTTTTCAAAAGATAAGACCGACATTTTGTCGCCCTTCAAAGAGAATGAAACTTACAAAATGGCACGTATTGCCGACATCAGGCAGTTGCCCGATTCGGTCAGGGCGCGTCATATTTTGTTGGCGCCGCGTGCCACTATGGATGCCATGCGCACGGCAGCCGACAGCGTTAAAAAAGCCCTGCAAAAAGGTGCCAACTTTGAGTTGTTGGCACAGCAGTATTCTACCGACAAGGCTGCCAACCAAAAGGGCGGCGACTTGGGCTGGTTCACGCTCAAAGATATGGTAAAGCCTTTTGGCGATTCTTGTTTTTTTGCCAAAAAAGGCAAAGTGATGGTGTTGGAAACCCGCTTTGGCATTCACGTGGTGGAAGTTACCGACAAGGGAAAGGAGGAGAAAAAAGTGCAATTGGCAGTTGTTGAGCGGGAGGTTGTTCCCAGCAAAATCACACGAGCACAGTTGTTTGCACGCATCAATAATGTTGCTTCTGCTGCCAAAAACCATCAAACTTTTTTAGACCTTGCACAAGAACAAGGATTTTCGTCGCGCAAAGCCATCCATATTGGTTGCAACGACAAAAGTGTGCAGGAGTTGCAAAGTGCACGCGAGTTGGTGCGCTGGGCGTGGAGAGCCAAAAAGAATGAAGTTTCGCCCATTTTTGAAATAGACAATCACTTTGTGTTGGCTGTGCTTGAACAGCGCAACAAGGATGGGTTTACGCCGGTAGAGCAACTACAAAGCGAAATAGCAGCCACCCTAAGGCAGCAAAAGAAAGGCGAATTGTTGTTGGCGGATTTTAAAGATGCCGATTTGGAAACCTTGTCGAGCCAATATGCTCTTCCACTCAAAACGGCAGAGAACATTACCTTTTCGAGTTTTTACATTCCCAATATCGGTGTAGAGCCAAGTTTGGCCGCCGCCGTTTCTTCGTCGCCGCAAGACAACATCGTGCGCACGGTGGCAGGTGGTTCCGGTGTGTATGCCTACACTGTAACTTCCACCCAAGCCGACGAAACCCAAGAGGCTGCGGTGGCTGCCGAAAAACAGCGGATGCAGCAAATGGCAAGGCAACGTGCTACTATGGAGATATTTGAAGCCATTCAAACCGCCGCCAAAATTACCGACAGACGCGGCGAGTGGGTGTTTTAACAACCCTTTATTATGAAAGTCCACTTTATTGCCATTGGTGGTAGTGCGATGCACAATTTGGCATTGGCGTTGCACAGTAAGGGTTACACGGTGTCGGGCTCCGACGATGAGATTTTTGAGCCTGCCCGCTCTCGCTTGGCAGCACAGGGTTTGCTGCCTGCGCAAACAGGTTGGGAACCCACCAAAATCACCACCGATGTAGATGCAATAGTGCTTGGAATGCACGCCCGCAAAGACAATCCCGAACTTGTGCGTGCACAAAACTTGGGTCTCAAAATCTATTCCTATCCCGAGTATTTGTTTGAACAAACCAAACACAAAACCCGCATTGTGGTGGGAGGCAGCCACGGCAAAACCACCGTTACATCCATGATTATGCACGCGCTGCGCTCGGCAGGCATTGCCTTTGACTATATGGTGGGGGCGCAATTGGCAGGATTTGATACGATGGTGAGCCTGCAAGAAAACACAAAAATTGCAGTGTTTGAAGGCGATGAATACTTGACTTCGCCCATTGACCCGCGCCCAAAATTTCATTTGTACCGCCCGCATATCGGCATCATTACAGGGATTGCGTGGGACCACATCAACGTGTTCCCCACTTGGGACAACTATGTGGAGCAGTTTCTCACCTTTGCCAACCTGATAGAGCCGCAGGGTACGCTCATTTATTGCGCACAAGACAAAACTGCTGCATCTGTGGCGCTGCTTGCCCAAGATGGAATTTCAAAAAAAGCCTACGCCGAACATCCGCATGTGCAAATAGACGGAAAGTGTTTGCTCTCAACGGATGCAGGCAATGTTCCCATACCTGTTTTTGGCAGCCACAATTTGCAAAACATAAGTGCTGCCTTGCTTGCCTGCCAAGAGGTGGGGCTGTCTGCTGCACAGTTTTATGCGGCAATGCAAACATTTGCAGGGGCTGCCCGCCGTTTGCAATGTATTGCCGGCACCAACGGTACTTGTGTTTACTACGATTTTGCGCACTCGCCTTCCAAACTCAAAGCCACTACGCAAGCGGTGAAGCAGCAATTTCCTACCCAACAATTGGTGGCTTGCATGGAATTGCACACATTTAGCAGCCTCAACAAAACCTTTTTGCCTCACTACTTAGACACCATGGCTGCTGCCGACGAGGCATTGGTCTATTTTAATCCTCATACATTACAACACAAGCAGTTAGAAGAAATTACCCCACAAGAAGTGCAGGCGGCGTTTGGGGGCAATGTGCAGGTGTTCACCGATAGCACAGCCATGGTGCAGGCTTTGCAAGCCTATCCGCACCGCAATACCAATTTTTTGCTAATGAGTTCGGGCAATTTTGATGGGGTGGACATCCCCGCACTGGCACAGAATTTGCTAAGGAATTAAAAACCTGAAACCTGAAACTTTAATTCTTCACAGTTGTCAGTGCTTTGCGAATTTGCTCGCGGATTTCCATTTGCGAACTTTGCACTACACCTTTTTTGCTGGGCACAAATATACTCTCGTATCGGCAGGGTGCGAGTTTGATTTTGGGCTTGTCGATATTGCCTGAGATGTCCACGCCAAGCCGCTTGGGCAATGGCGATGCGAGGATAGAGGCGTGATAGTTGAACGTCATATCCAAATTGTGTTTGCCACCAATTGCCACTTTGTATCTGTCCATTGCAATGACGAATGGGTACAACTCAATCTGGTTTTTGAACACCACCAATTCCACCGACAAACTGTCAATCATATTGCGCTTTTTGTTTTTGAACATCAAGTATTTTGACACGGTGGCAAACGTTTCGCCGTCGAGCACTACCAAACTGTCGCCGCGAATGGACGAGGCGGCGCGTAGGGTCGAAAATTTCACGTTGTAGTTGGAATCCAAATAGGTTTGTGCCACCAAGTGGAAGTCCACATTACCTTCAAATGAACGCAGCATTGGCAAAATGGTGTCGATTTCGGGGATAATTTCTTGCAAACTGCCCAATTCGACATCTGTGAGATGGTACGAAATGCCTGCAAAAATGTGGTTGGGTTCGGGCGTGCGGTAAATGGCAGTGAGATTCATTTTTGCCTTTTTGTGCGCTACAACGCCCAATTCCTGCAAAATTACTGCACCATCGGCTAAGGTAACACCACCCTTGATATTCTGCAAATCCATTGTGCCAAAAGTGGCTGTTTTTATATCGGTTTCAAAATTGGCTGCAATGTCTGTGGGCAACATAATTGCGCTCAATTTGGGCGGCGTGGTGTCAATTTTCACCGCTTTTTGCATCTGCGCTTCGTATTCGGGGCTGTCGGCGTCCACGTTGGCGATAGGCGTTGCTGTGCTGCCCGCCTCCGATATGCGCATCAGTTGATTGAGGTCTATGTTGTTGGCTGTGAGTTTTAGGTTGGTTTGCAACACCTTCTTTTTGTCCAAATAGGGCAACAAATCCACGATATTTCCTGTGAGTTGAAAATCGGAATCGCCAATGCGGACGGCGCATTGGCTTAGGCGTTGCTCCTGCTCGGTTACAGATGCCTGCAATTTGTCCAAATAAATTTTTTCGGGGAATGCAGGCGCAAACACCTGTGCCGCATTGTAATCCAATTGCACGTTGGCAAGCCAGCCATTGAAGCCTTGCGTGGTATCGTCGCTTTGCACGGCTGCCACTCGCGTTTCGCCGGTTGCAAGCGACAGCACATTGCCAAAAGCAACCGTCCGCAAACTGTCTGTTTTCAAGGTCAGTGCCACATCGGGCTTGAGCGGATTGTCCTTAGCAGGTTTCAAATTGGCAACGCCCACAAGGTGCGCCAAGCGCAGCCGAATGCTGTCGGTGTTCACGCGCGTGCCGTCAAGGTCAAAGGTGCAAGCCACATTGGGCAGTTGCGTAGTGTCCTGTATGTTGGTGGTTTGCAAAGTGATATTTCCTTTGCGTACATTGGCACGCAGTGATGTTCCCACTTGTGCACGCAAAGCATTCATTTGGATGGTGGCGGCTACCAAACGTTTGCCTTCCTTCACCGAAGCATCTTTCACATTGGTTTTGAACGCTACGGTAAGGTTGTCCAATGTGGCATTCATGGTGTCTTGCGGGCTATCGTACTTCACTTTTTTGAGGTCAATGTTGCCCTGTACGTTGAGCCGTCCAAAGTCGCCGCTTGTGGCATCGCTCACGCGCATCAGCGTTTGTATGTCAGCGTTTAAGGTGCCATCAATTGTCATTCCGTTGAGCGGCGCCATTTTATCCGCCACTTTCACGGCTTTGGTCAAATCCGCATCTGCTTTGAGTTTTAGGTTGAGCAAGGGGTCGCCCAAAAGGTCGTCGGCGCGTCCTTGCAGGCTTATATTTGTGCCCGCATCTTTCGCTACGGCTTTCAAATTCACAATGTTGGCAAACGACGGCTTTTGCTTGTTCAGGTCGAGTTGAAATCCTATTTGCGTAGCCAAACTATTGACCTCACAAGGCACATCAACGTAGTGAATTGCCGACAAATCTGCGAGCAATATCCCTATTACGGTGGGCAACGAAGTAGAATCTCTGTAAATGCCTGTGGCATTGCCTTTTAAGGTGATTTTTCCTTTCAACTTTGCATCGTTCACTTGCGGTACAATGCTTGCAGGAACAATCGCCAACAGATTTTCCATCGAAGGAATGATGAGCGAATACGCCAACTTCATATCAAAAAAGCCAAACGCGGTATCGGTTTGCACGTCGCCGCTTGTGGCAAATGTTATGTCGTTGATTTTGAGCGAAGTATTGTCTAATTTCAAATGGCTGCTCTTTTGGTCAAAATCCACATCTGCATTGATTTTGAGCGCAATATCGTTAGCCCAGGCCGTATCGCGCATAGCGAACGACACCTGTGGCAAATCCAATGCCACATTGCCTTTGGCAACTTGGTCGGCATAATTGGCATCTACTTTGAGGTGGATATTGTTCAGGTCTGCATTCATATCCGGCATCGTCAATGCGAGTTGCGCAATGCTCATCACAATGTTGCCTTTGCCCGCTTTGTCGATGTAATCGCCGTCAATGTTGAGGTTAAATCCGCGCAAACAAGCGTCTATCTTTTGTTGTTTGTCCACATAAAAGACATTGGCGTTTTTTATTTTCAAAAAATTGAGGCGTGCATTGCGCAACAAGTCGCCGGAACTGCTCACTGCGGTGTCGGCAACAGCAGTAGTATCGGTGCTTGCCAATGCCAGCACGTCAAAATTCGCCTTGCCTGTAGCGTCAATGTGGGCAAAAATATCCACATCGTTGAACTCTATTCCGTTAATAATCACATCATTGTCGTTGAGGTACGCCATCACATCCACCGAAATGATGCAGGTTTTGAGGCGCAACAATTGGGGGCGTTGCTCGCCAAAACAAGCGGCAGTGGGGTATTGCGCAGTAGCATCCAACGGATTGCTGACGCTCACATTGTTGATGCGAATGCCAAAATTGGGGAAAGTGCCAAAAAAAGTAAGGTCAACATCGTCGATGTTTACCTTTGCATTCAGCAAATTATTGGCTTGCTCCACCACAATGGGAGTGAGGCGTGCCGGCGAAAACACGATGCAAGAAACCACCGTTACCGCCGCCGCCACCAACACAACCAGCGAGGCAACAACAATCAGCGAAACTTTGACAACCTTACGGGCAATGGACATAATTATTGTTTGGTAAAATGGTGTACATCATTGTCGGCTTCAAAAAACACTAACTTGTTTGCCGTCAAAGTGTTCAAGGTATAGTTACGAGTTAAATATGTTTCCATATTAACATATTCCAATATAAGTTTGTTGCCATCTACTTTGTAGTAAAACTCTGTACCTTCTTGGTCTTCAGATGTTTGTCCAATGTACCAATCGCTACCGTCTTTGTACGAACCATTGGGTTTGCCACTCGATTGGTTAGTAAACTTCATAAACTGCTTGGCATCATTATCATTTTTCCACGTGGCAATCAACAACGACGCATTAACATCTTCGGCTTTCATTGCCACAGGCGGGTCTTCGTCTTTGGCACAAGAGGTCATCAATACCAAGCCTCCTACAAAGGCGGCTAATACATAGTGTAAAACGTTCTTTTTCATTTTGATAATAAATTAAATTTGTACTTGTAAAAAAATTAGTTGCAAAGGTATAAAACTTTTTTCATTCCGCAAACAAATTATCAATTACCAATTATTTTGACTACCTTTGCCGCTCACAATAAACACTAAAAACACACATTATGATTACATTAAATTATGAGCAGACCGCCCGCTGGGCTGCTACCAACGAAGTAAACGCTTTGCAGAGCAAGGCAATGCAAAGTGCCGAATTGCTGCACAATGGTAAAGGCGAAGGCAGCGATTTTTTGGGATGGGTGCATCTTCCCTCATCGCTCACGCCTGCTCAAATAGCGGACATCAAAGCAACAGCGCAAGCCCTTTGCAGCGGCGTGGATGTGGTGGTGGTCATTGGCATTGGAGGCTCCTACTTGGGTGCCAAAGCCGTGATAGACGCCCTCTCGCACAGTTTTGACCTCTTGCAAAAGCCTCGCCAGCACCCGCAAATTCTGTTTGCAGGGCAAAACATTAGCGAGGATTATCTGTATGAACTCAAGGAAGTTTTGAAAGGCAAATCGGTGTCCTGCATTGTGATTTCCAAGTCGGGCACTACCACAGAGCCTGCTTTGGCATTCCGTGTTCTCAAAAACTTTATCGAAAAAACATTTGGCAAAAAAGAGGCACAGCGCCGCATTGTTGCCATCACCGACCAATCGCGCGGAGCCTTGCGCACAATGGCAACGCAGGAGGGCTACAAAACCTTTGTGATTCCCGATGATGTGGGCGGGCGGTTTTCGGTGCTCACGCCTGTGGGCTTGTTGCCTATAGCCTGCGCCGGCATTGATATTGCCGACTTAGTGAGTGGAGCGGTGGACAGCGAAACCAATACGGCTCCTAATGTGGACTTTGAAAAAAACATTGCTGCACAATATGCTGCTGTGCGCAATGTGTTGTACAGCAAAGGAAAAAAGGTGGAGGTGTTAGCCAACTTTAACCCCAAATTGCACTATTTTGCCGAGTGGTGGAAACAACTTTATGGCGAAAGCGAGGGCAAAAACGGCAAGGGCATATTCCCTGCAAGCGTTGATTTCACTACCGATTTGCACTCTATGGGGCAATACATTCAGGATGGCGAGCGCAGCCTTTTTGAAACGGTAATCAGCGTTGCCAGCCCTCAGCACACCTTGGAAGTGCCCTCCGAAGAGGCTGACCTCGATGGCTTGAATTACTTGGCAGGCAAGCGTGTGGACGAGGTGAACAAAATGGCAGCCCTGGGCACGCAAATGGCGCACGTGGACGGCGGCGTGCCCAACATTAGCATCCAAATTCCCGCACTCACCGCCTATCATATTGGCCAACTGATTTACTTTTTTGAAAAAGCCTGCGGCATCAGCGGCTATATGCTGGGCGTGAATCCCTTTGACCAGCCCGGTGTGGAGGCTTACAAAAAGAATATGTTTACTTTGCTCCAAAAACCCGGTTACGTTTAATCTAATGGCTCCAAAAGTAAGAACCCGCTTTGCGCCCAGCCCCACAGGATTTATGCACATTGGCAACTTGCGCACAGCCTTGTATGCCTATCTCTTTGCAAAATCAAAGGGCGGCGACTTTGTTTTGCGCATCGAGGACACCGACCAAGCCCGCTATGTGGAAGGGGCTACCGACGTAATTTACAACACCCTGCGCGCCTCCAACCTGCCCCACGACGAAGGTCCCGACGTGGGCGGCAACTACGCTCCTTACGTGCAAAGCGAGCGCAAGCAAGTGTACAAACAGTATGCGCTGCAATTGATAGAGCGCGGCGAAGCCTACTACTGTTTTTGTTCTAAACAAGAATTAGAGCAACGTAAAACCGAAGAAGGCTACGACCGACATTGCCGCCATTTGACTGCCGCCGAAGTGCAGCACAATTTGAGCCAAGGCAAGCCCTACGTGATTCGCCAAAAGGTGCCTGTGGACGGTCTAACATCGTTTGAAGATGCCGTTTTTGGAGAGATAACGGTGGACAACAAAACGCTCGACGACCAAGTTTTGCTCAAGAGCGACGGCTTGCCCACCTACAATTTTGCCAACGTGGTGGACGACCACCTGATGCAAATTTCGCACATCCTGCGCGGCTCGGAGTATCTATCGTCCAACCCAAAATACATTTTGCTCTACAAGGCTTTTGGATGGGACGTTCCGCAGTTCATTCATCTGCCCCTTATTATGGGCAAAAACGACGACGGCTCGGTAACCAAATTATCCAAAAGGCACGGTGCAACAGGCTTTCAGGAGTTGGTGGACAATGGTTATTTGCCCTCTGCCATCATCAACTACATTGCATTGCTGGGCTGGTCGCCCAAAAACGACCGCGAATTGTTTACAATGCCCCAACTCATCGAAGCCTTTTTGGTAGAGGGCATCAACAAAAGCCCTGCGGTGTTTGATTACCAAAAACTGGATTGGATGAACGGCGAGCACATCAAGTTGTTGCCCTTTGACCAATTTTGCACCATCGCACTGCCGTTTGCAAACATACAAGACACGCCATTGGCGGACAAATGGCGCGAAATAGCGGCACTGCTGCAATCGCGGCTACACCGCTTGAGCCAAATCCCACAGATGATAGCCTTTTTGCACCAAGTAGCCCCCTACGACACGCAACTGTTTGTCAATCAAAAAAACAAATCCACCCTTGCAACTTCCGTTGATTGCCTCAATGCCGCTTTAACGGTGTTCAATTCACTCCAAGAATGGAACGCCGACACGCTCTACGCCGCTTTTAGCGAATTGGCGCAAAGCAAGGGCATCAAGTTTGGGCAAGTGATGTGGGCGCCGCGCATTGCCTTGTCGGGCTTGCTGGTAACCCCCGGCGGCGCCATCGAAATAATGTCCATCATTGGCAAACCAGCCGCCGTGCAGCGTGTGGAGAGTGCACTGCAATTGTTAATGGGCAAATGATAATTCATACCAAAACCCCCTAACCCCCAAAGGGGGAACAATTACCAAGTACCAACGCATCTCAATAAATTCAACGCCGTTGCCGAGGCGCGGGCAACTATGCGGTGGCGTGGGGCGTTGCCCAATTGAAGCAACAGGGTTTCTACGCCGGTGGGGTGGGCTGCGGCAAGCCACACTGTGCCTACGGGTTTGTCGGCTGTGCCGCCTGTGGGACCTGCAATGCCGGAAGCGGCAATTGCAAAATCGGTGCCCATCAAACGCTGCACGCCTTGTGCCATTTGCGTTACCACCTGCCGGCTCACTGCTCCAAACTGCTCTATATCGCCGGCAGCAACGCCCAAAACCCGCTCTTTTACTGCATTATCGTAAGCCACCACTCCGCCTTTGAAGTAGGCACTGCTGCCGCTCACCGAGGTGAGCAATGCCGCTATATTGCCGCCTGTGCACGATTCGGCGGTGGCTACGGTGTATTTTTTTTGGCACAAAATGTTGGCCACAAAATGTTCTAAGGTATGGTCGCCAAAGCCCACAAAGTAAGATGGGATAATGGTTTGCAACGATTCAAACTGTTGCTGTATTGCGTGCAGCGATGTTGCGTGGTCGCTGCCGTTGTAGGTAGAGAGCCGCAATTTGATGCCCAATGCAGTGGGCAAGTAGGCAAGATGCAAATGGGCAGGGAGAGCGTTTTCCCAAGCCTCTATTTGTTTGGCGAGCATCGACTCGGCAATGCCAAAAATCAATACTGTGCTGTGTGCAATGTGAGGCGTGGCAAATTGCTGTTGCAAACGTGGTGCAACTTCGTTGTGCAAAATGTGTTCCATCTCAAAAGGCACGCCGGGCAAGGCGATTACAACTTTGCCATCGCGCTCAAACCACATCCCGGGCGCTGTGCCCAAGGCGTTGGGCAACACCGTGCAAACATCGGGCACCAAGGCTTGCTGTCGGTTGAGTTCGTTCATTTCAAAGCCGCTCTGGCTGGCTATGCGCTGCACATTTTGCAATGCAGCAGGGTCAATCACCATCTGCTTGGCACCAAAGTATTGTGCCAAAATGGTTTTGGTTTTGTCGTCTTTGGTGGGTCCCAAACCGCCTGTAATTATCACTATATCAACAAGCGGCAAAAGTTCCGACAGGGCAGTGCTGATGCTGGGCGCGTGGTCGCCCACGGCACGCATTTGCACCACCTGTATGCCCAAAGCATTGAGGCAACGGCTAATGGCAGCCGAATTGATGTCGGCCACTTGCCCAATCAGAATTTCATCGCCAATAATGAGTGTGGCTGCTGTCATTGGATAAATAATGGATGGTTAAGTTTTTTTGCGAAAGCACAGAAGTAGATGTTTTTTATAAAAATATTTGGCAAATCCCGTTATTGCGCGCGGACAGCCACTGTTTTTCAAGGCATTGTTTTTGTGCCGCGCGCCGTACGTGAAGGTTGCGTTTTCCGTAGGCTGCGCTGCGCTTGCCTACGGTTATGAAAATTCAACCCTTCGGGTTGCGCATTTAATTGAACCTTATTACCTTATCTGAACTGTGATTCTACTCCTAATTTTTCTTTAAAAAATTCCATTGTGGCATCATAATACTCCTTGCCTGTGCTGTGCCCAAATTCGGCGCCGGCCATCCATATTTTTTCGGCTTTCACTTGATTATAGACTGCAAAATTGATGTGCGGCGGACACACTTCGTCCTGCACGCCAAAGCCCATAATCACAGTTCAGATAAGGTAATAAGGTTCAATTAAA
>BNTQ01000019.1 GCA_025996715.1 Bacteroidia bacterium | reverse complement strand
TATAGGCTGTAGCACGTAACGTTTAGGCAAGGTTCTTGGTATGTTGCGCAGTGCAGTACGTTATCAATTGACCGTAATTGGTGAAGCAGCCAACAATCTTACAGACGAAACTCGCAATTTATTTCTACATGAACTCATCGCTCATCACTCGCACGCTATCTTTTTTCCTGTGTTTTTGCGGGTTGTCTGCATTTTTGCAAGCACAGCCAAAAGCCAATTTGCCTCGCCAATATACCTACAACGTTGTGCACGCCTACCCTCACGATGACCGTGCCTACACCCAAGGATTGGAATTTCACAATGGCACATTGTACGAAAGTACAGGGGTATATGGCCAATCTGCTCTGCGAAAAGTGGCGTTGGAAACAGGCAGAGTTGTTGCCAATCAATCACTCGCCGGCAAATACTTTGGCGAAGGATTAACGCTGCTCAACGGTTTGCTGTACCAACTTACGTGGCAGGAGGGTCTGTGTTTTGTGTATGATGCCGCCACGTTGCGCCCGCTGCACCAAGTGCGCTACACGGGCGAAGGCTGGGGTTTAGCCAACGATGGCAGCCGCCTGATAATGAGCGATGGCAGCCACATTATTCGTTTTTTGTCGCCTCAAAATTTTAGTGAAGAAAAACGCATAACTATCTATAATTCAACAGGTTATGTGAATATGTTGAACGAGTTGGAAATGGTGGAGGGCGAGTTGTGGGCAAATATCTATGGCAGTTCGCTCGTTGCCCGCATTGATACCGCCAGCGGTGCGGTGCTGGGTATGATTGACCTGACAGGCATTTTGCCGCCTGCGCAGCGCACTTCGCGCACCGATGTGCTCAACGGAATTGCCTACGATGCAGTAGGCAAGCGCATTTTTGTTACCGGAAAAAATTGGAGCCGCTTGTTTGAAATTAAGGTAATTCCAAAAAAGTGAATAAAATAAAAAAATGCTTTATCTTTGCAAAAATTTGGAGAATCTCAATCATTCAATAATTAAAGTATAAAATTATGAAAAACATCCAAAAAATAGCCCTGTGGGGCAGTGTGGCTGCGTTGGCAGTGGTGATGGCATCGTGCGGTGCGGCGCAAAAAGCAGCCGACAAAGATACCGCTCAGTGGCGCTACGAAATAGAGCCTGTGGGCGTTGGAGCGCAAGGCACCTATTTGATAAAAGTGTGGTCGTATTCCAAAAAGACCGTTGTGGCTATGGAACAAGCCAAAAAAAATGCAGTGCACGGCATTATTTTCAAGGGTTTTACGGGAGGATCCGGCTTGACATCGCAAAAGCCGATGGCACCCAATGCCAATGTGTTTGAGGAGCACAAAGATTATTTTGAATCGTTTTTTGCCAATGGCGGCAAGTATATGCAGTTTGTGAATATCAGCAACAGTGGTGCTATTGCTGCCGGCGACCGCGTCAAAGTGGGCAAAGAATACAAGGTGGGCGTGGTGGTATCGGTGAACAAAGATGCGCTACGCAAAGAACTTGAAAACGCGGGCATTATTCAAAAATTGGGCGGAATTTTTTAAGGCTTTACTATTCGATTTATTATTGTAAGTAATTATAAATTATGGAAAATAAATATCCTTATGCCAAAGTGCATCCTGAGGCGAAAATAGGCGAAAATGTTGTCATAGAGCCATTTTCGGTGGTAGCAAAAGACGTTGTGGTGGGCGATGGCACGTGGATTGGCTCCCATGCCATATTGATGGACGGCGCACGCATTGGCAAAAACTGCAAGATATTTCCGGGCGCAGTCATCGCCGGTGCGCCGCAAGATTTGAAATTCAAAGGCGAAGCCAGCATAGCCGAAATTGGCGACAATACGGTGGTGCGCGAATATGCTACCATCAATCGCGGAACGGCTGCCAGCGGCAAATTGCGCACAGTAATAGGCAGCAATTGTATGATAATGTCATACGTGCACGTGGCGCACGATTGCAATGTGGGCAACAACGTGGTTTTGGTGAGTTACGTGGGCTTGGCAGGCGAGGTCGAAGTGGGCGACTATGCTATTATTGGCGGCGGTTCAATGGCGCACCAATTTGTGCGCGTGGGCGCTCATGCTATGCTGGCAGGCGGTTCGCTCATGACCAAAGATATTCCACCCTACATTTTGGCAGGGCACACGCCGCTGTCATTTTTTGGCGTCAACCGCATAGGCTTGCGCCGCCGCGGGTTCACCGACGAGCAAGTGAACGAAATTCACGACCTCTATCGCATAGTATATCAAAATGATTTGAACATCACGCAGGCTTGCGAAGAATTGTCCAAACTACCTGCATCGGCGGTGCGGGATGTGGTGCTGGGTTTTATTACTTCCTCCAAGCGGGGTGTTATCAAAAGCACCAAACAAACTACCAGCGAGATAGAATTTGAAGTGTAGCCCGTTGCAAACGGTCGGTTTGAGTTAATGCGCCTCCAACCAATTGTGTCCTGTGCCCATCTCTGCAATCAAGGGTACACGCAGAGTGTAGGAATTTTCCATCGCGTTTTTGACGAGCCGTTTTACCACCTCTAATTCATCGTTGGGCACGTCAAACACCAATTCGTCGTGCACTTGCAAAATCATTTTTGTGCGCAATTTTTCTTGTTGCAGTTGCTCGCCAATTTTTATCATTGCCAATTTAATAATGTCGGATGCCGAGCCTTGTATGGGCGCGTTGATGGCGTTGCGTTCGGCGTAGCCTCTGTCCATTGCGCTGCGGCTGTCGATGTTGGGCAGCATGCGTTGGCGACCGCAAATGGTGGTAACGTATTTGTGCTCACGCGCCGTTTGCACAATGTTGTCCATATAGGCACGCACTTTGGGGTAGGCTTCAAAGTAGCCGTCGATGAGCAGGCGGGCTTCGCCACGCGGAATGTCCAAGCGTTGCGACAAGCCAAATGCCGAGATGCCATAGATGATGCCAAAGTTGGCGGTCTTTGCCTGACGGCGCTGTTCGGGCGTTACCTGCGACAAGTTGATGTGAAAAATTTTGGCAGCAGTGGCAGTGTGCACATCCTCGTTGTTAAAAAATGCTTGCATCAGATTTTCATCATCGCTCAGGTGTGCCATCAGCCGCAATTCTATTTGCGAATAATCGGCTGAAAGCAAGACGTGATGGGCATCAGAGGGAATAAACGTTGCGCGAATTTTGCGCCCCTCTGCCTCGCGAATGGGGATGTTTTGCAAATTAGGATTATTGCTGCTCAAGCGTCCGGTGGAAGTAACGGCTTGATTGAACGAAGTGTGAATGCGCCCTGTGCGTGGATTGACAAGGCTGGGCAAACTTTCGATGTAAGCCGAAAGCAGTTTTTTGACAGAGCGTATTTCCAAAATTTTGGGCACAATGGGATGCTTACTTTTCAACGAGGTCAAGGTTTCTTCGCTGGTGGAATACTGCTTGCTTTTGCTGGTGGTGCGGGCGTTTTCTACGATTTTCAATTTGTCAAACAACACCTCGCCCAACTGTTTTGGCGAAAATACATTCAACTCCGGTTCGCTTGCCATTGTGCGAATTTCGGACTCCAAGCGATTGAGGTCGGCGTTCATTTCGGTGCTCAAAGCCGAGAGCGCGTTGCTATCTATGCAAACTCCCTCATATTCCATATCGCCCAACACCTGTATCAAAGGCGCTTCAACGGTTTTGTACAATTCTTCCAATCCGTTTTGCACCAAAATAGGTTGCAATTTTTGAAATAATTGCAGGGTAACATCAGCATCTTCGGCGGCATATTCTGCAATTTTGTCAATGGCTACATCCTTCATATTTCCTTGGCTAAGACCCTTTTTGCCAATTAAATTTTCGATGGAAATGGGGGTGTAATCAAGATAATTTTCGGACAAGGCATCCATATTGTGCGCTTGCTCAGGCTCAATCAGGTAGTGCATTAGCATAGTGTCGAGCAAGTCGCCCGCTACTTTGATGCCATAATTTTTGAGCACCAAATAATCAAATTTGATGTTCTGCCCAATCTTGGCAATGCCTTTGTTCTCAATGGCTGTGCGCAACAACGCAAGGATGCTGCTTTGTTGCTCTTGGGGCACATTGAGCGGAATGTAATAGGCATTGTGCGGCTCTATGGCAAAGGATATACCTACAAGATGAGCGTTGATGGGGTCGATATTATCGGTTTCGGTATCAAAACAAAATTGCTTTTGCTGTTGCAACAAATTGGCTAATTCTGTTATCTCATCTATGTTTTGCAAACAACGGTAGGTGTGCGGAACATCGGCAATGGTGAGGTGCGGATGCTGCTCTTGTGCAGCGGCAGTGGTTTTGCCGACAGTTGCGGGCAAGTCAAACAAAGTGGCAGCAGGCTCAGCAAACAGCGTAGGCTGAGCATTGACAATGGATGCAGCGTTTTCACCACAAATGTCGCGCAAAAAAGTTTTAAATTCGAGGTCGGTAAAAATCTCGCGCAGCAAGTCTTTGTCAGGCTCTTTGAGTTTCAATTCTTCCTCGTCAAAATCAACAGGCACATCCAAATCGATGGTTACCAATTCTTTGGCACGCTTTATCTGCGCTGCATTTTGCTCAATGTTCTGCCGCAATTTTCCGGTCAATTCGTGAGCGTGCGCTATCAAATTTTCGATGCTGCCGTACTGCGAAATGAGTTTGATGGCACCTTTTTCGCCCACACCCGGCGCACCGGGCACATTGTCGGAACTGTCGCCCCATAATGCCAAAATGTCTATGACCTGCAAGGGGTCTGTGATTTCGTACTTTTTGCAAATCTCGGCGCGCCCAAATTTTTCGGTGGGCTGCGAAAATCGTGCGGGGCGGTGAATCAATATATTGTCGCTCACCAACTGCCCATAATCTTTGTCGGGGGTCATCATATACACCGTGAAACCGGCTTGCTCTGCTTTTTTTGCCAGCGTGCCAATCACGTCATCGGCTTCGTAGCCTTGCCTTTTGTACACAGGGATGTGAAACGCCGATAGCATCTCTTCGATAATAGGCACGGATTGCCTAATCACATCGGGTTGCTCCTTGCGGTTGGCTTTGTACGAGGGCAGCATCAGGTGGCGAAAAGTTTCGCCGCCCACATCAAATGCAACGCCAATGTGGGTGGGTTGTTCTTTGTGCAGCACCTCGCGCAGCGTTTGCACAAAGCCGTGTATGACCGATGTATCAAAGCCTTTGGAATTGTGCAAAGGGTTGCGTGCATAAGCAAAATAGGAGCGATAGATGAGCGCAAAAGCATCTAACAAAAATAATTTTTTCATTGGCAATAGGTTTAAAAATTGTGAGCACACGAAGATACAAAATTTTTGCTAATTTGAGACTTTGGTAATAAGATTTTTATTACCTTTGCCAAACCAAACATACACAATGTAAAGCCGAATCTACTTTTTGGCTTTCAACATTCATCTCGAACTTTTTGTAATGAAGATATTATTTATTGTACCCGGCGCAGGAGATTCGTTTTATTGCGGAAATTGTTTTAGAGACAATCTCCACGCCAATGCTTTGCGCAATGCGGGACACAACGTGGTGATTATGCCCCTGTATTTGCCGCTCAAAGACCAATCGTTTTTGGCAGATACGCCTCTGTTTTTTCCGGCTACTTCGTATTATGTGTCGCAAAAGTTTTTCACAAAACGCACTATGCCTCGTTGGGTAGGAAAACTGCTTGGCACTAATTTTTTTCTCCGCATTGCCTCGTCGTTTGCGGGCACCACTTCGGCGGCGGGTATGGAAGGTATGACGTTATCGATGATAAACGGCACGGATATTGCCTTTGAACAGCAGGTGAAAAACCTCATTGAATGGATAAAACAAGATGGCAAGCCGGACGTTATTCATTTGTCGAGCACTTTGGTCATCGGCATTGCCAAAGCCATCAAGCAAGCCTTGGACATTCCGTTGGTGTGCTCGCTGCAAGACGAAGAAGTGTGGATTGACAAATTAGAAAAGCACTATGCAGACACGGCTTGGCAAGGAATTTTAGAAAATATCCAATATGTCGATACTTTTATTGCGTCAAGTCGGTTCTACAAAAACGTTGTAGAGCAACGTTTTCCGCAAATTAAAAACATTCAGGTTGTCTATCCCGGATTGGATACCGCAAAATATGCATCCAACAATTATCCCACAGCACCAACTATCGGATTTTTTTATCGAATGAACGAAGAAAACGGCTTGGGAATTTTGGCAGAAGCGTTTGTGAAGTTAAAGAAACGAGGCGGCTTTGAGCGTGTCCGTTTGCGCATTGGTGGCGGATATACTTCCGAAAATAACGCTTTTTTGAAACGAGTTCGTACAATATTGTTGCCCTACAACAACGCGGTAGATTGGTGCGAGACGTACAGCCTCAGCGAGCACGCCCGATTTTACAAAGAAATAACTGCCATTTGCGTTCCCATCACTTTTGACGAAGGCGTGGGCTTGTATCTCTGCGAAGCCTTTGCTGCAGGCCGCCCTGCCATTGAGCCTGCCGCCGGCTCGTTCCCCGAAATAGTGGGCGATGCAGGCATTCTCTATTCGCCCAACTCGAGCGATGCGCTTGCCGATGCGCTTGAAAAATTATTGACCGACAAAGATTTGCAAAATCAATGCCGCGCAAATGCCCTCAAATTATCCGCAGAGCGATATAGCCAAAGCACGCTGGCAGCGGAGTTGCAAAAGATGTATGAAAAAAATTATTAATATATTGTTGCTTGCCGGTGCTTGTATTGACGCATCGGCACAAACAGCCCTACAAGACAGCGGCACCATTGCCATTGAGGACGTGATTGTTACCGCCCAGCAACGCGAGCAACGCCTATTGGACATCCCTATTACGATGACCTCTGTGAGCAGGCGAGAGTTGGAACGCACTGCCACGCACAATTTGGAGCAATTTGCCGCGCTTGTGCCGGGCTTGAACATTCGCATTCAAACGCCGCACCGTCCTACATTTGTTATCCGCGGCGTTACAAGCGATGAGGTGAACCTCACCGACCAGCCGCGCATATCAACCTACTTCAATCAAGTGCCCACCAGCCGCTCCTCGATGGCTGTTACCGAACTGTACGATTTGGAGCGGGTGGAAGTGCTCAAAGGTCCACAAGGAACGCTGTTTGGCAGAGGTGCATATTTGGGCGCCATCAATTTTATCACAGCCAAGCCCACCAACGATTTTGGCGGATATATTTCTGCAAGTCTTGGTAATTTTGCGATGAAAAATTTTTATGGCGCGGTCAATATCCCTATGCTACAAAACAAGTTGGCAGTGCGCTTGGCAGGCATTTACAGTTATCAAGATGGCTACGTGAAAAACCTGTCGGGGGGCAATAATTTGAATGGAAAAAATACTTTTGGCGGTCGATTTTCGCTGGCGTATCAACCCATCAAGGATTTGAAAATTGACCTGATGGCAAACTATCAAAAGGATGATAACCCTGCCACAGCCTTTATGAGCAAACGCTATCCTAACACAAACGGCAGCCGTGATATTTTCGATTACGAAGCCTCTTTGGATTCGGGCAAAAATTTTTTCAACAAGCGCAATGTGTTACTTTCGTCTCTCAATATAAAATACAATTTCAGCGAAAATAGTTACCTGACTTCCATTACTTCATTTGCCCACAACACGGTTGACCACCACTACGATGCAGACGGAACAGCGGCACCCGCATTGGATATGACCGAATGGTACGATATGCGGCAGTTCACGCAAGAGTTGCGCTACAATTTTTTGTTCAATGAAAAATTGAGCGGCGTGGCAGGCGCAAGTTATTGGCGCGAGAGCGGCGACTACACTTGGGGCTTTGACCCCGATGAACGATATGCCGTATTTCCGGTGTGGAACATTGTAAAAAATTATTTTCCAACTTGGGTATCAGGCATATTTCCGCAGTTCTACGACCCATTGATTGCCGCAGACGGCACTGCCCATCATTTGGATATGTTTCCCGGTATGTTTTCGGGCAGTGCTACGGATGTGCCCTTGCCCGCCAACCACCACGAGCAAATTGACAACGGCGCTACCTCGCAGGCGTTTGATTTTTTTGCCGATGCCGCGTATCAAATTATTCCGCAACTGAGTGTTACAGCAGGTGTGCGCGCCACCTACGAATCCTTTGCGGCAACGCGCACAGTAAGCAACAACGGCATACCGTCCACCTTGGGCGTGCTAATGCAAATGTCGCCCAATCTATTTAGCGCACCGGTGGATTACCCCGACATCAGCAATGCGGCGTGGGCATTCACTTACCGCGCAGGGCTCAAGTATGACATTACGCAACAGAGCAATGTGTATCTCACCTATTCCAAAGGTCATCGCCCCAATGTGCTGCAATACAACACCACCACAAACAAAAAAGAAGTGCTCAATGCCGAAGGTGTGCACAGTATTGACGCGGGTTTCAAGTGGAGTGCGCAGCACCGCTATTGGTTGGATGCGGGTATTTTTTACCAAAAATACAACGATTTTCAGACTGCCAAATTGGACAATACCACTATGCAATACATCGCCGATGATGCAGGCAAGGCAACCTCCTACGGCGCAGAAGTAACCGCCAAAGCCGCCTTGTGCCAATACCTGGATGCGTTTGGCAATTACACCTACATTCACGCCCGCTTTGACAACAAAGATGCCGACGGCAACGCGCAACAGTACGCCGGCAAAACGTTTCGCCTCACGCCTGCCAACAGTTTTAGCATTGGTCTTACCGCAAAATATAATTTTAGTAGTGCTATTCGACTGTCGCTCACGCCCACTTATTCGTGGAAAAGCCAGGTCTGGTTTGAGGATTCCAACGATATGCAAATGTCCGGTCTCGACCAAAATGCCTACGGTTTGTTGGGTGCCAACCTCTCGCTGCACCTTGCCCAATATGGCATTACGCTATCCGCCTTTGGCAGCAATCTCACCGGCACAAAGTACGTTATCGGCGCAGGCAACACCGGCTTGATATTTGGTGTGCCCACATTTGTGCCCGGCGTGCCGCGAATGCTGGGCGGAGTGGTCAAATTTAATTTCTAATCAAAAAATAATCACCTACATCTTTTGTTTTTTTGGCAAAAATTATTTATCTTTGCATTCTTTTTTAATTTAAATTTTATACACAATGAAAAAAACATTTTTGAAATTTGCTCTAATGAGCATTGTTGCTATGGGTGCAGTTGTTGCCTGCAATGAAGACAAAAACAACGATGACGACAATCAACAAAACGAACAGGCTACACAGGCACAAACTGACGCAGTGGCATTCTTATTGTGCGTAAATGCCGCGTACGACAATGCAGGTAAAAAAGATGACACACAGGAATACTTCGAGGCATACGGAGCGTGTTTGCAAACCAATTTTTATGGGAAAGACCTAAGTTACGACAATGCAAGTAAGCCAAACAATGACTACACTAAGGCACTGTACACAGCCATAGAGCAAGTGGTTACGGCAAATTACACAGGTCAGCCGGAAGAAGTAATCGCAGGGAGTATTGCTGGTATTGAAGGGAGTATTTATTCCTTTTATCTGCAAGCACAGCAATAGGATGTGAAAAAATACAACATCAAAAAAGAAATTGTTGATTCGGTAGAGTTAAAATGCTTGCTCATCAGCAAGGGCGTGAAGGTTGATATTGCAATTTACAAAGATTTTAGCAAGGATTATCGACTCAATGTCAGCCCTTTGATGTGCAACAGTATGCTCCTCTCCGACGGCACCAATGTTCAATTGACCGATGTTGGCTTTCATCTTCGGCATTTGTTTGGGATGCTGTCGTGGAGCAATTTGAAACTGATGAAGTATGCCTCGGAACTCTCCACGCCTTTTGGGCTGCGGGTTTTGGAGGGTAAGCCAGCGCTCTTTTACGAAAATGATTTTGTCGATTTTGTTACTTTTCACAAAAAGACGGATTTTTACAAACAAAAAACTGCTGCCGGATTACCCTTTGTGGGCAATGCCGTATTGCAGGGCTGCGATTTTGTTTCGTTCCAATGCTTGTGGCATTGCGAATATGCAGCGAGTGGTAAGCCTTGCGAGTTTTGTTTTGCGGGAGCGGAATTTGAATCTTTGGCAAAAAAAAACAAGCCGCAACCCGCTGCAGTAGCGGCTGCCGACCTTGTTCAAATCATCCGCTATGCCGTGCAAAACGGCGATGCCAATAGTACGCAAATCACGGGTGGTTCTACTTTTGCGGGCGCTACGGAACACAAGCACATTGCAGGTTATTTGCAAGCCATAGCAGCAAGCGATATTCGCCTTGCGGGCGAAATTTTGCTCTACATTACACCGCCGGAAGACTTGTCGTATATTGACGAATATTTTTTGTTAGGAGCAAGCCGTATCGCTTGCAGCCTCGAAGTTTGGGACCAAGCACGAGCAAAAATTATCACACCGGGCAAGATTCATTTTACGTCGAGAGAGCGATATTTGCGTGCACTCACTTACGTTGCAGAAAAATACGGCAAGGGCAAAGCGTTTTCCAATTTCATCATCGGTTTGGAACCCATAGAGACGCTCAAAGCAGGTGCCGCTTGGCTTGCCGAGCGCGGCATCATTCCATCGGCATCGGTGTGGATGCCAATGGGACGCCCCGTGATGGGCACTATGGCAGCACCCGGTCTCGATTATTTTCGCCGCGCAAAAGAAATGTTGGCGGAACTTTATAACCGATACGGACTTGTGCCGCCCGGCGGCTGCGGTCTCAATGTTTGTGTAGAAAAAGATATTTATCAATTCACAATTCACAATTCATAATTTTTATTTTTCAGTATTTTATGAAACCATTTTTTTTAATTTTAGCACTACTTATTATGCCTATCGGTACTATCATTGCACAGGATAATAAAGATGTGATTTCGTTTGAAATCGGAGATTTTCGGGTAAGCACGCTGTCCGAAAAAATGCCCAATGGCAACCCCAATATCTTGCTTGGTGCAAGCGAAAATGCGTTGCAAAAGTATCTTCCCGACGGAACTTTTCCGATGTCGGTCAATTCGTTTTTGGTGCGCACGCCGGACAAAAATGTGTTGATAGATGCAGGCTTGGGACGTAATTTGGTAGCCAATTTGCAGTCGCTCAAAGTTGCGCCCGAACAAATCCACATCATCCTGCTCACGCACATGCACGGCGACCACATTGGCGGTTTGCTGCGCGATGGCAAGGTGGTGTTCGCTAATGCCGATTTGTATTTGTCGCAAGCCGAATACGAGCATTGGATAAAAAGCGAAAACAAGCAAGCGCTCAATGTTTTGGCAGCCTACAAAGACAAACTGAAATTTTTTGTAGCGGAGGAATTGGGAAGTAAAAAATCCAATTTGTTCACAGGTTTTAGGGGCATTGCAGCATACGGACATACTCCGGGACACACGGCTTATCTCATAGAATCTGCCGGCTCGCGTCTGCTCATTTGGGGCGACGTAGCGCACGTGATGGCTATTCAAATGCCGCTGCCAAACGTTGCGGTTACTTATGATTCCAACGCAGAGCAAGCCATTGCATCTCGCAAAAAGATATTGGATTATGTAGCGAAAAACAAAATTCCGGTAGGAGGTATGCACATTATTTTTCCTGCCATTGGAGATATAAAAGCGGCGCAAAAAGGCTATGAGTTTAAGCCATTTTGCGAATGCTTGGGGATGTAAAAATCTACGATTTTTTTAC
Source organism: Bacteroidia bacterium (assembly GCA_025996715.1). Taxonomy (GTDB): domain Bacteria; phylum Bacteroidota; class Bacteroidia; order Bacteroidales; family UBA932; genus BNTQ01. Next base: position 24,991 of record BNTQ01000019.1, on the reverse strand, counting down.
AATAGTTTTTTTACCGAATTTCCTGTAATCAACTGCGGAGGTAATAAAATTTGCGCATGTTGGCTACTGTTGCTGCTTTCCATTCGTTGCACCAACAGCATTACCGACATTGTGCCAATCTCGCTTTCGGGTTGGCTAATGCGGGTAATGGCAGGGTCAAGATAATCGAGATAGGTGTAGTTGTCAAACGAAACAATAGATATATCTTTGGGTATTTTGAGTTTTGCCTCGCGAATGGCTTTGATAGCACCCAACAAAATGGTATTACTCATAGCAAATATAGCCGTGGGCAAAGTAGTATTAATGGCTAATTTGGTCTCCAAATATCCGTTTTTAATAGAAAAATCGTTGCCTGCAATCCGTTTTTTGTTGGTCAATCCATTGTGTTTGAGCGCATCCAAATATCCTCTTGCCCGCTCTCTGCTTGGCATAGCATACGTCAAACCTCGAATGCAAAGAATATCCTTGTGCCCGTGCTGAGTAAGGTATTGGGTTGCCTCGTAGCCCCCGCGATAATTGTCGGTGCAAACATACGACAGTGTTGTCGATTCAAAATGGCGGTCAATGAGGATGACGGGCAGGTGGTGTTGGTCTGTATTTTCCAAAAATGTAGGGTCTTGCCCGCAAGGTGCAATAATAATGCCATCAACTTTGCGCGACAGCAACGATGTGATGCCTTCCTGCTCATTTTTTTCGTCTTCCATAGTGTCCACAAGCACCACAGTATAGCCCAATTTTTTTGCCTCGTAAATTACAACGCTTGCAATGCTTGCAAAATAGGGGTTGTCAATACCGGGCAGTAGCAGCCCGATGGTTTGTGTTTTGCGCATTCGCAAACCTTTTGCCAACAAACTGGGCGTGTAATGGCACTTTTTTGCCTCCTCCGAAACGACTTGTATCGTTTTTTTGCTAATGCGATATTTATCACCCTGCCCATTCAAAACCCTTGATACCGTTGAGGTAGAAAAGCCTGTGCGTTTTGAAATGGTAAGTAAAGTGTTGTGCTCCATTTTTGCTTGTTGAAAGATATTTTTGCAAAAGTAGTAAAAAAAAGTGAAAAAAATTTGGAAATTAAAAATAGTGTTTCTACTTTTGCAAAAATATCTGCGCAAACGATTGCGCAAAAACTATATTTTTATACTAAAAAACAAAATGACAGATAGGCGGAAAATAGCAGTAGTAGGAAGTTCCAACACCGACTTGGTGGTAAAGGCAGAGCGTATGCCCGAGCCCGGCGAAACCATTTTGGGCGGTGCGTTTATGATGACTGCCGGCGGCAAGGGTGCCAACCAAGCCGTAGCAGTGGCGCGGATGGGCGGCGACGTAACTTTTATTGCAAGAGTGGGCAACGATATGTTTGGCAACCAATCGGTGGAGGGCTACAAAAAGGACGGAATGGACACCTCTTATATTGCGCGGGATGCGCAAACCCCATCGGGCGTAGCACTGATATGCGTGGACAAAAAGGGCGAGAATAGCATCGTAGTGGCTTCGGGTGCGAACAATCGATTGTGCAAAAATGATATAGATGCTGCAAAAACAAAAATTGAAGAAGCCGATTACCTTTTGATGCAGTTGGAAGTGCCCATGGAAGTGGTAGAATATGCTGCCAATATAGCCCTTGCAAGCGGGACAAAAGTGGTGCTCAACCCCGCGCCCGCAGCCACGCTTTCGGCAGATTTGCTCAAAAAATTATACCTGATAACGCCCAACAGAACCGAGAGTCAATTGCTCACGGGCATTGCCGTTGCGGGCTGGGAAGATGCAGAGCGGGCGGCAGATATACTGTTGAGCAAAGGGGTAGAAAACGTAGTCATCACGCTGGGAGCCTTGGGGGCGTTGATAAAAAACAAGAGCCTCACAGAGCGCGTGCCGTCAAAAAAAGTAGAGGTGGTGGACACCACTGCCGCCGGCGACACCTTCAACGGTGCATTGTGCGTGGCACTCGCCGAAGGCAAAGGATTAGCAGATGCCGTGCAAATGGCAACCGCCGCCTCTGCCATTGCCATCACGCGAATGGGCGCGCAAGCCTCCATTCCGTACAGAAAAGAAATTGAATAATTGATAATTCATAACTCGTAAATTCTAAATTTTATGAAACATATTTTGATTGTTAGCAGTTTGTGTCTCTTGTTTGTAGGTTGCCATACTGCAACTAAAACAGAGCAGGTGCCCAATATCATTTTTGAAACCGATATGGGCAATGACGTTGATGATGCGTTGGCCTTGGATATGATTTACAAATATCTTGACGAAGGCAAAATCAATCTGCTGGCGGTTTGCTCCAACAAAGACAGTAAATACTCTACTGAGTATATTCACTTGACAAATCATTGGTACGGATACCCTAACATTCCAATAGGAAAAGTAGTCAACGGCATTGATTGCGAAAACGATGCCAAAAATTATGTTAAAAAAGTATGTCTGTTGAAAAATGAAAACGGCGATGCGCTGTTTGCGCGACCTGCATTTGATTACGATGCCGTTTCCGAAGCCGTTTCGTTGTACCGTAAAATTCTTTCGGAACAACCTGATGGTTCGGTAACCATTGTTTCTGTTGGATTTTCGACCAATATTGTAAGGCTTTTGCAGTCGCCGCCCGACCAATATTCGCCATTGAGCGGCAAAGAATTGATTGCCCAAAAAGTGAAATTATTATCCACTATGGCAGGCAGTTTTGCAGAGAAACCTATTGTAGAATACAATGTGCTCAAAGACATTGCTGCCGCACAAACCATTGCCGCCGAATGGACCTCGCCTGTGGTGTATTCACCGTTTGAAGTAGGCGCAGCCATCTTATATCCTGCAACAGTTATCGAAAATGATTTTGCGTGGACAAAGTTTCATCCTGTTGTTGAGGCATATAAGAGTTATTTGCAAATGCCCTACGACCGCCCCACTTGGGATTTGACCTCGTTGTTGTATGTAGTTGAAAATTATCCGGAATATTTTACCATAAGCCCCAACGGAACTGTTGCGGTGGACGACAAAGGCTACACCACGTTTACAGCCGACAAAAACGGCACTCACACCTACTTGCAATTGAAAGGCGACCAGCCCAAAAAAAATCTCAAACGCTTTATAGAACTCACCACACGTCAACCAAAAACAATTAATAATTAACAATCGTAATTTTTAAATTAAGATATTATGTTTATCGTCAGCAATTATTTGTTAGCAATAGTATTTTGCTTTATTACCATGCTCTGCTGGGGTTCGTGGGGGAACACTCAAAAATTAGCAGGCAAAACTTGGCGGTACGAATTGTTCTACTGGGACTACGTTATCGGTGTTTTGCTGCTTTCGCTCATCTCGGCGTTCACGCTGGGGAGTATTGGCGAGCAAGGGCGCAGCTTTTTGCCCGACTTGGCGCAAGCCGAATGGGGCAACATCGGCAACGCCTTTTTGGGCGGCGTTATTTTCAACGCAGCCAACATTCTGTTGGTCATCGCCATTGCCGTTGCGGGATTGTCGGTGGCATTTCCTGTGGGCATAGGGCTGGCATTGGTGTTGGGCGTTGTCATCAACTACATTGAGCACGCCAAGGGCGACCCTACCTTGCTTTTTGGCGGAGTGGCATTGGTTACCATTGCCATTGTGCTCAACGCTTTGGCATACAGCAAGATGGCAAAAGCGGCACAAAAAGTGTCGTCCAAAGGCATTATCCTTGCGCTGTTGGCAGGAGTGCTGATGTCGTTCTTTTTCCGCTTCATTGCTGCCTCTATGGATGTCGATAATTTTGTGGCACCCGCCGTGGGCAAAATGACCCCTTACACAGCAATGTTCATTTTTGCCGTGGGCGTGTTGGCAAGCACTTTCATTTTCAACACCATTGCTATGAAAAAACCGCTTGAAGGTGCTCCTGTAAAATACAGCGATTACTTCAAAGGCGGCTTCAGCATTCACTTAGTGGGCATCTTGGGCGGTCTCATTTGGGGCATTGGCAACGCCTTTAGCCTCATTGCCGCAGGCGAGGCAGGCACTGCCATATCTTACGGTTTGGGGCAAGGCGCCACATTGGTATCGGCATTCTGGGGCGTATTTATTTGGAAAGAATTTAAAAACGCACCCAAAGGCACAAATGGCTATCTTTACGCTATGTTTGCATTGTTCCTCGCCGGAATTGGCTTGATAATTGCGGCAGGGGCGTAGTTGGAGAGATATTTTTTATTTGTTTTTGTCTAATTTAAACGGTCGTTTAAAATAGACAACTTTTAAAGGTGGTAAAACAAAAAAATCAAAGACATAAGTCTCTGATTTTCAACAGATTAAAAAATTTGTATGATTTTTAAAAAATGTCTAATTTAAACGACCGTTTAAATTAGACAATTTAGAATGCTGAATATAAAAAAATTACAAGTTATGATGACACTTTTTCAAAAAATAGAAACGCCCTGCAAAGCAAGTAAATTCAAATGTTTGCTACTGTTGCTGTTGGGATTTCCCGCACTATTGCAGGCGCAAAATATTCGCAACATTTCGGGCACGGTGCTGAACGACAACAATGAACCCCTTGTGGGTGTAAACGTGGCGGTGAAAGGTACTACACAAGGTACTACCACAGGCCTTAATGGCAATTATGACATTCAAGCGTCTGAAAATGCAACCTTGTTATTCACATTTTTGGGAATGACGGCGCGTGAAGAGCCTGTGAACGGGCGCGGGCGCATTGATGTACAGATGAGCGGCGATGCCACTTCGTTGGATGAAGTAGTTGTGATTGGTTATGGTACTGTGAAGAAAAAAGATTTACTTGGAGCCGTATCCGTTGTCAAAGAGGATGCTTTGGCAGAGCGCACTTCGGGCAATGTTGTAGAATCCTTGCGCGGATTGACCTCCGGCATAAAAATTACAACGAGTGGACAACCCGGGTCTAATGCTTCTATGATTATTCGCGGCTTGGGAAGTTTAACCAGTAATTCGCCGTTGTTCATTATTGATGGGGCGTATGGAGGTAGTGAATTGGGTGTCAATGTCGAAGACATTGAATCTATTCAGGTGCTCAAAGATGCTTCGTCGGCGGCTATCTATGGCTCACGTGCTGCCAACGGCGTGGTGATTATTACCACCAAAAAAGGAAAAGAAGGCGCCTTAAAAGTGAAATTTGATGCTCAACTGACAATGAGTTGGTTGCCGCGTTATGATTTGATGGATGCAAACACCTACAAAATTTATGACGACAGGGCTTACGATGAGGCTATTTTGGCAGGAGTCGGCGGCATCACAAAGCGTCAAAATCACTACGATGGAAATACCGATTGGCAAGACGAAATGTTGAGTACAGGTGTATTGCAAAACTATAATGTGTCTTTGTCCGGTGGCTCCAAAACTTTGAAATACTATACATCAATTAATCGGATGGTGGATGACGGAGCACTATATGCTACAGGCTATGACAAATATGGATTTCGTGTCAATACGAGTGGCGAAAAAGGAATTTTTTCGTATGGTGAAAATTTATTTTACACCAAATCGAACAGAAAATTATTGAATGGCAATCCGTGGAGTAATTTTATCGGTATGCCGCCAACAATTCCGGTATATGACGAAGCACATTCGGGAGGGTATGGATATGGTAATGTTGATAGGGCAAATTCTTATGGTCTGAATCCGATAGCCATGCAAGATTTGCAAACTCGAAATAATGAGGAAGATTATTTGTACAGCAATGTATATGGACAATTAACACTTTTCAAGATGTTTGAGGCAAAATTAAATGTTGCTTACAAGAGTTATATGGGTGCTACCAATACTTTGCGTAAGAAAGGAAATTGGACTATGGGACAAGGAGATGATGCGGCTCATTTAGGTTATGAAAGTGCCAAGCACAACGACATTTTGGTAGAGCAAACCTATAATTTCAAACATCAATTTGGCAAACATGATGTGAATGCACTGGCAGGTATGACTTACAATAAATTTCACGAAGAATACCGCTGGATTACCAAATTAGACCCATTGATGGTGGGTGACAAATACATCACATCGCTTGATGCTGCGACAGGAAACACCACCGCAGGCGGCAGTTATGGAGAGTCTTCATTGATTTCATACCTTGGGCGCATCAATTATGCGTATGCCGATAGATATTTAGCACAACTAACAGCCCGCCGTGATGGAACATCGCGCCTGCCCAAAGACACCCGTTGGGGAAATTTTCTTTCCGTATCGTTGGGATGGCGCATCAGCAACGAAAAATTCTTTAATGTGCCATTGATAGATGACCTAAAACTACGTGCCAATTATGGGACACTTGGAAATAGCAGTATTGGTTTTTGGGATTATCAATCGACTATCAATACCGCTCCCCGTGCCGTTTTTGGTAGTCCGGAGTACAAAGAAATCGGTATGACGCAATCTCGGCTGAGCAATACCGACCTTGTTTGGGAGCGAAAAACGACAACTAACATTGGTGCTGATGTTGCAGCACTGAAAAATAGACTTCGATTTTCTGCCGAATATTTTTACTCAAAAAGTGAAGCCCTATTAGTGTATCTTCCGATTCTAATGAGTTCGGGAAATGAAGGAGGTGCGCCAGCCGTAAATGCCGGTAGTTTGGAAAATAAAGGATTTGAAGTGGAAATCGGTTGGAATGACAAGGTAGGCGATTTTTCATACTCAGCCTCACTAAATGCCTCTCACTTAAAAAATAAAATTGTTGATTTGGGATATGGTCAAACGGTCTATTATGAATCATTATCCAAATCCGAGATTGGTCAACCGCTTGGAATGTGGTATTTGTACAAAATGAATGGAATTTTTCAGTCGGAAAGCGAAATTCAAAATTATGTGAACTCCAAAGGCAAGGTGATTCAACCCAATGCTTTGCCCGGTGATATTATTTACGATGATGATAACGATGATGGCATTATTTCGTCGGAAGACCGTCAATTAGTTGGAAGCCCTTGGCCCAAGTTTGAGTTGGGATTAAATCTTGGAGCGGCGTACAAAAATTTTGATTTAAAAATTAACGGCTATGGTCGATTTGGGCAAACAATATGGAACGGCTCGGCTGCCGCCGCTGCCGACTTTGCCAACAATCAAAACAATTTCAACGGCATTGTGCCTTGGACACAAGAGCGTCCTGTTGCCGACCGTCCGCGTATTGTATTTGGCGATTCTCGAAACAGCAGGGGCGACCAAGACCGTTGGTTGGAAGATGGTTCATTTTTTCGTTTGAGCGACATCACTTTCGGCTACACGCTACCGAGTTCTTTGCTCAGTAAAATTAGTTTTGAGAGCGTGCGGGTATCCGTTACTTTACAAAATTTAGTTACACTCACAAAATACACCGGCTTGGACCCTGAATTTGCAGATGGCGGCATCTTTACTATGGGCGCCGATGCTTGCTCGTTCCCCAATCCACGCGCAGTTTTATTTGCATTATCATTCACATTTTAAATATGTACAGTTATGAAAAAAATAATATATTACATACTATGTGCCTTTGTAGCGATGTTCACATCGTGCGATGATTCATTGCTCGAAATTCAAAATGAAAATACATTGAGTACCGGTGTGTTCTGGAAAACGGAAGCGGATATTGAATCCGGTGTCATCGCCGTGTATGGTATGTTTTACCGTCAGGGAACGTGGACACGGAATATCTATACACAAATGCACGGTATGGCGGACGAAGGGGTAAGTTATGCAGGTTGGACGGAACTGAATGAGTACTCCAAATTTATTTTTACCGATTACAATTTTTTTGAAGTAAACACAAAAATTTGGGAGGAACATTATATTGCTATTTACCGAGCCAACCAAGTGCTGGACAATATAGATAATGTAACGTTTGCCGATGAAACACATAAGCAAGATTTAATTGGGCAGACAAAGTTCTTACGCGCTTTCTATTATTTTTATATGACTGCTCTTTGGGATAATGTCCCGCTTGTGCTGAAAACTTCTTCTGCTGCCGACAAACCTACGCAAAGCACAGCAGATGAAGTGCTTACCCAAATAGAAACAGATTTGAAAGACGCAATTACCCTACTGCCTGCCGCACGCAGTAGCGCAGATTATGGTCGCCCCACAAAAGGCGCTGCTTATGGATTGTTGGCAAAAACCTACGCACAGCATCATCAATGGGAAGATGCCAAAAGTTGCCTCGAATGGTTGGTGGATGGCGAAGGAAAAAGTTATTATGATTTAGTCCCCAATTGGGCTGACAATTTCAGCAATTATACGGAAAATAACAAAGAGTCATTGTATGAAATACAATTTTCGTTGATGAACCGAGTAGGTTTTGACCAGACAGATAATGCTTTTGACCCGGATGCGCAATTAGGCACTCAAATTGAGGTGAATGCCTCTCCTGCCGGAACAGGTTGGAATAATATAGAAGCCAGACCTTGGTTGGTGGATTATTTCAAACGCGAACAGACAACAGAAGGAAAGTATGATGTTCGATTGTTCTACACACTATGGTATAATGGAGCCGCCGCCGACTTCCCCGAATATCCTACCCAATTGATTTACGGAACTCCTTGGAAGAGTGAATGGGGCAGCAGAGTTTTTATCAAAAAATATAGTACCGATGTGATTCCGGTGTATTATTGGAACGATAATAATTTCCGTTCGTTGCGCTATGCAGATATGTTATTGCTCTATGCCGAGACACTCAACGAACTGAATGCTGCACCCACGCCTAAAGCCATTGAATGTGTCAATCGCGTGCGCAATCGTGTCAAATTGCCCAACATCGAAAGCAGCACTTATTACAACGGCGCTCAAATAACAAGCAACCAAGACGCTTTTCGCGAACATCTAAAAATAGAACGCGGCTTGGAACTCGCTTTGGAGTGCGTGCGCTGGATTGATTTGAAGCGTTGGGGCATTGACGACGAAGCAACTTTGAACGAATTGAAAAGCAGGGATGACGATTTTAATAATTTTATTATCGGAAAATCAATCCGTATGCCTATTCCGCAAAGCGAAGTGGACAATAATCCAAATTTGAAACAAAATGACCAGTATTAGCATTTTTTTTAACCCTTTAATTTAAATTAGTATGAAAAAATTATCAAATGTGCTTATGGCAGCATCGCTGCTGCCGATGTGTTGGAGTTGTGGAAACAAAAGCAAGTCAGAAGCGACTCCAGAGTTATCTATCAGTCCGTTGGCAATTTCGGCAGAAGTCGTCGCCAACTCTTATACGATAACTGTAACTGCTAATGTGGCATGGACTGCTGCATTAGAATTTGAAGACCTCGACACTGCATGGTGCGAGATAAGTCCGACAGAAGGTACCGGAAATGGCACCATTACGGTAACGGTTGCCCTCAATGCAGGAGTTGTACCAAGGTCGGCAACAATTTTAGTTGGTTCGGAGGGAATGAGCAACAGAAAATCCAAAGTGGTTCAACTTGGAGTTGAACTTTCTGATGATGAAATGTTGATTGGCAAACTTATCTGGGCAACAAAGAATGTTGGCGAGCCGGGGCAATTTACGGCATCCCCTGATGCCCCCGGATTGTTGTATCAGTTTAACCGAAACGTAGGTTATTCTTTTAACGACCCCTGCACGCCGGAATGGACTGTAACCGAAATCGATGAAGATTCCGATTGGTTGCCCCAAAACAGTCCTGCGCCCGAAGGATGGCGTATCCCAACTTGGGAGGAAGTGGACGACTTGTTTAGCCGTGGTTTTAAATGGCGCAATGCCGGCGAATCCGGCTATGCTGCAAATGGACTTTTTGTAGGCAATGATGAGGAAATCGCGGCACTTGCTACCAAAGAGAATCCACAAGGATGTATTTTTATTCCTGCTTCCGGTGCTCGTGATGCAGTTGCGGGTGCTCGCGCTCGTGATTGGTGTATGGAAATACAAACAAGCAGGTCAACAGGCAGACCGGACTGGGCACCAGTAGCAAATAGCAAAACGAGAGTTGTTATATGGGCTGACGGAGGTGGTCTTTGCGATTGGTCAGGCGATGTGCAATCTAAGGCTCGCGCTACATCTGTCCGTTGTGTGAGAGATATTAAATAAGTACCTATCATACAATAATTAATTTTTTGAAAATTTCAAAGCGAGTGTCCGAAAAGTGCTACGCTTTTCGGACACTTTTTAATTTTTATCATTATGAAGAGTAAAAGGATTTTTATATACTTCGCTGTACTTTTACTTTTGGGATGCAAAAGTAATAACAACGAACAGCGTACAATAACGCCTCGCATTCAATATGAATTTAGTGGTGGTGCAGGGCGTTACAATTATGCTCCCAGCATCATTGAGTATCAACACGGAATTAGATACGGATTTATATGCGAAAATCAAGACCCGTTCAAAATTGTGGACTACGTTTATTTGTACAAGGGAATCCCCACAGACAAGGGATATGTATGGCAACCCGGCACCCAAATTATAGCACCTTCCGAAACCGGTTGGGATAACTGCCATATCTGCGACCCGGATGTGCGGGAATTTAAAACAACCTACAATGGTGAAACTTATGATTGGATAATGACCTACTTAGGCGTTGACCAATGGGATTGCAATCACAATCAAATAGGTTTGGCAATATCCAAAAACATTGAAGGTCCGTATATCAAATTTGATAAAAACCCGTTGGTAAGTTACGAAAGCCGCACCAAATGGGGAGTGGGTCAAAGTACCACTATCGTGTTGGATAGTGCAACTATACGGTTGTTCTACTCCAATTCCAACGGCGGATTCACCTATCGGGATATTCAACTGAACGATTTGAATAATATCCAATTGGGGGAAGAAAAGAAAATAACAGGTATGGGCAGCAATAATTATCCGGCATATTCGCAAAAAAATGTGTATATGGTCTCGGAGCAAAGAGTAGAAATGGATAATCTAATACCGACTTGGGTAGGAAATGTGTCGGAATTGACCTATATTCCGCGTGATTGGGATTTGAGTACACCCGGTGAACAATGGATAAAAATTGGTCATGTAAGTCCAAAAGAATCGGGATTTCCACGAAATCACAATCCGGGAATTTTAACTGACAGCAAGGGATATATGACGAGTGATGACGAACTGATTATGTATTTCACTCCTGCTATGACAGGCGAAAATTGGTTATGGTCTTATGACTTATACTCTGCTACATTTAACCTTAAAGACTATTTTAAATGAAAAAAAATTTAATACTCGTTATCGCTCTATGGCTTTTTTGTTCCTGCAATAACAAAGAAAACGAGGTGCTCCACCCGCAACCTCCTGTTGTTTCAACAAAGCCTACATTTAAAAACTTAGAAGAAATTTTTGGTTTCTATGGGCAAAGCCGCTATTCCTATTGTCCAAGTTTAGTAAAGGAAGAAGACGGAACAGTGCACATGTATTTTTGCGGCAATCCGCAAGAGTTGAATATGGTTGATAATATCTATCATATCCGCATCCATCCCGATGGTACGCAAACACCCGCCAAAAGCGTATTGCAGCCGGGCGCATCAGGTTCGTGGGACGACCATCATACCTGCGACCCTTCGGTAATTGCCGGAAAATTCAAAATGAACGGCATCAACTATAAATATGCAATGTTTTTTTTGAGTAACCCATGGAGTGCTTATTACAATGAAATAGGCGTGGCATTCAGTAACGATTTGGATGCCGATAGTTGGGTAAAATATCCTACCCAAGTAGTCCCAAAAACATGGGATTATGAAGGCGATGAATTATTGGGCGGCGGCGGCAAGTCGTGGGGAGTAGGGCAACCTTCTGCGTTTTCAATAGATAAAGAAGGCTTGATATTACTCACTTATACGATTGGTGATAACTCCGGCACTCGTATTGCCTGGGCGCAGTTAGACTTGAGCAATATGGATAATTACCAACCGGTAAATTCTACCAAAATGATAAGTGCAGGACTTACCAAGATTGATTTTACAAGTACAAATTGGACAAATAATGCTGATTTTGCAGTTGATTTTGAAAGCAATGTTATCGTTATGGTGCGTAATGTGCATCCCACTCCTGCGGATTATCCTACCTATCTTGAGCAGTGTCAAGAGGTAGATTATATGCCTTTTGATGACTTTATGCAATCGAAAGGAAAATGGACGGCATTATTTCGCATTACCCCGACAATCACAAAATTTCCAAGAAATCACAATGCAGGAATTGAACGCAATAGGTATGGGGAAATTGAAAATTGGGAAGAACCTACGATTTATTACACAGTAAGTTTAGCAACTCCTAATGTTGCACCAACAGGCACAAAACATGCCGAATGGACATATCATATATGGAAAGGAAGTTTTAAAAAAGATGATTAAAATAAAAAATAATTGAAGAAATCTTTTGAAACCCAATTCCGGTAGTCCCGCTGTTTTTGTACTCCGTTGTATTTCAATGAATTATATTGTTCTACTTTAAAATAACTCAATAAAAATGATGTATATTCAATATTATTACTACCTTTGCTCATTACTTTGAGTAAAAACAATCAATGCATTGAGTATTTTTACTCAATATATTGAGTAAAAACTAATAATATGATAGAACGTACTGAATTACAACGTATTACAAGTAGAATTGAAGAGCCAAGAAGGTTTATTCAAGTGCTTGCGGGACCCCGACAAGTAGGAAAAACTACTTTGGTTTTGCAGGCGCTTGATAAGGTTGCTATTCCTCACAAATACGAGAGCGCCGATGCTGTGAGTGCCGGCAATGCTATGTGGATAAGCCGCGTATGGGACGAGGCACGTATTATGATGAAAGCCGCCGAGCAAAATGAGTTCCTTTTGGTAATAGATGAGGTACAAAAAATCGCGAATTGGAGTGAGACTGTAAAAAAAGAGTGGGATGCGGATACCCGCGAGGGTTTGAACATCAAACTGATTCTACTTGGCTCATCGCAATTGCTGATTCAGCAAGGATTGACGGAATCACTTGCCGGGCGCTTCGAGATACTCCATTTATCGCATTGGACATACGCTGAGATGCAATCGGCATTTGGATGGAATTTGCAGCAATATATTTATTTTGGTGGTTATCCGGGCTCTGCTTCGCTGATTGACGATGAAACCCGATGGAAAGAATATATTCGCAATGCACTCGTTGAAACGAGTATCTCAAAAGATATTCTGATGCTCACGCGAGTGGACAAACCTGCGTTGTTGCGAAATCTGTTTGAATTAGGTGCTCTGTTTTCCGGTCAGATTTTGTCGTATAACAAGATACTCGGTCAACTGCTTGAGGCAGGTAATACAACAACACTTGCCCACTATCTTAAACTTTTAAACGATGGTGGATTATTGGGCGGATTGGAAAAATATTTAGGCAATGTCATAAACAAACGTGCTTCAAGCCCCAAATTTCAAGTCTATAACAATGCCTTGTTCTCATTGCAATTGAATACGACCTTTGAAAATGCCCGGAATAAGCACGATTTATGGGGACGACTGTTTGAATCGACCGTTGGTGCACACTTGTTGAATTACGCCGTCAAAAGTAACTATCAACTTTTTTATTGGCGTGAAGGCAATTACGAAATTGATTTTGTGATGAAAAAGAAGGAACAAATTGTCGGTTTGGAAGTTAAAAGCGGTGGCAGTTCTGAAAATTTAGGTATGTCGCTTTTTAAGAGGCTCTATCCCCATGCCAAATTATTATTAGTGGGTACCACAGGCATCCCATTGGACGAGTTTTTGAGAATAAACCCGATAGAATTGTTTTAAGAGGTTTGCCTGTCCCATATTAATTGTGCTTTACCCGTTTTTTTTGCATATTGAAATAAAATCTACGGCTTATCTTTTATCTCTTCTTTGGCGGCTTTCACCATAAAATAAAGGCGGTTGAATACGTTTACTTCGCTGGCACCTGCGTCAAAATCGAGAAAGAGCAAATTCAATTTTGGATATTTGTCTTTCATCTTTTTTTCTACACCCTTTGATATGACTTGGTTGGCGATGCACCCAAAAGGTTGCAGGCTCACTACGTGGTTCACGCCTATTTTTGCAAACGTGCTGATTTCGCCCGGGATGAGCCAGCCCTCGCCGTATTGGTGCGTGAGGCTAATAATTTTGGAAGCACCCTGCGCCACTTCGTCAATGCTGTGGTGCGGGCGATAGAATCGGAACTGCCGCGCAGTCCTGTCTGCACGACCAAGATAGCGTCCCAACACCTTGCGAATGAGCCACACAGTGGCTTTCCCTTTGATGGATTGTGTGTCAATTTTGGCGCGAGCATTCACTTTGGCGTTCACCACATCTTGAATAAAAAAGTCGAGCAACGAGGGCACTATCACTTCCACCTCTTGATTGTTCAACCATTCCACAATGTTGAGGTTGGCAAAGGCGTTGTACTTTAAATATATTTCGCCCACTATGCCCACTTTGGCAAATTTGCCTTCCTTTACAGGCACTTGGTTGTAGGCGTTTGCTGCTTCGCCCAAAAGTTTAAATATATCACTCACTTTGGCTCTACGGCTCACCAATTCTCCTAATTTTTGCATATAGTCATCGAGCAATTTTCGTGACGAGCCTTTGTTGATTTCACGAAACACAGTAGAGTAGTGCATTTTGGACAATTCATCGGCAAAAATAACGCTTGCCAAAAATGGACGCATTATTTTTATCCAAGGAATTTCAAAGCCCGGCTGCTCGTGCAAGCCTGTAACCACCGCCACCGAAACAATGGGCACATTCTCAAAACCCGCATTGGCTAACGATTTTTTGATGAGCGGCAAATAGTTGGAGGCACGGCATTGTCCCCCTGTTTGGGTCATTCCCACGGCTACCTCGTCAAGGTTGTAGTCGCCCGATTTGAGGGCTTTGATGATGTCGCCAATGACTGTAATGGCAGGGTAGCAAATTTCGTTATTGGTGTAGCGCAAACCCTCTTCGATAGATTCTTTGTTGGTAACAGGCAAGTTGATGAGATTGTAGCCAAATAGGCGAAAATACATAGGAATCAGTTGCGAGTAGATGTCCGAAAACAGCGGCGCAATAATGGTGCGATGGCGGTCTTCGGGCATAAATACTTTGGTTTCTTTGCGATGTTTTTGGGCACGGCGCAGCACGCCATCGTTGCTATATTTGGCAAACTCCACCACCGACCGCAAACGCAGACGGATAGAGCCTGTGCTGGTAATTTCGTCCACGCGAATCAGGTTGTTGTTTTTGCCTTTGCTCTGCAAAATTTCTTTGACCTCGTCAGAAATAATAGCATCGGGACCGCAGCCAAAAGAGTTGATTTGCACCAAGCGCACATTGTCGGGTTGCGAGGCAACCCACTTGGCGGCATTGGTAATGCGTGCAGGGTAGCCCCACTGCGACAAGTAGAAGTCGCTTTCGCCATCGGTAACAATGGGCACCACGTCTTCGGTAATCACATTGGCACCCAATTCGGTAAGAATTTCGGCGGTTTGCTGATTGATGAGCGGGTCGGTGTGATAGGGGCGGCCTGCCACCACCATCAATTGTTTGTGTTGCTGCATCGATTGCTCTATCAACTCTGCGGCCTTGTTGCGCAGGTTATTTTTGAACGCAATTTGCGCTGCTAATGCACAAGCAAAAGCGTGTTCAAACTGCAATTTGCTGACCTCTGCACCCGCTTTTTTGAGTGAGGCAATGTATTCCCAGCAGGCTTTTTTGAGCAATGCCTCATCGTTGAACGTAACGGCGGGCGCATCCATCGCTATCTTCCAGCGTTTTTGCGGATTGATGGCACTTTTGATAACCTCCGCATAGCCTGTAACAATGGGACAATTGAAGGAATTGTGAGAGGGCACGCTCGTTTTTTCTTTGAACACCATTGGGAAAAATATGCGGTCAACTTTTTTCTCAGCAAGGTTAAAAATATGCCCGTGCACCAATTTTGCAGGAAAGCATATATTGTCGCTCATCACAGTGCCCAAGCCTTTTTCGTAGAGGGCTGTGGTACTTTTGTCGGACACCACCACGTTGATTTTGCACTCGTTGAACAGCGTTTGCCAAAACGGAAAATTCTCGTAAATGTTGAGAATGCGGGGGATGCCAATGGTGAGCACATCAAAATCGGAGCGTATTGTGGCTACGTTTTCAAACAACAAATCGTACTTGTAGCGCAGCAAATTAAAGCCTTTTTCTACCGTGTTGCCCTTGCTCGAAAACATACGTTCACACTTGTTTCCTCCAAAAAATATGTTACCATTTTCAAACTCAAAACGTGTGATAGTGCAGTGATTTTCGCAACCTTTACAAATCAGTTGTTTCTTTTTGTAAGCATCCGCTTCGTGTATTTTTTCTAATGAAAGCACGTCAATAATATTTAAATGTTAATATCAATTTTCAACTCTAAATAACAAAGGTAACAAAATTTAGACAATAAACAAAATTGTTTAATGTTGTTTGCCATTTTTTGTTTTAAAAAGTTTTGGTATCTTTGCAAAAAAAATAAAGAATGAAAAAATATGAGAACAATAAGTTTACGTCTACCAGAGATGTCCGAACTCGATAGCCCGCAATTATATATGATACTTGCCAGCAGTTTGTATGAAAATGGGAAATTGTCGCTTGGACAAGCGGCGGAAGTTGCCAATGTGTCAAAACGAACTTTTGCCGAGTTTTTGGGTAATTATAATGTATCTATCTTCAACTATCCTGCGTCTGATTTGAAAAATGAAGCAATTTATGTCTAAAACAATTATATCAGACACAAGTTGTTTTATAGTCCTTGCAAAAATAGGTCAACTCGAACTATTGCAACAACTATTTGGTAATGTTGTTACCACGCCAGAAATCGCAGAAGAATTTGGCGAAGTGTTGCCCAATTGGGTAGAAATAGTTGCGGTTAAAGACAAATACAAACAACAATTATTTGAGGTTCAGGTAGATAAAGGAGAGTCAAGTGCTATGGCTTTATCGTTAGAAATAGCAAATTCATTGCTAATCATAGATGACTATAAGGCTCGAAAATTAGCACGAAATTTGAAAATTAATTATACAGGAACACTCGGAATAATAATTTTATCTAAACAGAAAGGAATAATCAGTTCTATTAAACCTGTTTTAGAAAAGATAAAAGAAACAAACTTTCGTATTTCTGCCGAGTTGGAAATTCAGGCATTAATTGCTGCTGCAGAATAAAAATGAGTCAGTTCGCCATAGGTTATAGCGCGTAGCATTCAGGCAAAGACAATAGGCACAAACCGTCTGTTGTCTTTGTTTTTTTGAAAAAACATTGTACCTTTGACTGATTTTATCGTTCGTTATGCCTTGCATAATTAAAAGTTTCAATCGCTAATACATTAAAATTCACTAATATGACACAAGAAGAACTTTTCAAAACCCTCATTGCGCATTGCAAAGAGTATGGTTTTATTTTTCCATCGAGCGAAATTTACGATGGTTTGAGCGCGGTGTACGACTATGGGCAACTCGGCTCGGAGTTGAAAAACAACATCAAGCGATATTGGTGGGAGGCAATGGTGCGCCTCAACGAAAACATTGTGGGCATTGACGCTGCTATCTTTATGCACCCCCGCACGTGGGAGGCTTCGGGGCATGTGGGCGCATTCAACGACCCGCTCATCGACAACAAAGACAGCAAAAAGCGTTACCGCGCCGATGTTTTGCTCGAAGAATACATTGCCAAATTGGAAGAAAAAAATAGCAAGGAGGTCGAAAAAGCCCGCAAAAAATTTGGCGAAAGTTTTGATGAGCAAAAGTTTTGCGAAACCAATCCTAATGTTTTGCGCAACGCAAAAAAAATAGACGAGGTGCGCACACGGATGGTCAAATGCTTGAATGACAGCGATTTGGAGGGTCTGCGGCAGTTGATTATTGACAGCGAAATTGTGTGCCCCATCTCCGGAACGCGCAACTGGACAGAGGTGCGGCAGTTCAACCTGATGTTTGAAACCAAACTCGGCTCGGTGAGCGAGGAGGCCAACACCATTTACCTGCGCCCCGAAACGGCACAGGGCATTTTTGTGAATTTTTTGAATGTGCAAAAAACGGGCAGAATGAAGGTGCCGTTTGGCATTGCGCAAATTGGCAAAGCGTTCCGCAACGAAATTGTGGCGCGGCAATTTATTTTCCGTATGCGCGAATTTGAACAAATGGAAATGCAGTTTTTTGTACGCCCGGGCGAGGAAATGAAGTGGTACGAACATTGGCGCAACGCCCGCCTGCAATGGCATTTGGCCATAGGGATGGGAGCCGAAAATTACCGTTACCATCCGCACGATAAATTGGCACATTACGCTAACGCCGCCTGCGACATTGAGTTCAATTTTCCGTTTGGTTTCAAGGAATTGGAGGGTATTCACTCGCGCACAGATTTTGATTTGGGCAATCATCAAAAATTTTCGGGCAAAAAAATTCAGTATTTTGACCCCGAAACCAACGAAGGTTATACGCCTTATGTTGTAGAAACCTCAATAGGCGTGGACAGAACAGTGTTGGCAATTCTCGCGCACGCCTACACCGAAGAGGTGGTGCAAAAGGACGGCGAAGAAGGCGGAACACGTGTGGTGCTGCGCATTCCAGCACCATTGGCACCTGTTAAATTGGCAATTCTGCCCTTGGTCAAAAAAGACGGATTGCCCGAAAAAGCAAGAGAAATTTTGACCGCGCTCAAGTTTGATTTCAATTGTCAGTACGACGAAAAAGACAGCATTGGCAAGCGTTACCGCCGTCAAGATGCGATTGGCACGCCCTATTGTATAACCATCGACCATCAATCGTTGCAGGACAACACCGTAACCGTGCGCGAGCGCGACACAATGCAGCAAGAGCGCGTACCCATCGCCTCGCTGCACGCCTTGCTGACCGAAAGAGTGAGTTTGAGCAATTTGTTGCGAAAGTTGTGATAATAGGGCGTGGCAAACGAAAATGAATGGGAACGTGTTGTGAAAATTGCAAAAAAAAGCATAAAGAATTGATATGCCAAAAATTAACGAAGCGACAGATACCGACTTAAAGGTTATTGACACGCTCCAAACAATGGGATGGAAGCGTGGTGATACTTTATTGTACCAACAGTCATACATACTTACTGAACAACAGCAAAAACAATTTGAGGGAAAGAAAAGTATCAAGCCTGATATAGTATTGCAGGATTTGAATGGAAGTATTTTAGCCGTCTTTGAAAATAAATTTGAAGACGAAAAAAAGGCATTGTCAAAACTTCGTTCGCTATATGCCACAATTCTTAAACCTCGTTTTTTGTATGCCTGTTCGCCCGAGCGGACTTTGTTTTACGACACGGAGTGGAAAGGTCTTGAATCGGGAGAATTTAGGCAAGTAGATAGGTTTATGACACTTGAAGAAATGCAATTAAAAATAGAACAGGCAAGGCGAAGTAATCTGCAGCGTGAAATTGTTATAGACAAAAGCATTGCAGGAGGTATTAACCCGAGTCATGGGAAAGAAACTTATTATCAAACGAAGTGTATTCAAACCCTTATTCAAAAATACAAGGAAGGTAAGCAAAAAATGCTCGTCCACATGGCAACAGGTTTGGGTAAGACCCGCACAATGGTTGCTTTTGTAAAAGCCTTGCTCGAATACAATATGGCAAAGCGTGTGTTGTTTGTGGTGGATAGAATAATGCTTGCAGAACAAGCCATAACAGACGGGTTTTCGCTTATCAGTACCGAATATACTGCCGTAAGAATCACTTCGGGCAATTACAAGCAGTACAAAAATGCTCAAATTCATGTGGTTGTTATTGACACTTTGGAGAATATACATCAAAATATTTCAAGTAATTTTTACGATTTAATTATCGTAGATGAATGTCACAGGTCAATCAATATCAATAGAAAAATGATATTTGACCATTTTCTTTGTCCGCGAATTGGATTAACAGCAACCCCAAGAACGGCAGTTGCAAAGGAGGGGAAAGACATTCCCGATGAAGACCTTGCTATTTTGGATACTTATCGGCTGTTTGGTTGCGAGATAGGCGAACCTGATTACCAATTTGACCTTACAAGAGGAATTGATGAAGGTTTTCTTGCGCCATATCAAGTACTCTCTATTGAAACAGAACTAACTAAAACGGCTCGCGAAACAGGCGTGAACTTCGACCATTATTTTGACTTGAAAACCGAAGAATTGGTGCAACTTAATGAAGAAGAAAAAATTAAATTAGAACAATTAAATCGCAAATTTATTGCTCGTGAAACTTGTCTGCGAGTTGCCGAAGAAATTAAAAAAAATACACCGACATCTCTTAATTTGATTAAAGAAAAAGCGAAGGCAAATACTGAATATGAGCCGTCAGAAAAAGAAATTGATACAATCAATACTTGGTCGCACAATCCCGAAGTTTTTTTAGACGAGGGACAACTTCGTAAAATCTACGATTTTGAACAGGGTTCAATTTGGGATTTTTTTCTGCATGGTGCAGGAATCAAAAAAATACCCACGCCAAAAGAGCGCATAGAACGCGGATACGATACATATATCAAAACATATAATTTCAACGACCAACAAATTATGGTTTTGCGAAAAATAAAAGGGCTTGTCTCGGCAAATGTTGCAGATAAAAAACGAATTTCGCCACAAGAAATTTTCGACAACCCTTTTTATGCAAGGGCAATAGGATATGATTTTCAGGAAGTAAATCAACTTTTTGACAATCAGTTTTTCTGCGTGTTTAATAATTTACAAACTACATTTAAGATATAAAAATTAAAAATATACATTATGCAAATAGAGAGTATAAGTATTGAAAATTACAAGGTATTCAAAAAGGCAACTGTAAAAAAATTGTCCAGAATGCTTATCTTGCTCGGTGCAAATGGGGCTGGGAAAAGTACATTTTTTGATGTATTTGGTTTTTTGAGCGATGCACTTCAGAATAATGCTACTGTTGCTATTAACCGCAGGGGGGGCTTTCATGAAGTAATTTCCCGTGGCTGCGATATAAAAAAGGACAGGCTCAAGTTCGAAATAAAATTTAGGGATTTAAAAACAGAAGAGGGATACTCTCCTTTAGTAACTTATAGCATAGAAATAGGTTTTAATAGTTTGAATGGGAAAGCAATTATACACCGTGAAAAATTGAGTTACAGACGTGGACGATATGGCAGGCCTTGGCTTTTTTTGGATTTTACAGATGGTGCTGGAAATGCGATAACGAATGAAGATGAATACGGTAAAGAAAACACACAAGAACAAAGAATGAATCAAAAAGTTGCCGAACCGGATATATTAGCCATTAAAGGATTGGGGCAATTTGAACAATTTAAGGCAATCAGTTCTTTCCGCGGCTTATTGGAGAAATGGTATGTTTCAAATTTTAAAATTGAATACGGTAGAAATACCACAGATACTGGAGTTGCCACTCATTTGTCAGTTACAGGAGATAATTTGGCTCAAGTAACAAAGTATTTGTATGACTATAAGAGAGAAATTTTTAATGATATTTTAAGTAAATTGCCGCAAAGAATACCCGGAATTACCAAAGTAGAAGCCAAAGAAACCGAAGAAGGCCAAATATTATTAAAATTTCAGGATGAGCATTTTAAAGACCCTTTTGTTGCACGATATATTTCCGACGGAACAATCAAAATGTTTGCTTATATGGTTTTATTAAATGACCCCGAACCTCATCCATTATTGTGTATTGAAGAGCCCGAAAACTTTCTGCATCCTGATTTATTACTTCAACTGTGCGAAGAAATTCGGAGTTATGCAGAACGTGGCGGACAAGTATTTGTTTCCACTCATTCGCCCGATTTTGTAAACGGATTAACTGTGGACGAACTTTTCTTTTTGGTCAAAGAAAATGGATACTCTACCATCAAAGCAGCCGTTGATGATAGTTTAATAAAAGATTTATCAAAAGAAAATGATTTAGGATGGCTTTGGAGAAATCATTATATAAAAGGAGCGAATTTATGATTATATTACACATTTTTACGGAGGAATCATCTATAAAAAACGTATTTGATGCTATCTTGCCACAAATACTGCCCGATAATGTTTCTTTTTTTATTCATCCACATCAAGGGAGACAGGATTTAGAAATAGCGTTGCAAAAAACGGTTCCTTCAATCAGCAAAATTCCAAATGCAAGGGTTCTGATTACACGCGACCAAGACGAAGATGATTGCAAAGAACTTAAAAATAAATTGTTGAATATGGTTTCTGGCAAGTGTTTTTGTGATTATTTTGTGAGAATTGTTTGTCGAGAGTTGGAGAGTTGGTTTTTGGGTGATTTGGATGCTATTGAAAAGGCTTATCCCAGATTTAAGGCACAGCAATATGCTAAGAAACCGCACTTTAGAGCAGTAGATACAATTAAGAAACCTTCGGAATTTTTGCGACAAATACTACCTGAGTACTCCAATAGAAGAAGTTTACCCAAATTAGAAACTTCAAGCAAAATCGCGACATTTATGAATCTCAACAATAACAAATCATTAAGTTTTAATAATACAATCAACGCTATAAAAAAACTGTGTGAGTTTGAATCGTAATTTTAATTGAATTATATAAACTATGGGACGTTCCACAGTGCATTATGCTGATAATGAAACAAACAATATATTAAAACGGCTTCACAACAAACTCCGTCCTGCAGGTACGCCTGTAGAACGTGTGGAGTACATTATAGAATTGCTGTTGCTTCGTATTTTTGAGGTAAAACTCAAGCAGGAAAGATTTGGGTTTGTACCGCACGCCAGACCATATCCGCCAAATGATGGTGGCAATGATTGACCCCGATTTCACCGATACCATTTTTGACCCAGCCTGCGGAACAGCAGGTTTTCTGTTTGATGCTTACGATTATGTGATTGAAAAATCAAATACGACAGGCATTTACCCCTCTGACAATGTTGCCAATATGTTTTACCGAACAGGTATTGGCGGTATTGAATATCAGGGAAGAATCCGCAAAATGGCGGCAGTGAATATGTATATTCGCGGATTGAATCCCCATAATATTGAACAGGGCGACTCGCTCAAAATGTACGACCCTGTTAGAAATGCCGATAGCAAATCGGTTGTAATTGCCAATCCTCCATTCGGGGCAGAACGCGACCAGCCTGCATACCCCAACGTGTGGGAAGAATACAGCAAAGAATCGGAAACCACGATTTTATTTCTGTCAAACACAAGATTATTGGAAACAAGCCAATACTCTTGTGGATGGTGGAACACAACCGCAATTCAATTCTAATAAAATCGCAAAAATCAAAATTCCCCTTCCTCCTCTCGAAACTCAACACCAAATCGTCGCCCAATTAGACAAGCAAATGGCAGCATTAGAAAGCGTCCGTTTCCTGAAATCCGAAGCCGAAAAGCGAATAGAAGAAATTCTGTTGACTGTGTGGGGCGAAAAAAATAGTAGAGGAAACGAAATAATTCAAACTTTATGCCCTTGAATTATGATTTTTTTTGCTATCTTTGCCACGAAAATATAAAAATCAACCATAATAATTGGAAATTTCTATGAATCTTACCTTAAAAATTTGGCGGCAGGCCAATGCTAAAGCCAAAGGGCGATTTGAAATTTATCACGTAGAAAACATTTCGCCCGACACTTCCTTTTTGGAAATGCTCGACATTCTCAATGAGCAGTTGGTGCGCCAAGCCAAAGACCCTGTGGCGGTGAGCAAGGGCTGCCGCGGTCCGGTAACCTTTGACCACGATTGCCGCGAGGGCATTTGCGGTATGTGTTCGCTCTACATCAACGGTCGTGCGCACGGACCCGACGAAGATATTACCACCTGCCAATTGCACATGCGCAAATTCAAAAATGGCGATACCATTACCATAGAACCTTGGCGTAGCAAGGGTTTTCCGGTGGTCAAAGATTTGGTGGTTGACCGCAGTGCCTACGATAAAATTTTGCAAGCGGGAGGTTTCATCTCTGTCAACACAGGCGGAGTGCCCGATGGCAATGCTATCCCCATTGCCAAACGCGATGTTGATGAGAGCATGGATGCCGCTGCCTGCATAGGTTGCGGTGCTTGTGCTGCTACTTGCAAAAATGGCTCGGCTATGCTTTTTGTGGCTGCCCGCGTGAGTTCGTTGGCAAAATTGCCGCAAGGAAAAATCGAAGCCGCCGCTCGCGCCAAAGCCATGGTGGCAAAAATGGACGAGTTGGGTTTTGGCTCGTGCACCAACACGCAAGCCTGCCAAGCGGAATGTCCCAAGGGCATTTCTATTGCTCACATTGCTCGCCTCAACCGCGAATTTTTGTGCGCACGATTGGCAGATTAAAAAAATTTCATATACCTTTGCAAGTGGAATACATATTCCAATAGTAATGGAATAAAACACGTATAGGTATGAAACTATCTGAAATAGAACAAGTTGTATCGGAACAAAAAGCGATGTTGCTTGATAGCGACAATGGATTGCCACGCGAGGCGTTGGGTACTTTGCCCGATTTACAGTCGCACGCATTGATTATTTCCGGTATTCGCCGTTGTGGTAAAAGTACATTGTTGCGACAGCATTTACAGCAACTTGGACAGGATTTTTTCTATTTCAACTTTGAAGATACGCGCTTGTATGATTTTCAATTGAAAGATTTTATTTTGTTGAATACGCTTATCGAAAAATCAGGCATAAAAACGCTCTTTTTTGATGAAATACAAGCAGTACAGGGATGGGAATTGTATGTGCGTCAAAAATTGGACAGCGGTTGCAAAGTGGTTGTAACAGGCTCTAATGCTTCGCTATTGAGCCACGAATTAGGCACCAAACTTACAGGACGGCAAATAACCAAAGAGTTATTTCCTTTCTCATATACGGAGTTTATTGCTTTCAAAAGCGAACAACCGTCTTACGAAAGTTTTCTAAAGTATATGCAAACAGGCGGTTTCCCCGAATATGTCAAAAGCGGTAACGCGGATATTTTACGCGCGTTGATAGACGATATTTTGTATCGCGATATTGTGGTACGTTACAATATCCGCGATGTTTCTTCGCTGAAAAAATTGCTTTCATACTTGTTTTTTAATGCCGCAAAACTGACCTCACCAAGCAAACTCAAAGACATTGCAGGCGTAAAATCGCCTTCTACGGTGTTAGAGTATTTTTCGCATTTTGAGGCTTCGTATTTGTT
>BNTQ01000018.1 GCA_025996715.1 Bacteroidia bacterium | reverse complement strand
AGCGCTGCCGGCTGTGGCGGTGGTGCTTGCAGTGGAGGCTGTGGTTATTACGGTGGCGGTTTCATTATTTTTAAAACCTGTATAATCCACCGCAAAAGTAGCAGGAATATGACCTTGGGCGCAACTGATGTTAGGCGTCGAAACCGTTAGCGGTGCCTTGTTGATGGTAAATCTTACGCCTGCCGTATCAAACTTAAACACGTGACTGGCAAATGCCCAATCGGCGGGATTAAAGGTGAGGCTGTATTCGCCAACATTGTCGCCGGCTGCGCGGTCAAAACTGCCAACGGTTACGCCTGTCATATCATGACCGCCATCGTCGGTCAAAGTGTAAGGTATGGCAGGGTCGGCGGTGCCGTAAACTTTGAAGGTATCGCGCGGAGTTACGGTGATGGTATCCAAAAAAGTTAACTGGGTAGCAGACATTGGAGTTTTTTGCGAGGGAATGCTAATGTCAGTTGTGCCGTTGAGTACGGCAATTTTTTGCTTTGCGCCGTTTGGGGCTGCAACCTTGTAGAGATTGTAATTGTCCGTAGCCGTTGCTCCTGTAGTGAAAACAACACCGCGACAGTTGGCAGGTATTATCAAGTTGTCTACCGGCGCAGTAAGCGTGCCTGCCGCGTAAACATCTATGTACCATTCGCTTGCACTAAGGTCGGTAGTTTGGAAAATTCCGTTGATATAAAACCCTGTGCCTTGATTGCCCGAAGCGTCTGCATCGATAGCCTGACTGCCATCATAAGAATAGGCTACCACAGTTGCTGTGGCGTCAATAGTGATACTCCCCGGAGTGCCCCCTATGCCCGGTCCTATGCCTGCCGTTGAGTAAGGGGTTCCGCCAATGGCTGTAACTTTGGCATTGCCCGTAATGATAATCGGACCGGCTGCACCACTGTCGCCGCTACCAATACCTGCAGCACCTCTTCCACCTTTCGCAACCACAGTTCCACCACTTATCGTGGTCGTTGCGGTACGATTACAAGGGGTGTTATCAGTACCATCCCCAGCACCAATTCCGGTGCCCCAAAGTCCGGCGGTTGCGTAGATTATTCCACCGGTGATTGTAATATTGCCGCCGCCGACATTCGGGTTGCCACCTATTGCTGCGGCATTATTGCCCGAAGTAACATTTAGAATACCGGTATTGCCCGCAATGGTTACGGACGCAGCATTGGCGACTGAAATCCCTGCGCGGGCACCCGCTGTAGCAGTAAGCGTATTAGTTGTACCATCGGTTAAATAAATAGTAACAGATGCCGTACCCTGTATGTCAATGGGGTTGACGGTACTACGTATCGTAACGCCATTAAGATTAATTTTAGCATTAGCACCGCTTGCAAAAGCAATAGATACCGCGGTACTGCTGCCTCTAATAGTGTATTCTCTACCGGCAGCAGCAGTGGTAAAAGTGATTTTGTTACTGCCAAAAGTCCAACCCGTGCCGCCGTTGTTGTAAGTTGAGGCGGTCGAAAGATTAAGCGTAGCGGTAACCGCCGCCTGCGCCTGCACACTCATCATGCACAAAGCCATTGTGCAACCAATAAAAAAATTTTTCGTTTTCATTTTGTAATTTTTTTAATGAAAAAATAATAAAACTATTTTTGTTTTTGTCTAATTTAAACGTTGGTTTAAATTAGACAATTTCAAAAACCAAAAACCAACAAGTTGTCCATTGTTCATTGTCCATTATTAATTGTATCGCTATGATAAAAAAACTTTTTGCAATCGTATTGTTACTTCCTTGTTGCGCATTGGTTTTGCGGGCACAGGATAGGAACATTTCGGGTGCCGATATCTGGGTTATGCAGCGTGGACATTTGCACCTGAAGAATGATAGATAAAATTTATTGTGGGCTGCTTTGATTTCAGCGTAAAACAAAAAAATGGCAAGTAAAAATAAAATAATTTAAAAATTATTTGGTAGATAAAAAAGTTTTTTCTACCTTTGCCCTGTATTTAAAAATTATTTGAGATAATGATGGTTTCGAGAAGTGTCTAATTTAAACGTTGGTTTAAATTAGACAACTTGGGAGGGGTATCAAGAAAAAAATCAAAGACATAAATCTCTGATTTTCAATAGATTATCATTTTGGGGTGATTTTTAAAAAGTGTCTAATTTAAACCAACGTTTAAATTAGACAACTCCCCAAACAACGTGTTAGTAATCAACGAGTTATAGGTTCTTAAAGTTTCAGTTTTTAATCATTGTGCATTATTATGATCCGTAAAACATTATTATATATGTGGATGAGCGCAGCAACTTTGTTATGTTGTTGTTCTGCTTCTATCGCCGATGTCGCCGATACGGAGGGCACTGAAAAAAACCTTGATTACATCTGGGAATATGAAAGAAAACAACTGTTGCCCGCAACCGATTTGGTGTTGATATACGGTGGTGGAAAGCACCGCGAAGCAACATGGAACAAGGAGCATCTCTTGCCTTATGTTTCCTACAAAGATAAAACGAATGTAACGCACTGGCTGTTTGACGGTTTTTTGTTTATTGAGTTCACTAATGGCGCATCAGGCAATCCGCGCATTTTTGCTACCGGCTATTACGGACAGCCCGCCGGAAAAGCGGAATGGGCAGCGCTTGCCGAGTATTATTTCACAAAAAACAACGCAGTATATGCACTGGAACAATGTGTTGCCGATGCGGAGAAACAATTGGGAAAGCCTGCCAAAAAACGAAAAGTCGTCATTTCCATGCCCGAACCCATTGTTGCGGGTCCGGGGTCGCACTATACGCAACTGCCGGCTGATTATTGGGGCGAAGTGGACGGCGTACAGTTAAACTTTTCCAACGACAAAGACAGAATTACCGCCTGCAAATGGTACATTGATTATGTTCGTAAACTCTTCAACGACGGCAAATTTCAGCATCTGGAACTCGCCGGTTTCTATTGGTTAGCCGAAGAAACGCTTCATACAAAAACCATTCTTGCCGATGTGGCAAATTACCTGAACGGTCTGAAATACAGTTTCAACTGGATTCCTTATTGGAAAACCGTTCCCGATTACTATGAATGGAAATCGCTGAAATTCAATTATGCCTATCTCCAACCCAACTATTTTTTTAACAACAAATTGCCCTATTCACGTTTGACGGAAGCGTGTCATGTGGCAAGGCAATATGAAATGGATTTGGAACTGGAATTCGATGTGAGGGTCTTTTATGAAAAAGAAAATTGGGCATACCGTTTAAGAGACTATATGAAAGCCTTTCGCGAGATATTTGGCATTTGGGAAACCAAACGAATTGCCTATTATCAAGGTACCGATGCGCTGTACTTTCTTTCTAAGGCAACGCATCCGGAAGACCAGCAGTTGTATCACGATTTTTGCTCTTTCGTAGTAGAACACCAACTTGTATATCATTAATAATGAAAATGGAACAAAGAACAAAGATAAGAGCCCCTTAAGCCCCAAAGGGGGAAAGGAACATTGAACTATTATATGTTGTTTATTTCTCATACTTAAATAAATCAGTATCAATTCTTTAATTAACCAATTTAATAATTTTAAAAAAAATGTTTATGAAAAAAAATTTTAATTTCAGTAGGCATCTTTTGATGCTTGGATTAGTGGTGTGTTTCGTTTCTTGTGGTAAGGACGAACAAACGAAAAAAGCGTTGCGTGAAGAAAACGCGATTGTGAGTTTCACTATTCCGTCTCTTGACTTGACGGGCGTGATTGACGACGCTCATTCAACAGTAACCCTGACGGTGTCGCCGGACAAAATGAGTACGTTGCAAGATGTGGTGCCGAGCATCAACATTTCGCCGTCGGCAAGCATTTCGCCGGCAGCCGGCGACGTGCAGGATTTCACAAGCGACGTGCAGTATGTGGTTACGTCCGAAAGTTTGGCGGCAAGAACATGGACAGTGAAGACGGTAGCCGACGACTATGTATCGGCGGGTATCGGTCAGATTACTGAAAAATGGGACAAAACAGCGACCGACTTGGGGCTTAGTGCTAATGTAGAAGCCACCATTGCTACCAACGGAACTACGGTAGTTGCAGGCAGAAGCGGCGTGATGATTGACGGAACAACCGGCGAAAAACTGCCCGACCTGCTGAACATGACCGGCGTTGTTTGCAATGGTACTCCTGCTCAGGACATTATTTTCACTGTAGCCAACGACGATGCAGGAACCTTGATAGGTTGCACGCTGGGCGCGTGGGGAGCGGCAGGCAGCAATGATTTCAAAGTATATAAATGGACGTCGCCCACGGATGCGCCTACGGAATTTATTTCTCATCCGCAGTCAAGCACCAGCCATTTTGGACGCAAACTGACCGCCGTAGGCAATGTCAACAGCGGAAAAGCCATTGTTACATCGTATGACGTTTTGTCGGGCGGCACTTACGCAAGCAGTGTAGTTACGGGCGGAGCCGCTACGCACGCTTACTGGGAAATCAACAATGGCACTGCCAACGCAGGCAGCACGGTTCTTACGAACTACAATTGCGCAGGACTCTTCCAGATGTTGTGGCCGGTATCGCCCAATGCCGTTGCGCCCTACTATTTTTCCGACATGGGATCGGCAAGCGCTGCACCAATCACCACTGTTCAATACAACAACGGGAGCACGATGGTGGAAATGCCCAAAGGTCCGGTAGAGGATACGGAAATCGTGGATCCTGCCGACGTAATGTTTAAACAAACCGGATACGGAAGAAAAATTCTGCACTCTATGTTGTTCACGTTCAACAGCCGTCAATATCTGGCAATAGTTTCCTATTACAATAACGGCACTACGGACTTTACCTATTACATAACTATTCTGGATACGCAAGATGCTCATCGTGTGGTTTTCTTCGATAAAAGACCCTATACAGGGAATTTTAGTATTAACGGAAATCAGACAGCAGGTTTGGCTGTAAGTACTACCACCGACGCCGACAGAACCAAAACTATGCGCTTGTATGCCTTGTTCTCCAGCAGCGGAATGGTGGCTTACGAAATTGATAATTTGGCACCGTAAAAACGGTAATGATGGATAATAATCCCAAATTTTTCATTAGAAAAGCAGAAATGTAATTTGCTTAAAAACAAACTGTTATGTTCTAATGGAAAATTTGGGGTTAAAATTCAACAACTTACAAAAACACATGAAAAAATATCTTGTTATTTTGTGGAGTATGTTCATGCTCTGTTTCTGTATCGGGTCGTGCAAGGATGACCCAAAGACGGAACTGCCCGTAGAGATTGCTTCGTGCGAAACCCATCCTCAACCCGGATGTCCCAATTACGTGGACCCTGAAATACCGACGCTATCTGCCAAAATAACTGTTGGAACAACGGAATACACCGTGGACAGTACGCATATCGAAAAAATAGAAGACGGGTTTTGGTATCTGTATGCGCAGTTGAAAAACGGGAACAAGCCGCTCATCATCCATTCCTTGCGCTATACAACCAGTGTTTCCGGCTACGGTATCGAAACATGGGTGGGGCAGGACAGCGTCAGTGGAAAGGAGCGTCCGTCGGCAATGGTTGACCGTTACGAACGAGCGGGACGCCAAGTGAAAGCGGCAATTAACGGCGGTTTTTACAACACAGCAGTAGGCGGAACACCTATGAGTTTGGAAGTGATGAACGGCGTGATGACCTTTCCGCCTTCCACAGACGAGCCGCAGCCCGTTATCGGATTCGATGCCCAAAACCGTCCATACATGGATTACGTGAGAATGGATGCCAAAGTGCGGGACGCGAACAATCGCGAACTTGCATTCAATTCCGTCAACGGGACGCGCTGGGCCGACTATCTTGTGCTGTACAACTCCTACATGGGCAAACACACAAAAACCAATGAATGGGGCACGGAAGTACAATGCCTTCCCATGACGGCGCAGTGGGAAAAACTGGGCAGCCATTTGAATGTGCGCTGCAGGATAGAAAAGATAGAATCCATGAACGGAAAGGGAAACATGGAAATATCCGGAGGAAATATCGTTCTGTCGGGCAACGGCGCAGCACACCAATACCTGAGAACGTTGCAGGTTGGCGACTATGTGTACGTTACGGTGGATTATTCTCTCCAATCCAGTCCGAATATTACCTCTGCCACCATCCGCAACGCGGTGAGCGGGTATAATATCATTTTGCAGAGGAATAGTATCATTGAACCCGATCCGGCATTGATACCCGACATGCCGCTGGTAACCAGCAATCATCCGCGCACATCGGCAGGTTTTTCTGCCGACAGTAGCCATATCTTTTTTACGGTGGTGGAAGGGCGTCGCACAGGACTTGCCGCAGGCGTCAGCACTAAGGAATTGGCACAAGTAATGAAATACCTCGGAGCAGCCAATGCCATCAACTTGGACGGAGGCGGTTCCTCATGCCTGATGATAGGCAAGGAAACAAAAAATTACTGTACCGACGGCTCCCAACGGGCTGTCGCCAATGGAATAGCCATCATTAAGAATTGAGAATGGCTAATGTAACAGGCATGAAATAGCGTTAGAATAAATAACCTAATGAAATCATTCAAAAAAAGATGAAAAAACTATTTACACTTCCTTTCATCGTTCTATTTTCTCTCTCCGCTGTATATGCGCAAAACAGGACGGTACGGGGCAGCGTTGTTGATGATAACGGGAGCGAGTTGCCCGGTGCCAATATTGTGGTAACGGGAACAAAAACGGTTGCTATAAGCGATGTCAAAGGCGCTTTTTCTATTCCGATGCAGGATGGTGCTGCATCTCTTACTGTTTCGTACATAGGCTATCAAACGCAAGTTGTTAACATACAGGGGAAAAACGAAGTATCCATTATTTTGCAGACCGACAATTTTATGATGGATGAAGTGGTGGTGGTAGGATACGGCACACAAAAAAAAGTGCATCTTACAGGTTCCGTATCAGCAGTTTCGGGCAAGGAAATCACTAAACGAAATGCCCAAAATTTGTCGGCTGCCATGCAGGGATTGATGCCGGGCGTTACGGTCATACAGGCGTCAGGCAGACCAGGTGCCGACGGTGGCGAAATTACAATTCGCGGAAGAGGCTCGGTCAATTCCTCCACTACGCCGCTCATTCTGGTGGATGGCGTGGAGGGCGACATCAACGCCGTGGATATGAACGCCGTAGAATCCATATCGGTGCTCAAAGATGCTGCTTCGGCTTCCATTTATGGTTCCAGGGCTGCCAACGGCGTTATTTTGATTACGACCAAGCGCGGCGAAAACAACAGTTTCAAAATCAGTTACAACGGCTACGTTACCATTAACGAACCTACCACGTTGATGGAGCCGCTTTCGGCGGTAGAGTATATGCAATATATCAATGAAGCCAACCGCAACACGAACGGCGCCGACGCCTCACCGGTGTTTGCGCCATCCAAAATTGACGAGTATATCAAATACGGCGCCGACGGTTTCTATGATTACGACACGGATTGGCGAAAAGAAATGCTCAAAAAGGTGGCATTGACGCACAAACACGCTCTCACTTTGCAGGGAGGGTCGGATATAATTAAATATTACATCGGAGGTTCCTATTATTTTCAAGACGGGCTGATAGACAACACGAATTTCAACAGGAAAACCCTGCGGTTCAATACGGACTCAAAACTGGCATCGTGGGTAAAATTAGTGCTGGATTTGAATTTCAGAAACAACGTATCCGAGGTGCCCGTACAGGCAACGCCCGAACAGTTGATAGGTGCTGCGTTGACGTATAACCCTACATTGGGCGGCATTAACCCCGACGGCACATGGGGCGAGGGCTTAACCGGATATAATCCCATTGCCATTGCAAAAGCAGGAGGAACGCAACAAGCCGATGTAACCGAAGTGAGCGGTAAGGCTTCGCTCAGTCTTACGCCGTTTAAAAATTTTGAAATCCTTGCTCGATACAATGTCAGAGGTTTGTTCAACGAAACTACATCGTTTGTCCGTCCGTATGATACCTACGTGCAAGGCGCGTACAAAAGCACGTATTCCAATCCGCCCTCCATCGACGGCGGCAAAAGAAACGAGAGTTGGCAAAAAACCATTGCCTCGCAGTTCGAGTTCATCACCTCTTACAATATAGATATTTCCAAACATCAGTTCAAACTGCTGGCAGGTATGCAAGTGGAAGATACCGGCACCAAGTATGTGAATGCCAGCCGAACAGGTTATTCTGTTCCCGGCTACGAAGAACTGGCAAGCGGTTCCAAAGGAATTGACAATGGCAGCACGCATTATGAATGGGCATTGGCGTCCTATATGGGGCGTTTGAACTACAATTATGCCGAAAAATACCTTTTGGAAATCAATGCCCGCTACGATGGCTCTTCGCGTTTTGCCAGAGGACATCGTTGGGGCTTGTTTCCGGGTGTTTCACTGGGATGGCGCATTTCGGAAGAAGCCTTTTTTGAACCGGCAAAGCAAATTTTCGATAACCTGAAAATACGGCTCTCATACGGACAACTCGGCAACCAATGGCTTACATCATCCTCGCGGGGAGCCAATTCCTACTACTATCCCTACGTATCCACCATCTACACCAGTGCGTATGAGGGATATTTTTTCAACGACGTGCAATATCTGGGAAGCGAACAGCGAGAAATGTACAACGAAATGATTAGTTGGGAAAAATCTACGCAGTACAATGCCGGCATTGATATTACGCTGTTGAATAAACGCTTGGACATGTCTTTTGATGTGTTTCGGCGCATTATCAGCGACCTCATTCAAGAGCCTGATGTGCCCGCGTTTGTGGGCTATAAATCGGCTTTGCTGAACGCAGGGGAGTTGCAAAACACAGGCTGGGACTTGTCGCTTACGTGGAAAGATAGAATAGGCAACGTAGGCTATCGCGCTTCGTTTGTCTTGTCGGACGTTTCGAGCGTACTTACCAAATCGTACACGGCTACAGCGGCAGACGGCGCCAACATTGTCAAAGTCGGCTTGCCGCTGAATGCGTGGTATGGCTACAGAACGGCGGGATTTTATCAGTCGGAACAGGAAATTCTTGATT
Source organism: Bacteroidia bacterium (assembly GCA_025996715.1). Taxonomy (GTDB): domain Bacteria; phylum Bacteroidota; class Bacteroidia; order Bacteroidales; family UBA932; genus BNTQ01. The sequence continues at coordinate 28,506 of BNTQ01000018.1, read as the reverse complement.
GGCCGGCTTTTTACAACGACCGTGCCAATATCAAGGTAGGCGATATTAAATACATTGATATAAGCGGTCCGGAGGGCGTGCCGGACGGCACTATCAATGCCTACGACCGCGAAGTGCTTGCCGACCGTTATCCCCGTTATGAATACAGTTTGAATCTGAGTGCCGATTGGAAAAATTTCGACATCAGTTTCTTCCTGCAAGGCGTAGGAAAGAAAGGCGTTCGCTATGCCGGCGTTGGAGCCGAACCTTTCCGCAACGGACGCAACATTTTTCGCCACCAGTTGGATTATTGGCGCGAAGACAACCGCAATGCCAAATTTCCCCGCCTCACTATGCCCAGCACCTCCAGTACAAATAATTACTACATATCCGATTTTTGGGTGCAGAATGGTGCTTATCTGCGGCTCAAAAATATGGTCATCGGATATACCTTGCCAAAGCAATGGACAACAAAAATCGGGATAAGTTCTGCAAGATGTTATATCAGCGGTCAAAATCTGTTTACCCTGAGCCACGTATGGGAAGGTTACGACCCCGAATCCTATTCGTATGACGCTGAATTTTATCCAATTATGCGAACCTATACTTTTGGCATTGATATTCACTTTTAAAAAATTGTAAAAATGAAAAAAATACTAAGTATAAAGTTATTAATCGGCTATGTGCGTTTGCTGTGCCTATTGTTTACAGTCGCTGCCTTTTCTTCGTGCGGAGACGATTTTCTGGACAGGTATCCCTATACTCCTACCACAGGGGATTACAACAAAACGGAAGAAACGGTGATATTAAGCCTTAACGGAGTATATAATGCGCTGTTGCACAATGATTACACTTTTGATTACAACACGCCCGGTTTTATCAGTTATGATTATTTTACGGGCTTGTGCTACGAACGGGTAGAAAATGTTACTATCGGTGCCGGCGGCGGCTTGACGCCTGATAATGCGCACGTTACAAGTTATTGGAACCAATGGTATCTTGCCATAGCCAAAGCCAATACATTGATTGCCAATACCAATACCAATTTGAGCGAAAGGGTAAAACACTATGTTGTCGAAGCCAGAGTCATTCGAGCATTGGCTTACTACTACCTGATTTCGGTTTTCGGCGATGTGCCCCTATTTGACGCTCCGGTAACAGTGGCGCAGTTTTTGGCAGAAAGAACGCCCAAAGATAAAGTGTTGGATTTCATCATCAGTGAAATGAACGAATGCGCCGATATACTGCCCTCGTGGATAGCCGTTGAACGGGGACGAGTGGACAAGGCAACTGCTTACGCCGTTATGGCAAGGGCGGCATTGTTGGGCGGCAGTTTAAACTATGACGGACGAGGAGATTATTATTTCAGAATAGCCGCCGCTGCCGCTGCAAAAGTGATGGATAAACGGCAATTGGCAAATAGTTACGACGATTTGTTTACTACATCCGGACAAGCAAAAGCCGACGTTCGCAGCGAAATGATATTGGAAAGTATGTTTTCCAAATCGGGCACCACAAGGTTGCATATCATCGGAGTGGGAAACGTGTCGCGCTTTTATGGACAAACTTTGCGGCATCCCTCGCAGCGCTTAGTGGACACGTATGAATGTATCGACGGCAAACGAATTGACGAATCGCCTCTCTACGACCCGCAATACCCGAAGCGTCAACGCGACCCGCGCCTGCATTCCACCATCTGGATGCACCGCGACACCGTTACCGGCAACACTTCCGGTACGCCCAACGGCAGAATCAAATTGATATTGAACGCCTACGAAGGGGCGGACAGAACTACCCAAAAATTCAACTATAATTCGGGGATATGGGAAACCGTTTCCAACATGGATATTGCCGACGGGGCATCGTGGACAAGTTTTGCCAATCTTGGCGTGGGCTATATGTGGCGAAAATTCAGCAACGACACCATCGAAAACATACAATCGTCGTCCATCCATTTCCCGATTATTCGCTATGCCGAGGTGTTGCTCACCTACGCCGAGGCGAAAATCGAACTGGGCGAATTGGACGATTCCGTGTACCGCGCCATTAACCTTGTGCGCAACAGAGTGAATATGCCGGACGTGGCTATCGACCGAAGAGGCGACATCAACAAAATGCGACAGTTGGTGCGGCGGGAGCGCAAAGTAGAACTGATGCTCGAAGGGCTTCATTTGGCAGATATGCACCGATGGGGCATTGGCGATATAGAAAATGATGGCCCGAGTTATGGCATGCCCAAAGAAGATGCAGGAGGTTACGCAGGATTGCAACCCTATGAAATTCCCAATTTCAAAAAATCGGAACGGCACGACTTGAACGACATAGCGTCCTACGACCATTACAAAGATAAACTAAAAGTCCGCGACATCAATCGTTATTGGGATTCGCGTTTTGAACTGTGGCCTATTCCGCAAAGCGAAAGAAATGTTGATTGGAAACTCGTACAAAACCCGGGATATTAAGGTATGAGAAATAGACAACGCATAATTTTACATTAACAGCAAGAATTTTTTGTAAAATTTTAGCAGAGGTATAAAAACATTTTATATCTTTGCACATTGACTCATTTTTGAACCGTATCAATTATGAATTTAAAAATTCTTTCTCCCACGGCTACGCTCTACGAGGGTGCTGTGCAATATGTGGTGTTGCCCGGTGCCAAAGGTGCTTTTGAGGTGCTGCCCGACCACGCTCCCATTATATCTTCGTTGCAGCGGGGGGCTATTCGCTATGCAACCGCCAAAGACACCGAAACCACAGTGGACATCCAAAGTGGATTTGTGGAAGTAAACAACAATCAAATTACAGTGTGCATAGAAGTCTCCTAATAATTGTAAACTTTAAAACATTATTGTTATGAAAGCAAATTTTGAACTACGTGCACAAGCACGCGAAGCCCTGCAAGACAATTGGGGCAATGCCGTTTTGGCAACTTTGGTGTATTGGCTGATAGCGTGTGTGGCGGCAAGCATTCCGTTTTTTAATTTTGTTGCCACTATTTTGTTTCTTATTCCATTTTCGCTGGCATACATTGTGCTGTTTTATGGATTTTACAAAGGCAAAAAAAGCGGCTTGGTGGAAGGTCTTTTTGCTCCTTTCAACACCTACGGCCGCACGCTGGGATTGTCGCTGTTGGTGGCTGTGTACACCTATTTGTGGACGCTGTTGTTGATAATTCCGGGCATCATCAAACATTATTCGTATGCTATGGCTTTTTACATTGCCCAAGATGAGCCTACGCTTTCGGCAGAGCAAGCCATACAAAAAAGTATGCAAATAATGCGCGGCAACAAAGCAAAATTATTCTGTTTAGATTTGAGTTTTATAGGTTGGGCATTGCTGTGTGTGCTCACGTGCGGCATAGGATATTTGTGGCTGGCACCCTACGTTGCCACTGCCCGCGCTGCGTTTTACGAAGATTTGAAATATGCTAATGCTGTAAATTATTAAATGTAATTATTAACGACTATGAACAGAAGAAAATTTTTGAAACAATTGGGCGGAATTGCCGCCCTCACCATTGTGCCTCGCCATGTATTGGGAAGAGGCTTTATTGCGCCAAGCGACCAACTGACCAAAGGTATTATTGGCGTTGGCGGCATGGGGCGTGGTCATGTCAATTACGGCGCAACTCGTTTGGTGGCTATCTGCGATGTGGATAAAAATCATCTCGAAGCAGGTAAAAATTTAGTCAACGGAACCATTGCCGCTTATCACGATTTTCGCGACCTGATATTGGACAAGAATGTGGATATTGTGCACATTGCCACGCCGCCGCATTGGCACGGCATTATGTCGGTTGAAGCGGCAAAAGCAGGAAAAGATATTTGGTGCGAAAAACCAATGACGCGCACCATTGGCGAAGGCAAACGAGTAATGGAAGCCGTCAAGCAATATGGACGTATGTATAGGCTCAATACTTGGTTTCGTTTCACCGACAATTTTTACGGCTTGGGCACGCCTGTCCGCCCTTTGAAAAAATTGGTACAAAGCGGATTGCTCGGTTGGCCCTTGAAAGTAACCATTAGCAAACATACCGGTTTTGATTGGAAATTTTATTGGGTGGGCAAAGAAAGCCTCGAAACACAACCCATTCCGTCGGAGTTGGACTATAATATGTGGTTGGGACCGGCTCCCTACAAGCCCTACAACGCGCACCGCGTGCACCAAACCTTTCGCGGATATTGGGATTACGACGGCGGCGGCTTGGGCGATATGGGACAGCATTACATTGACCCCGTGCAATATATTTTAGGCAAAGACCACACCAGTCCGGTCAAAGTAGAAGTGGATGCGCCGCAACAACACCCCGATGCAATTGGCACCTGGCGTTCCATTACTTACACCTACGCCGACGGTTGTCAAATTGTTTTATGGGGCGGCGATTTTGGAAATCCGGATACGCCCTACATCGCAGGACCACAAGGCAATGTATATAAAAATTTTGTTTGCGATATTCCCAATTGGGAGAAAAAATTAGCGGCTTTTCCGGAGCCTGAACCGCAGGTAACCGATTTCAACGAAAGCATCAAAACACGAAAACTGTTTGCATTGAACGAACAAAACGGATTTCGTTCATCCACCATTGTCAATATGGGAGTGGCGGCGCTGCGCCTCAATCGCACGTTAAATTTTGACCCTGTCAAATTGGAATTTATGAACGATGAAGCCGCCAATCGTTTGTTAGACCAACCGATGCGGTCGCCTTGGATGATTTGAAATAATTAAAAAGAGTTTTGAAACCATTAAAAGAATTATACAAATGAAAAAAATATATTCACTATTCGCTATTTTGTGGTTATGTGTTGGAATAGTTTTTGCCCAACAGCAGCCCGAAAACCGTACCGTTGCCACCATCATTGCAGATGTGTTGGCGCAGATGCCTGCTCACAATCAAACGCAGTATATTGAGCAACAAAAAGACCTCGTTTCCACAGGCGAAAGCGGTATTTTGCAGTTGGCAAAGTCGTTGGAGACCAACCCCGAAAATGATGCCAAAGTAAAATATGCTTTGAGCGGCTTGGCGGCTTATGTTTCAACCCAAGGGCAAGAACCCGCCCGACTCACTGTTGTCAATGCCTATCTAAAATCATTGGACGAAATCAAAGATGCACAAGCAAAAGCATTTATGATTAGTCTGCTCGAAATTGCCGGAAAATCAGAAGTCGTTGCCCCATTGACCGTCTATTCAAAGGATGCTTCTATGGTGGTGAGCGATGCTGCTGTCAAGGCTTTGGCATCCATCAACGGAACTGCGCCGCCAAAAGTGCAGTTGTCGGAAAATGAGGCAAAAGACTTATTCAAAAAAGCAGAAAAAGAAGGTCAACTGCAAGACCGCGAAGCCGCGCTGCAAAACCTTATGGCAGCCAATCCTGCCAATGTGGTAAAATTGCTGCGGACTGCCCTCAAAGACAATAGCAGAGATTATCGCAATGCTGCTTTAAATTACGCATTGGATTACGAAAGTTCGGAATTGTACACCGAATTGGCAAACAGCATCAAAAAAGCAAGTCCGGAACTCAAAGCAGATATTTTGAATTGGTTTGCAAGGGTTTACGATAACAAAAAATTGACTACGGAGTCTTTTTATTCCAACCTTGCTATTCCGCAATTATCAGATAAAAATTTGGAGGTGCAAAAAGCATCTGTTGCATTGTTGATAAAAACGGATAACAATGAATCCACGCAAGCCATTGCGCGGCTGTTGAATAGTGCCAACGAGCAGAATATTCAATTGGCAAAAAAGGCTTTGATGGCAAAAAAAGGCGATGTTTCACAAGCGGTGGTTCCGTATATTGCTACAACGAGCGATGCCGGAAAAATAGCCATACTACAACTGCTATCCGCACGCAAAGCAGACGAGCACGGCAACCTTGTTTTTGAACAACTGAATGCCGCCTCGCCTGCGGTGCAAACTGCTGCCTACGCGGCTTTGAAAAATGTGGCGACCGAAAAAGATTTGCCGCGTTTATATTCGCTTTTAGAAACGAGCGATTCAAAAACTTTGGCGCCTATGCAGCAAGCCATTGTAGCCGCCTTAAAATCTTTGCCCAAGCAAAAACAATTTGAAGTGGTTGCCGCACAAATCAACCAAACAGCGGAAGGCAAACAAGCACTTTATTACAGCATACTTACAACTTCGGGCGAGCCTCAGGCATTGCGCTTTGTTGTCGACCGTTTTCAACAAGGAAATGCAGACGACCGAGATGCTGCTTTTGGCGCATTACTCAATTGGCAAGGCATCGAAGTTGCCGACGAATTATTGGCAATAGGCAAAAATGCAAACGCTGCTCCTTATTTTGACAAGGCGCTTGCCAAGTATATTAAATTGGTATCTGCCCAAAGTGTAACAGGCGAAAATCGGCGTATTTTTTTGACCAACGCCTTAGAAATTGCCCAAACCGATGCGCAAAAAAATGAGATACTCAAACAATTGGGACAGACTAACTCGTTGCTCGGTTTATTGTTGGCAGCAAGATATTTAGATGAGCCTGCTGGGCAACAAGCGGCTGCCCATGCTGTGATGAATATAGCATTGAATAACAAAAATTTTACAGGAAAAAATGTGCGGCAATGGCTCGAAAAAGCAGCAAAAACTTTGAACAATCCGGATGCCGATTATCAACGTGAATCCATTCGCAAGCATTTGGAAGAAATGCCCCAAGGCGAAGGATTTGTCTCTATTTTCAATGGAAAAGACTTGACAGGATGGAAAGGTTTAGTTGAAAATCCGATTGCTCGCGCCAAAATGAAACCTGCCGAATTAGCCAAAAAACAAAAAAGTGCCGACGAACAAATGCGCAAAGATTGGCAGGTCGAAAACGGATTGTTAGTGTTCGACGGCAAGGGATATGATAACATTTGTACCCAAAAACAATACGGCGATTTTGAAATGTATGTGGATTGGAAATTAGAGCCTTCCCCCGATGCGGACGCCGGAGTATATTTGCGCGGCACGCCGCAAGTGCAGATGTGGAATATCGCTCGCACCAAGGATGGCGCGCAGGTTGGCTCAGGTGGTTTGTACAACAATCAACAAAATTTATCCAAACCGCTCAAAGTTGCCGACAATAAGTTGGGCGAATGGAATGCCTTGTACATCAAAATGATTGGCGACCGTGTAACCGTGTTGCTCAATGGCGAATTAGTAGTGGATAATGTGATTCTTGAAAATTATTGGGACCGCTCCCAGCCTATATTTCCGCTCGAACAATTGGAATTGCAAGCGCACGGAAGTAAGGTGTATTATAGGAATATCTATGTCAAAGAATTGGAACGCCCCAAACCTTTTGAACTTTCGGCACAAGAGAAAAAAGAAGGATTCAAAATGCTGTTTGACGGTACAAATATGCACGAATGGATAGGCAATTTGGCTGACTATCAACTCGAAGACGGCAACATCAGCGTACATCCAAGCCGTAGTTTTGGCGGCAATCTTTACACCAAAAAAGAATATGCCAATTTTGCGTTTCGCTTTGAATTTCAACTCACTCCTTCGGCAAACAATGGCGTGGCAATTCGCGCCCCTATGGAAGGCGACAACGCCTACAATGCAATGGAAATCCAGATTCTCGACTGCGAACATCCTGTTTATCATGATATTATGCCCTATCAGCACCATGGCTCAATTTATGGTGTGATTGCCGCCGAGCATGGCGCCATCAAACCGGTTGGCGAATGGAACGAAGAAGAAATTTATGCCAACGGCGACCATATCCGTGTTACGCTCAACGGCAAAGTGATACTCGACGGCAACATCCGCGAAGCAAGCAAAAACGGCACGCTCGACCACAAAGAACATCCCGGATTGTTCAACAAAAGCGGGCACATCGGATTTTTGGGTCATGGCAATGAACTTAAATTCAAAAACATCAGAATAAAAGAATTAAAATAAAATTATTAAATTAAAATTGGCAACAAAATATAGCCTACTCACCAAAGCCCTCGCGGTTTTGCTCGTGCTTAGCATTGCGGCAGGATGCGTGTTGGCTGCGCTGCAAACACCGCGTATGCTGGTAGCACCTGCGCTGTTTGCTGTGTTTTTGCTGCTGTTTTGGTGGCTCGTGGGGCAATGGCAGCAGGATGTAAGCAACAAAAAAATACCATTGGCACCCGTTGCCAACTATTTTATGATGTGGAAAATGGCAAAAATGTTTGTCTGTGTGGTAGGCTTGTTCATTTATATCAAATTCAACAAAGACCAATTTTTGCCGCCGTTTCTCATTTTGTTTGCTGTATATTATATCGAATTTATGTTGTTGGAAATTGTTACACTGCGCGACTTTCAGCGCATTAACTCGTAAATAACTATTGTTGAATTATGGCTTTGAACACACGCATTTTTTGTTGGGCTGCCATTGTGCTAATGGCATTTTCGGTGCGGGCGGTTGCCGCCGAGCATAGTGATACTGCGCATTCTGCCGCAGAACTCACCGCCGGCGAAATTATTGCCGAGCACATTGGCGATAGTTATTGGTGGCACATCACCACTTGGAACGGACATCCTGTGGCGGTGTTTTTGCCTGTGATTGTTCACGCCGGCGATGGCTGGCATTGCTTTTCGTCGCGCCATTTGGAAGAAGGCGAGCCTTACAATGGTTTTTACATTGCCCGACAAGGCAAGTACAAAGGAAAGGTAGTTGCCGCCGATGTCGCAGGCAACGAGTACCGTCCGTGGGACATTTCTATTACCAAAAACGCGCTGGCGTTGATGATTAATAGTGCCATTATGCTGGTGCTGTTTTTGAGTGCTGCACGCTGGTACAAACGCCGTCCCAAAAATTCGGTGCCCAACAAATTTGTGTGCACCATCGAAATGTTGGTGATGAGTGTCGAAGATGACATTGTAAAATCAAGTATCGGCAAGGACTACAAGCGATATTCGCCCTATCTGCTCACAGCATTTTTCTTTATCCTCATCAACAATGTGATGGGCATCATTCCCTTTTTTCCGGGCGGAGCCAACACCACCGGAAACATTGCTATCACTTGTGTTTTGGCACTTTGCACAATGGTGGCAGTGAACCTTTTTGGCAACAAAGAATACTGGAAAGAAATTTTTTGGCCCGATGTGCCTGTGTGGCTCAAAGTGCCCATCCCCATTATTCCTGCCATCGAATTTTTTGGAGTGCTCACCAAGCCATTTGCCTTGATGATTCGTTTGCTGGCAAACATTTTTGCAGGGCACACGGTGATATTGGCACTCACATTTTTGGTGTTTCTCACTGTGAAAATGGGTACGGGCATCAACGCCGGAATGACCGTATTTTCTATCATTTTGTCGGTGGTGATGAACTGTTTGGAACTGTTGGTGGCATACATTCAAGCCTACGTGTTTACGCTGCTATCAGCCGTATTCATTGGCTTGTCGCGCCCCGAGCACCATCACGCTGTCAAAAAAGTGTCGCCTCAATGATACCTACACTTTGAACTACCCTGCCAATATAGAAGCCAAACTTGGTTTTGACAAAATCAGAGAGCAAACGCTGCAAAAATGCAACACACAGTATGCGCGCGATTGGCTGGCGCAGACTACGTTTTGCGCAAAGTTTGAAGAGGTGCAACGGCATCTTTTGCAAACTGCCGAAATGTACAATATCTGTCATTTTGAAAACAATTTTCCTCCAATAGAATTTGTAGATGTCCAACATTTTGTCGCAAAAATAAAGGTTGTAGGAGGTTATCTCTTAGAAGAAGAATTGCTGTTGTTGCAAAAAATGTTGGAGGCAGTGCAACAAATTTTACTTTTTTTGGAACATTCGCACAACAACAAAGACGGCTCTGCCACAAGGTTTCCGGAAATAGTAAAGTTGGCTGCCTCAGTCGAAAAATTGCCGCAGGTAAAGGATGCTATTGTGCGCATTATAGACCCCATGGGCAAGGTGCGCGACAATGCCTCGCCCGCGCTGTTGCAGTTGCGGCAAGAGATACAGCAAGTGCAGCGGCAGGTGTTGCGGCGCACGCAGCAAGCCCTCAAATCGGCACAAGCAGAGGGCTACACCGACGAAGGCGCACAAGTGGGCTTTCGCGATGGACGCACAGTTATCCCTGTGGCGGCGGGCAGCAAGCGCAAAATAGCAGGCATCGTTTTGGATGAATCTGCCACCGGAAAAACCGCTTTTGTGGAACCCGCCGAAGTGGTAGAACTCAACAACCACCTCAAAGAATTAGGGTTTGCCGAACGCCGTGAGGTGGTCAAAATTCTGCAAGAATTTGCCAATTTTGCCCGCCCATTTTTGCCGCAGATAGAACAATCCGCTCAATTTTTGGGACAAATAGACTTCTTGCGCGCCAAGGCTGCCATTGCTTTTCAAATGAAAGCAGTGTTGCCTGTTTTGGTGGGCGAGCCGTTTATAGATTGGCATCAAGCGCGTCATCCATTGTTGGAGGCGGCTCTCACAAAAGACGGCAAAGCGATAGTACCATTGAGTTTTAGGCTCACACAGCAGCAATCGCTACTGCTCATTTCGGGACCCAATGCGGGTGGAAAATCGGTGTGCCTCAAAACGGTGGGATTGCTGCAATATATGGCACAGTGCGGTTTTTTGGTGCCTATGAGTGAGCGCAGCGAGATGGGCGTTTTCGACAGCGTTTTTATAGACATCGGCGATGAGCAATCGTTGGAAAATGACCTGAGCACCTATAGTTCGCATCTTCAAAATATGAGATATTTTTTGCGTTATGCTCACAAAAAAACTTTGATTTTGATAGACGAATTTGGCACCGGCACCGAGCCTCAACTCGGGGGGGCTATTGCCCAAGCCATTTTGCAGCAATTGGTGCAACAAAAATGTTTTGGCGTAATCACCACCCACTATGCCAATTTGAAGCAATACGCCTCTGCCACAGCGGGCATACAAAACGGTGCTATGCTATTTGATGTGGAAAAAATAGAGCCGCTTTTTCAACTCAAAACAGGCGCAGCAGGCAGTTCTTTTGCTTTTGAAATAGCCCAAAAAACAGGTTTACCGACGGCAGTTTTGTCATCTGCAAAATCACTATTGGGCGAGCCGCATCTCAATTTTGACAAAGGTTTGCGAGAAATATCCCGCGACAAAAAATACTGGGAAGCCAAACGTGAGCACATCAAAAATGAAAGTAAAAATTTGGAGGAACAACTCGCCAAATATAACTCTGCATTGGTTTTGCTGCAAACTGAGCGAAAAAAAATTCTGCACGAAGCCAAGCAACAAGCCCAACAACTGTTGAGCGATGCCAACCGCGAAATAGAAAATACCATTCGCGGCATCAAAGAGGCGCAAGCCCAAAAAGAGGCTACACAACAATTGCGGCAACGTTTGCAGCAATATGCCCAACAGCCCGCACAAGACAAAGCAGGCGACATTTTATTGCAAAAAATCACACAAGTGGAACAATTGCAGCAACGACACAAACCGCCTGTACCTGACAGAAATCAAGCCTTGGCAACTAATGAAATAACCACATCGCCTACTTTTAATGTGGGCGATTGGGTGCAAATGGCAGACAAAAATTGGATAGGCGAAATTGTAAACATCAATGATAGCAACACTTGTACAATAGCAGTGGGCAATATGCTAACTACCGCAAGCATAGAAAAATTAACGCCGCTCAGCAACAACGAGGCAAAAAAAGCACAAGCAGCACAACGCACAACCCGCACCACCACTGACTTTTCGGTGCAACGCCTCAATTTTCATCCGCAAATAGACGTGCGCGGGCAACGAGTAGAAGAAACCTTGCCGCAAGTGGAAACGTGGTTAGACCAAGCCCTGATGTTTGGCTTTGGTGCCCTCAAAATTTTGCACGGCAAAGGCACCGGCGCACTCAAACAGAAAATACGGCAATATCTGTCGTCGCACGCAGGTGTCAAAAAATTCTACGATGAGCACGTAGAATTAGGCGGTGCAGGCATTACCGTAATTGAGATGGTATAATTTTTGCAAATTATCAACTTTTTCCCTAATTGCTACCAACTATTTTTGGCATCATTACCTTAAAAAAAGCATTTTGCTGTTTATTGTTTTACTACTAATTGCCCCTCGTGGGTAATCTCCATTTTGGATATGAAAACCACACGGTTGTTGCCTGTTGCGGTGGTGCGGGCGTGATAGACACATAGCCGTTGTCCATCGGGCAAACGCAGTACCATATTGTGTCCTGTGCCGGTAACGTTGCCGCCATGGGCAGTGTTTTTTTGTAACACAGGGTTGCTTTGTGATTTTTCAAAGGGACCTAAGGGATGATGAGACGTAGCATAACCCACAGCATAGTTGGCGCCGCCAAAAAAATTGGCAGAATACATCATATAGTAGGTGTGGGCATCTTTGAAAATGAACGAGCCTTCGGTCCATCGCCGATTTACCTCGCCTGAGGTTACCGAGCGGCTTTCCCATTCTGCTTGTGCATCGCTCATCGTTACCGGCGGACGCAGTAGCAAAAGCGGTTCGCCCACAATACCCGAAAAATCGGGCTTCAATTCTACGCCATACACCCAACTTTCTTCCACTTCGTTGAACAAACCCTGTTGCTTTGCCCATGTTGCCGCTTCGCTTGCTACGGCGTGCTTGTAGCAACAGCGCGAGTAGTACAAATATACCTTTTGGACTTCATCGTCAAAATAAAGATTGGCATCAATGATGGGATAACCCGGGTCAAAGATGGGACGGTTGTATAGTTCTACGAATGGTCCTGTGGGCTTATTGGCAACAGCCACACCAATCCTAAAATTTTCGCCCTCGTTGGTGGGATTTTCTTTCCAATTGGCACTGAACAAAAGGTAGTATTTTCCGTTGCGCTCATACACTTCGGGTGCCCAAAAACAATCCACCGTCCACGAATCGGCTGCGGCGCCTACATACACTTGCCCTTCGTCTTTCCAATCCTGCAAATTGCTGGACGAATATGCCTTGAACCCATTTAGATTATCGCCGGTGCCATACATATAGTATTTACCGTCGGCTGCCGCCAAAACAAAAGGGTCGCCAAATTCCACATTGAGCGGATTAACAATGTTAATCGGCTTTTGGGTATTGCACGAAAAAAGCAACGGCAGTGCTACAAATAGAGATAATATCTTTTTCATAAATGTATTTTTTTACATAAAAACAACAAGGGCACAAAACGAGATTTGTATCTTTTTTTGCGCCCTTGTATTGATAAAAATGTTAGCGTACTATAACCTTTACTGCAGTAGATGCTTTGCCGACAGGCGTAATCTTTACAATATAAAGTCCTGTTTCGGCGATGTAAATTTCGGTGTCGACGGCAAATGTTTTTGTTGCTATCAAACTACCCGCAGTGTTGAATACTTCGGCTGTTTGCGTAACGCTCTCGCTGCTGTGGATAATAATGTTTTTGTCCACAGCATACACAAGCGTTGGGTTGGCATCGGTGCTGCCTACTGCGGTGGGACCTTGGGGGTCGCCCGGGTCTTCGGGTTCAGTGCCGGTTCCGCTTGTCCACACACCGCCTGCTATGGTAAATGTTTGCGTAGGTGCAAATGTGCCGCCCATATATGCGCCGTTGATTGCCTGTACCGTCCATTCATAGTTGCCATCGGGCAAGCCGTACAACTCATAGGTTTTGGTAAGCCCCATATTGCCTGCACCGGTAACCTTGCGCCAGCCGTTGGTTGCGCCATCTGCTGTTATTGCCATTGGGTTGTACACCCATTTGCCGGTAGTTGTATTTTTTATAGACAGATTGTAGGTAGTCCCTATTTTTGCAGCCTCGCTCGAAGGTGCAACCCAGGTGAATTTAACAGCATCTGCATCGGTACCAACTTGCGTTTTAAGACCTGTTGGGGCAGCGGGTTTGGTGGATGCATTAGCCGAAGTATTGAGCACCCAGCCAAAAATGTTCTGATTGTAAGGAGTACTGTAGCCCATCATCAGCAAATCGGGTTTGCCATCGCTATTGAGGTCGGCAATTTCGTATGCTTGCTCCGAAACACCGGGTGTGGCATTGCCCCAAGTCTGGTCTTCCACAAAGGTAAAGTTGGTAGGATTGGTGCATCTAAAGAGCGAGGTTGCCTGCCTCCCCATCGTTGGATTCCATCCTCCAACAATGAGGTCAAGGTTGCCGTCGCCGTCCCAATCTACCACTGCTGTTCCGTTGTACATAGACCCCTGCCGATAAAGTGAAAACTCGGCTACCTGTTCCAGCGTAGTACCACCATTGTTTTTATAGATACGAATTTCTCTTTCTTCGTCATTTGCTTTAGCCCCATTATCTCCATTGAGTACCATATCGGGAAATCCGTCATTGTTAAAGTCGCCCCACGATATTGTGCCGTTGGCTCGCGGTTTAAGATTGGGTTGCGACATCTTTGTAAAATGTCCCCAGCCATCATTCGTAAAGACGGCTGTGTACCGCTCATTGCCGGTATCGTCAAACGCTTGTATCACAATGTCTATCCACCCATCGTTGTTGAAATCTATTATCGAACCCTGCGGCTCTACAAGGTTTTTGTCTTCAACGAGTAAGGTATCCGCCACAAAAGTGCCGGCGGGTTGCTGCAAATATAGGACGCACTTATGTACACCGTTGCCAAAAAAGTAATAATCCAGCAATCCGTCCATATTAAAATCGGCAAATCCGCACGACATATTGCCGCTGCTATGACGCGGATAAGCGGATGCGTCGGCAAGGGTAAATCTGCCTGTGCCGTCATTGAGGGCAATACCTATAGCGCTGCTCGTAGCACCCCATCCGGCAAAAATAACATCAAGGTCGCCATCGCCGTCAATATCGCCGAATTTAATACCTCCTGCTTTTCCTATTTTAATAATTCGTTCGTCATTTGCTTTGTCAAAAGTGCCGTCGCCTTTGCCCAACAGAACAGCGCCTTTTTCAACCGTGCCGGAAACGCCGCTGACAATAATATCCAATTTGCCATCGCCGTCAATGTCGCCCACGGCAATGTCGCCTTGCTGAATATCCAATTCCGAAAAGTTATTGGCGAACGGCGTTGTGCGCTCCTGCCACTGTGCATATAGGGTGATGTTGGATGGTAATGGGTAAATTGTTGTGGCTGTACAAGTGAGGCCGCTACCGTCTTGTGCGGTATTCCATTCCGTAAAGAGATAAGCAGCACGAGTAGGCGCGGGCAATGTGCCCACAGCAGCATCGTAAGTAACATCAAGGGTATCCATAAGTTTGCCGCCGGCAAAAGCGCCTGTGTTGGCATCAAGGAATAACTTGTAAACGTTGGCTGTCCATTGTGCGTAGAGGGTGGTGTCGGTGTTGAATGTGCCGCCGGTAGTGTAAACAGCACCGCTACCATCTTGCAAGGTGTTCCAGCCCGACAACGTGTAGCCTGTGCGGGTGGGAGCGGGCAAAGAATCTATGTTGCCTGTGATAGTATTAAGATATTGATATTCGCGTCCGCCTGTGCCGCCGTTGTTGTTGAATAACAAAACGTATGCTCCGTTTTCGCGGTATATCCACTGTGCATAAACCGTGTTGCTCACGGTTTTGTTGTACACTGTTGCAGCGGTGTAGGTTTCGCCGGTGCCGTCTTGCGCTGTATTCCAGCCATTAAAGAAATTATCGGTGAGGGTGGGTATAGGCAATTCGCCTACGACTGCCTTGTAAGTTACCTGCTTGCTGGCAGTCCCTACTGAGCCGCCATTGGCATTAAAATAGAGGTGAGGAGGAGGTACTGTGAACGATAGTGTGGCAGCAAAAGCACCACCTGTGTAAGCACCGTTAATTGCCTGCACCGTCCATTCATAGTCGCCGGTGGGCAGATTGTATAGTTCCCACGTGATGGCTCCGCCCACATTACCGGCACCTGTAACTTGGCGCCAGCCGTTAGTTGCATCTGCTGCTATGATTGCCATTGGGTTGTAGAGCCATTTGCCGGTGCTTATATTTTTGAGCGCCAGATTGTAGGTAGTGCCCATCTTTGCTGCCTCGCTTGCAGGGGCAGTCCACGAAAAAGTGCTAACACTGCGATTGTTCACAAATGCTTCGCTACGTGCCAAATTTGTGGGTGCATCGGGTGGAACGGAAGCATTAGCAGTATTGTTGGGCACGTATCCTGTAATGCGCCTGCCGTAAGACCCTATTCCGTTACTGAAGCCCATCAGCATCAAATCTGCTTTACCATCGGCATTGAGGTCGGCAACTTCCAATGATTGTTCCGATACACTGGGGAGATAAGTATCGCCCAGAGCGTCCTCTGTAAAGGTAAAATTAGCAGGGTCGGTGCACAAAAAGAGGTCGGTTGCTTGCCTGTCTTTTGTTGGGTTCCATCCGGCAATAATGATGTCAAGGTCGCCATCGTTGTCCCAATCCACTATTCTTGTACCGTTGTCCATAGAGTTTTGACGGTACGGCTCAAAAATACGCGCTACCTCTAATGTGCCGTTGTTATTTTTATAGAGGCGTACTATGCCATCGTTATCCTCACCCGAACCCAGCCATCCATCGCCGTTGAGCAGCATATCGGGAAATCCATCGCCGTTAAAATCGCCCCACGACACCGTGCCGTTGCCTTTTGGAATGACGTTTGGCTGTGCAGAAAGTGTAAATGCACCATACCCATCATTCAAAAATATACCGACATAGCGAGTAACTGTACCTGCGTCATTACCTTGTACCACGATGTCCATATATCCATCGTTGTTGAAATCTATCACCGTAACCCCAGGTTCAAAAAAGTTAAATCCGCCAAAGGAAGATATATCCTTTACAAAACTGCCATCCAATTGCTGAAAGTAAATAGCGCAGTTATTCACGCCATTGCCAAAAAACCAATAATCCAATAAGCCATCGTTGTTGAAATCGGCAAAACCGCACGACATATTGCCGTCGCTATGCTGTGGGTAATCGCTTGTAGCGGCAAGGGTGAACACGCCCGCGCCGTCGTTGAGGGCAATGCCCATAGCACTGCCGCCACCCCGTCCTGCAAAAATCACATCAAGGTCGCCATCACCGTCGATGTCGCCAAATTTGATGCCGCCGGCTATTCCCATTGTAATAACGCGGGGGTCGCCTTGCACTGTAAAAGTGCCTGCGCCGTCATTGAGCAAAACGGCACCTTTTTCACCATCATCGTCTCCGCTGACAATGATGTCGAGGTCGCCATCGCCATCGATGTCAGCCACCGCAAAAACTCCCTTTTGCAGGTTGCCGGCAGTAAGTCCGCCGTCATTAAAATCCACAAAGTGGCTAAGTGCCGCCGAGGCACTCCCTACCAGCAATAATGCTGTGAAAACAGATAGTAATTTTTTCATAATTTTTAGATATTAAAGGTTAATAAAAAATTCATTCTCAACTCTCCACTCTCAATTCTCAATTATTGAAAATAGGGTGCTGTTTTTTGCGTTGAACTTGGTACGTTGCCTGCAATGGTAGGCCATCCGTCTATCCATAGTATTTCGTCCATCATTAGCGGGCGGCGGGTGGCGCCGTTGGGCAGCAAAGGATTGTTCACCGCTATGGCGTGGTAGATTATAAAGTCGCGACCGTGGTCGTCGGTGATGATTTCGCCGTTGTGCCCGGGTCCCACCCAGCCTGTTGTTGCATCACCCACCAAAAAAGGCGTGCCCTCACGTCCGTTATCAATAATGTCCACGCCGTCTTTTGTTTTGTAAGGTCCTTTGATGTCGTCGGCTGCCGCCACCGATACGCGGTACCGGCTGTTGGCACCCTCACAACAACTTGCCGAAGAACCAAAAAAGTAGAATTTCCCATTCTTAGGATAGATGTAGGTTGCCTCAAAACCATTGCCTGCAATTTTGAATTTTGCGCCCATAGTGGTCTTCATATCATCAGCCATTTCAATGCCATAGATGCCGCGAAAACTACCCCAAAAAAGGTAGCGTTTTTTGTTGCGCCCCTCGCCCACTTCAATAAAAAATTGGTCAATGCTATTGGGTACGTCAATGGACTGCGCATCAAATACTTTGCCTTGGTCGGTAAAGGGACCGTAGGGATACGGCGAGGTTGCCAAACCAATGCCGGGGTTGCTGTCGTCCCATTTTGAAAAACTATAGTAGAGGTAGTAGGTGCCGTTGCGAAACACAATTTGCGGCGCCCAAATGCCGCCGTCTGTTTTCCACGCGGGCTTGGTGTCCTTGGTAAAAGCATCGGCAACATATTCCCATCTTTTCATCGTTTTGGAACGCACAATGGGAACAATGCGCGTAACGCCCGGCGACCACGTGTTTTCGGTACCATAGGCATAGAACCAGCCGTCGTTTGCCCTCATAAAAGAAGGGTCTGCCACGTCGGGTTCAAACAGCGGGTTTTGGTACAGCGTGTCGGCAGAGGTGGGCGGGTCGTTCCACACCAACACTCCGTCGTTGGAACTGCCGCACGCAAAGGCAATAAATACTACCAGCAACGCGGTGCAGGATACAAGGGTGAGTAGTTTTTTCATAACGTTTAAAGAGTTTCAAGTTTCAGGTTTCAAGTTTCAAAAAGACATCATTGTTCATTGTTAATTGTTCATTGTTCATTGAATTAAAATCCCGGGTTTTGCACCAATCCTTTTACCAATCCTATTTCGCGGTAAGGTATGGGGAAGCGGTTGCTTTTGCCAATGGTAAAATTGTTGAACTCGCTGTCCCTGCTCTTTAACCACGAAATATCTTCTGCTCTTTCAAACATACCCCAGCGTTCGAGGTCAAGCCATCGCCAAGATTCGCCGGCAAGTTCGCACGAGCGTTCGTGCATAATTTGTTTCCACATTTTAACTTGGTCGTTGCCTATGCCTGCAAACACGGTAGAATTTTCTAAGTTGGGCAAATCGGCACGACGGCGCACATAGTTGATGTAGGTGTACGCCTCGGCAGTTCTACTCAACTCGTTGAGGGCTTCGGCATACAGCAGGTATAGGTCTGCCAAACGCAGCACGCGAAAATTGATGCCGGAATTAAAGTCTTCATAGGTTTGCGTTTCGTAGTTGGTGTATTTTTTCCAATATACTTTGCTGTTGTTGGGTGTTCCCCACTCTGCCCAAGTTTTGCCGTAATACGGTTCGCTTGCAGTGCTGACATCATAGTAAAACAGCGTGTGCTTCAAGCGCGGATCTACTTGTCCGCTTGTGGTTGTTTCTTTTTCCAAATCTGCTTTTACGATGTTGCGTGCCGTGGCATCGTCAAACGCAATACCATCACCTGGCAATCCAAGAAATTTTGGACGCTGGCAACCCAATTCTATACCCGCCTGTATTCCTGATGCGTACTGTATTTCAAAAAGCGACTCTTCATTATTTTCGTTAGCAGCCGTAAAATTATCTTTGTAATTGACAAGTTTGTATAGCGGCTGCCCACTGCTGCCTGTGAGTGCAAAAATAACCGCACAAGATTGCTCCACCTCGCTCCACTGGTGCAACTGAGCGCATACCTTTGCCAGCATACCCAAAGCGGCGCCCTGCGTTGCTCGTCCAAGGTCTTTTGAATTGTCGTAGTAGGCAGGCAAGCGTTTTGCGGCTTCTGCAAAATCTGATTTTGCTTGAAGATACAAATCCTCTTGCTCGCCTATGGGCACATCCGTTTCGGCAAACGAAGTGAGGCTAAGGGGACCGCGTCCAAATACGCCGGCAATGTGAAAGTATTGCACGCCTCGCAAAAAGTACGCCTCGCCCAATGCCCGCTCGCGCAAATCGGCATCCATTGTTACTTTGGGCGCATTGTCCAACACCTGATTTGCCCAAAATACCCCCTTGTACATATCCAACCAAGGGAAAAATACGCCTTCGGTGTCGCTGTTATTGCGCGTGAGAAAATTGGAATACGATATAAAATCGGGGTTGGGCGAGGTAGAATATCCCTCGTCGGAGCGCGAGACGTAAAGCACGTGCAACCAGCGCGAATACAAGCCGTTGAAGCGCAACGGACGGTAGGCGGCATTAAGCCCCGACATCAGGTCGTCTTCCGTTTTCCAAAAGTCGCTGGTTGTCATTTCGTTGGGGTTTTCGCGCTCCAAAAAATTGTCGCTGCACGAAGCCATAAGCCACACACAGGCAATGAACGGCAGTAGTTTTATGTTTTTCATTTGCATCATAATATATTCACTAAAAGGTTAGTTGTAGTCCGCAAGTAAAAGTTCTCACCGGTGGAAAATGCCCATCGTCATTGCCTTTTCCAAAAATAGAACCGCCCGATATTTCGGGGTCAAAACCCGAATAAGAAGTCAGTGTAAATAAATTTTGTACCCCCACATACAATCGGGCGTTTTCTACAAACTTTACATTTTTGAACAAACTCTTTGTAAAAGAATATCCCACCTGTATGTTTTTGAGGCGCAAGTAAGTTCCGTCTTCAATCCATCGGTCGGAATAAACAATGGTGTTGTCGTTGGGACCCATAAATGCGCGGGGCGTGGTGGTAGAGTGATTTTCGGGTGTCCAAGGTGCTAAGTTTTTGGGCAGGTTGGCGGTTTCGTCCATTCGTTCCATCCAGTATTTCACGTTGTTGAATATCTTGTTGCCCCAAACGCCTGCCAAAAACAAACTGAAATCAAAGCCCTTGTACTCTGCCGCAAAGGTAAGTCCTATCTCAAATTTTGGGAATGGGCTGCCCACATATTCTTTGTCGTCGGCATCTATTTTGCCGTCACTGTTAATATCTTTGTAGCGAATGTCGCCGGGGGCAGCGTTGGGTTGTATCATCACCGGCAGCGTTGCGCCTGTGGTTTCGTTTTTTACCATTGAGGTGTGCGCATATATTTCGTCCCATGTTTGAAAAATTCCATCGGTGCGTATCACGTAAAAATCGCCCACCGAGCGTCCTTTTTCGGAGCGGTTCACATTGCTGATGCCCGCCTCGCGATAACTCTCGCCCAATTCCAACACGGTGGTGCCCACAGAGGATAAATTCAGTGCCACGTTGTACTTAAATTCCTTTTGCGTTTCGCGCCATCCCAAGGTGATTTCCACGCCTTCGTTGCGCACGCTGCCATAGTTAGTCCAAGGCGTAATGTCGGTGCCCGATGTCCACGCAATGGGCAGTTGCAGCAGCAAGTCCTTAGAATCGGAGCGAAAATATTCTACCGAGCCATACAGTTTTTGGCTCAATGCTGCAAAGTCGATGCCGGCATTGAGGGTAGTTTTTTGCTCCCAGCGCAAGTCGGGGTTTGCCCGCCCTTTTTGGATAGCCCCCGGGTAATAGGTTTGGTCGGTGCCCAAAATAACACCTTCGGTTCCCCGCACCACGTAAGTATCGTAAGCGTAGTTGGGCAGTGCTTGCTGGTCGCCTATTATGCCATAACTAAAACGTATTTTCAAATCATCTACCCATTGTTTGGCAGGAGCAAAAAAAGCCTCCTCGCTCACGCGCCAGCCCAGCGATGCCGAGGGGAAGTTACCAAAGCGATAATTTTCGCCAAAGCGCGAAGAACCGTCTCTGCGGATATTGAACTGTAACAAATATCTGCCTGCAAAATCATAGTTGATGCGCCCCAACCACGAGGTCATTGCTTGCTCGGAGTCGGTGCCTATCAATGCCGGCTCTGTGATGCCCGCGCTGGGTACCCAATACCCTTGGGCAAGGTCTTTTACTATGCCAACGTGGTTGCGCGACGTGCGCTCTTGGGCAGTGTAGCCCAGCAATACATCAAATTTGTGTTTGCCAATTTCTTTTTTGTAAAAGGCAGTATTTTCCCACATCCAACTCATAAAATCGCCTTTGCGCTCCAGCAACTGATTGTCGTAGGACGACACGGTCAGGTAGCGGACTTGCTTGTAAATCTCCAACTCACGGTCAAAATAGTTGTGGTATTCCACACCCACATTCGACTTGAATTGTAAGCCGGCAATAGGTTCTATTTGCAAATAAGTATTCCCAATAATACGCTTGGAAGTTTGCCGATGTTGGTACATTTCTTGCATGCCAATAGGGTTGGCACCGTAGGTTTGATAACTGCTGTTGCCGGTGCCGTAGGTGCCGTCTTGGTTGCGAACAGGTATCACAGGCGGCATACGCGCCAAATCAATAAACGGCGCCCCTATCATAGGTTGTGTTGTGGAATGCGCCACCAACAAATTTTCGCCAAAGGAAAATATCCCTTTTCGGGCTTCGGCATTGCTGCGGGCGGTAAGGCGTTCGTGGGTGGGACCTTTGACCACCCCATCCTGATTGTAATAGCCAAACGAAAACAAGTAGTTGCCGTTGGCATTTCCACCCGACACGCTCAAATTGTAGTCCTGCATCAAAGCATTTTGAAAAAATTCATCTTGCCAATCGGTATTAACAAGCACTTGTCCTTGTGCCGGCTCGCCGGGCCACTCTCTGCCGGCATTGTCGTAGGCTTGCCTGTTGATGCGCAAAAATTCTATGCTGTTCATTGTTTCTATGCGGTTGGCAATTTGCTGCACGCCCCATGTAGCCGAAAAATCTATTTTGGCGGGACCTTCTTTTCCTTTTTTGGTGGTAACAATAATCACGCCATTGGCACCGCGTGCGCCGTAGAGGGCGGTAGCCGAGGCATCTTTGAGCACCTGCATACTTTCGATGTCGCTCACATTGAACTCCCGCTGCGAGCCGTCCAAAATCATACCATCCACCACGTACAATGGACCCACGTTGGAGAAACTGCCCACGCCTCTAATCCGTATATCGGCACCCGAACCAGGGGCACCGGATGTGGTTACATTAACGCCTGCCGCCAACGATTGCAAAGCCTGCCCAATGTTGGGTGCTTGCATTTTTTTCATCTCCGTCATATCCACCACCGACACTGCACCTGTGAGGTCGCGCTTGCGCTGCGTGCCGTAGGCTACCACCACCACTTCGTCAATGGCTTGCGTTCCTGTGCCCAACTGCACATCTATGCGGGCGCGTCCCCCAACCGCTTCTTCGTGTGTGTTCAATCCTATGAACGAAAACACCAAGGTGGCGTCGGCAGGAGCGGTGATGTCGTAATTTCCATTGATACCGGAGTTTGTGCCTATTGTAGTCCCTTTTACGATTACGCTGGCGCCAATCACAGGCTCGCCGCTCTCGTCGGTTACGATACCCGAAATGTTCCTATTTTGCGCCCGCAAAACCAACGCGCAACAAGGAAGTAACAATACGATTGCAAGAAGTTTTTTTAGCATAGCGATACGATTAACAATGAACAATTAACAATGAATAATGGACAATGGACAATTCGTTGATTTTTGAATTGTCTAATTTAAACGAACGTTTAAAATAGACAACTTTTAAAATCACATAATATTTTTCATTTCGTTGAAAACCAGAGACTTATGGTCTTTGGTTTTTTCTTTTTTCCCTCCAAAAACTGTCTAATTTAAACGTTGGTTTAAATTAGACAATAATGTGCTGCAAAGGTGTGAAAAAAATGAATATAACAAAATTTAGTGGGCAAAAATTAAAGGCGTTTTAAGACTATTTAACAGAAGTAATATCATAAAATGTTGTGTATCAATATATTATGGTAGAACTGATTTATCATCCCGCCCATTCGGGCGATAGGCAAAAACATTATTGCACCCAAAATGGAAACATTTGAGCCTGCCGATATTCAAAAAAAATCCTCTTTTGGCACTATTTGAACAAGGTTATTTCATTTTATACTTATAACTTTGCAAAAAATATTTCTAACATAAATTAAAATGAAATGAAAAAATTAAAATTTTTGTTGATTTTATCTGTGCCGTGCTTGTTGGGCTGCGGCGGCTCTTTTGAAACAATGCCCGACGGCGTTGTGGTGGGTAACAAAATTCGCTTGCAAGTGGTAAGCGATGATATTATCCACGTTACTGCTATTCCCAAAAGCGGATTTCCTGCTAAAAAAAGCCTGATTTCGGTGGTAGAAAATACAAAAACTACCGATTGGAAAGTGGTTGAGGAAAATGGGCATGTGATTTTGACCACGGCTACGCTCAAAGCCGCAGTATCGTTGGCAACAGGCGAGGTATCGTTGGCCGATTTGCAGGGCAACATCTTACTCGCCGAAAAACAGGGCGGCGGAAAAACTTTTACGCCCTTTCAATTTGACGGCAAAAATGCCTATTCCGTGCAGCAGGTCTTTGAATCGGACGCCGACGAGGCTTTTTACGGATTGGGGCAGCATCAATCGGACGAATTTAATTACAAAGGCAAAAACGAAACGCTTTATCAGTACAATACCAAAGTTTCGGTGCCGTTTGTTGTTTCCACTAAAAATTACGGTGTTTTGTGGGACAATTATTCGCTCACCAAATTTGGCGACCCGCGCGATTATGCCCAATTAGACCAATTTAAACTGTATGACAAAGACGGAAACGAAGGCGGATTGACGGCTACTTATATGACCAACGGCGACGCCAATCAAATTTTTTTGAGCCGTGTTGAATCACAAATTGATTATGAGAATTTGGAAACGGTCAAAAAATTTCCGCAGGATTTTCATTTCTATAATTCACGAATTACTTGGGAGGGCGAAATCGAAGCCAACGAAACCGGAATTTATCGCTTTATTCTCTATTATGCCGGATATACAAAGGTGTATATTGACAACAAATTGGCGGTGCCCGAACGTTGGCGCACGGCTTGGAATCCCAATAGTTACAAGTTTGCAGTTTCGCTGACGGCAGGCCAGCGGCATCGCATCAAATTAGATTGGCAACCCGACGGCGGCATTTCTTACATCGGATTGAAGGCGCTAAGCCCGCGCCCCGAAAGCGAGCAAAACCGCTTATCGTTTTGGTCAGAAATGGGCGATTTGATTGACTATTATTTTATTCGTGGAAATAGCATGGACGAGGTCATTGGCGGTTATCGCACCGTTACCGGCAAGGCGCAAATTATGCCCAAATGGGCAATGGGTTATTGGCAAAGCCGCGAGCGTTACAAAACGCAGGATGAGTTGGTGGGTACTTTAAAAGAGTATCGCAAGCGCAATATCCCCATCGACAATATCGTGCAGGATTGGTTTTATTGGCCCGAAGATGCATGGGGAAGCCACGATTTTGACACGGCACGTTTCCCCGACCCCCAAGCAATGGTGGATGCTGTTCACAATTTGAATGCCAGAATTATGATTTCCGTCTGGCCCAAATTCTATCATACTACCGACAATTACAAGGCTTTTGACAACAAAGGATGGATGTACAACCGCGCCGTCAAAGACAGTATTCGCGACTGGATTGGACGAGGATATATCGGCGGATATTATGATGCTTACAGTGCAGGCGCCCGCAAATTGTTCTGGGAACAGATGAACAAAAAATTGTACAGTCTGGGAATAGATGCATGGTGGATGGATGCTTCAGAACCTGATATTCTTTCCAACAGCACGTTGGAATATCGCAAGGCTTTGAGCACGCCGACCGCTTTGGGAACTTCGACCGAATACCTGAATACCTACGCATTGATGAATGCAAAGGCTATTTACGAAGGACAGCGCTCGGTCAATCCCAACGACAGAGTCTTTTTGCTGACCCGTTCGGGTTTTGCGGGATTGCAACGCTATTCGACGGCAACTTGGAGCGGCGACATTGGCACGAGTTGGGAAGATATGAAAGCGCAGATTTCGGCAGGGCTGAATTTTGCTTTATCCGGAATACCTTACTGGACAATGGACATTGGCGGATTTTGCGTAAAGCAACGCTACGAGCGTGCCAAAGAAGGCTCGGCAGATATGGACGAATGGCGCGAACTCAATACGCGCTGGTTTCAGTTTGGCGCGTTTTGCCCATTGTTTCGCAGCCACGGACAATATCCTTTGCGCGAAATTTTCAACATAGCACCCGCAAATCATCCGGCATACAAAAGTATGGTCTATTACGACCAATTGCGTTATCGCCTGATGCCCTATATTTATTCGCTTGCCGGAAAAACGCATTTCGACGATTACACCATTATGCGTGCCCTGGTCATGGATTTTGGACAGGACAAACAGACCCACAACATCAGCGACCAATATATGTTTGGTCCCAACATCATGGTTTGTCCTGTGTACGAATACAAAGCCCGCCGGCGCAATGTCTATTTTCCCAACAACGGTTGGTATGATTTTGAAACCAAAAAATACATCCAAGGTGGCAAAACAATCAAAGTGGATGCGCCCTACGAGCGAATGCCGCTATTTGTAAAAGCAGGTTCCATTATCCCAATCGGAAAAGTTATTCAAAGCACAAAAGAGTCGCAAGTTGAAAACATTACCTTGCAGGTTTATACCGGACAAGATGCCACATTCACGGTCTATGAAGACGAAGGCGTCAATTACAATTACGAAAAGGGAAATTACATAACCATCCGCGCCGATTGGAACGAAGTTCGTCAAACATTAACGCTGCATAAAATCAAAGGAAGTTACAGCGGAATGCCCGCTGCTTGCGAGCTTACAGTTGAATGGTATAGCCCCGATGGACGCAAATTGCCGGCGACCAAAGTGAAATATGTAGGGGAAAAGTTAGTGGTAAAATTGTCTAAACTTTGATTTTAATAAGATTTTTATGAACCTGTTTTTAGTTTTTGATTTTTCCGTTTGAAAAAAGGGCAACGCGCAGCCATTTTGACAACGACAAATTGGGTTTTGAATGGCAGTACAAGGAATTGGGCAAATTAGATACCCGCTACCTAAGCACCGAAGTGGCAGGCGGTTTCACAGGCGTGATGATTGGATTGTACGCTTCATCAAACAGCAAACCAAGCAAGGCTAAGGCTTTTTTTGATTGGTTTGACTATTCTGTTGATGAACACATTGTTCAATGGTAATTATTTCACCACCACTTTAGAGATATTTTCACCCACTTTTATAAAGTAAACACCTGCTCTCAACCGAGACACATCAATAGTCGCAGTATTGTCTGAGGTGAGCGGCAAAATGGGCACTTCAAATATTAATCCACCATTGATATTGTAAATCTCCACAATAGGAATATTGGGTCCGCTCTCAACTGTCAGCATGCGTACATTGCCAATGTGCAGTTTGGCTTCGTTAACAGGATTAGGATAGACCATCAGCGAGGAATTGAGTGATTGAATCTCTATCTCTTCCACCGTAGAATAATAAACACCATCTTCTTTGGTAATCAACCTAAAACTATATTTTCCCGACGTGATTTTATCTTCGCGAGAGTCGCCTGCTGAGTAAACAAAGCCTGTGCCTATCAGTTCTCCATCTTCGTACCAATAACAGTAGATCGGATGATAACCATCCTCACGCAATTTGCGCAGGTTGAGGAAGATAGCATTGTTGCCCAATTTGACCACTGCATACCTTTTAAACACCAGCAAGGTATCATTCAAGCCATTCTCTGTTGTATCCTTATTTTCCCAAACTGCCGTCAGTGTCAGCGGGTTGGTGATATTGCTTAATGTGGCATTCGGGTGGTAAGTGTTGGTGCTGTCGGTCCACCACTGAAAAGCATAATTTGTAACAGCCGTAAAGGTGTTGGCGCCGCGCACAACCGCATTGCCTCCGTTCAATACGCTGTCGATTACCGTGGCACCTATGCCGTGAGTACCTGCCAAGTATTGGATAGCAAATTTGGTCTCGCCGTTTTGTTCTTTGGCAGCGTTGCCTGTGGTGTCCACCCATATCGCCGTTAAGGTTAGCGGGTTGGTGATATTGCTTAGCGTGGCATTCGGGTAGTAAGTGTTGGTGCCGTCGGTCCACCACTGGAACTCATAAGGCACTTGACCTGTGAACGTGTTGCTGCCGCGCACAATCGCATTGGCTCCTTTCAATACGCTGTCGATTACCGTGGCTCCGCTGCCGTGAGCACCTGCCAAGTATTGGATAGCAAATTTGGTCTCGCCGGTTTGCTCTTTGGCTCCGTTGCCTGCGGTGTCTAACCAAATAGCCGTCAAAGTCAGCGGGTTGGTGATATTGTTTAGTGTGGCATTCGGGTGATAAGTGTTGGTGCCGTCGGTCCACCACTGGAAAGCATAATTTGTAACAGCCGTAAAGGTGTTGGCTCCGCGCACAACCGCATTGGCTCCTTTCAATATGCTGTCGATTACCGTGGCACCGGTGCCGTGAGTACCTGCCAAGTATTGGATAGCAAATTTAGGCTCGCTATTCTGTTCTTTGGCGTCGTTGCCTGTGGTGTCCACCCAAATTGCCGTTAAGGTCAGCGGGTTGGTGATATTGTTTAGCGTGGCATTCGGGTAGTAAGTGTTGGTTCCGTCGGTCCACCACTGGAACGCATAATTTGTAACAGCCGTAAAGGTGTTGGCTCCGCGCACAACCGCATTGGCTCCTTTCAATACGCTGTCAATTACCGTGGCACCGCTGCCGTGAGCACCTGCCAAGTATTTGATAGCAAATTTGGTCTCGCCGGTTTGCTCTTTGGCTCCGTTGCCTGCGGTGTCTAACCAAATAGCCGTCAAAGTCAGCGGGTTGGTGATATTGTTTAGCGTGGCATTCGGGTGGTAAGTGTTGGTGCCGTCGGTCCACCACTGGAAAGCATAATTTGTAACAGCCGTAAAGGTATTGCTGCCGCGCACAATCGCATTGCCTCCTTTCAATATGCTGTCGATTACTGTGGTTCCTATGCCGTGAGTACCTGCCAAATACTTGATAGCCAACTTAGGCTCGCCGTTTTGCTCTTTGGCACTGTTGCCTGTGGTGTCCACCCAAATGGCAGTCAAAGTCAGC
>BNTQ01000017.1 GCA_025996715.1 Bacteroidia bacterium | reverse complement strand
TTTTTATTGATCCGGCAACCCCCAAGATTTAAACGGGGGAGGACACACTTTCCCAACCGGCCGCTCTTCGATCTTTTTGGTGAGTTTGACCTCCTTTTCGGCTGCGCGCAATACCGCACTCTTGCGAATGGTAACGTGCAACTTGTGCCGCGCGGGGTCAAAACTGTCCATTGCGCTGTCGAACACGCCGCCAATAGAAAAGCCGGTGTCGAACAGCGGCATAGTTACCGTGCCGCCGTTGCGGACAATGTAGTCCACCGTTTCCTCAAGGTTGTTGAGCACGGCAATGATGTCCGTTTTGGTTACCAAGGTACCGCGCTGCAGCATCAACTCAATGAGTTGGTCGCGCTTGTAACTGTTTTTGACGTGCGGCTGCGCCGCAAAGTCGTCGGTCCGCTCTGTGAGCAGGTTCTCGTGCAAAGAGTACTCCAACATAATAATAAAAATTAGAGGGTGAATAAATAAAAAAACCGTTCGCATATAAAAAAATATGCAACGGTTGTGTTGTTATTTAAAATGAAAGTATTATATTTCGCGTGCGCGTGTTTCCTTTTAAACCCTTGTGTGTGTGTGTGTGTGTGTGTGTGTGTTTATACAAATATCCGGCACTGCCAAATATCTTGCGTTATTTAATGTTAAGTATGTAGTGAAATGTTTCAATGTTCAAATTTTCTTTTGGGTAAATAAGTTCGGGTGCAAAGGTAATAGTTATTTTTTAATTGCAAAATTTATTTTTGGGGGAATTGTACCTTTATACCTTTATGCTGCACCCCATCACATTCCCAGCACATAGCGCAAACTAAAACCAGCCGACCAGTTGGTGGCATTGACTGCCGATATGTAGGGGTTTCTTTTGAGCCAATCAAAATACAAGCGGAAGGTAAGGTCTTTCAGCAGCAGGTAATCTGCTGTGAATTTGATGGATATATTGCGGTTGCCATCGGTGATTTGCGTGGTCTCTTCGGTGAGTTTGCGGATGATGGTTTTGTCGTCGCGCACCGAAACGTCTGCGCGTGTGGTAAAATTGTTTTTGCTGGTGGGTTGCGAAAAACTGAATATCTGCGGCAGATTGAACGAATATCCCAAGCCCACAGTGGTTTCCCAATTGTTATTTTCTAAGATTTGATTGTTGCTCAAACTCAAGTCCACGCGGCGATTTTTGCTCAATTGAAAGCGGGTTTGCACGCCCACAAGCCACGTTATATCGATGCCTCCAAGCACAATGTTTTCGGTGAGGCTCACATTGGCAATGGTGTAGGGCGAAAAAAAATCTCCGTAATCATTCCTAAGCATGTGCGCTGTATCATCCTCCAAGTAGTTGGTGTTGGACGAAAAATTGCTGATACTATAAACCGATTTGTAGGAATGCGTAATGCTGGCGGATTTAATAAAAGACTTCAATGCAGGGATGTTGGACAAGCCCGAATAGGTGATTTGCCAATTGGGAAGCGGAATTTGCGACATAAATTTGGTGTAATCCACCTGTTTCTTTTGCACGCTTTGTCCCAAGTATCCAGCCGAAAACGCCGGTATGAGCACGTCCTGCGCTATGGCACTATACCCACTTGGAAAGCCCGCGCTATCGGCAGAATAGCCCGCACCAAACCGCTCGTGTGCAAGGTTTTGCGCTATTTCTTGCCGCGCGCTTTTGAAACGATTGAATGCCTTTGAGTCATACATATTTTCGCTATTGGCACGCTCAAATGCCGAGCCAATGGAGATGGTAGAGGTTGTAAAATTGCCTTGCTCAATGGGCGGCAGCAAGGGTATATTTTTATTGTCGTCGTACCATTCGTTGCTTTTGTACCACGTGCGGCTTTGGCTATGTGTTTGCATTGCAGTGAGGTCAATGCGAAGGTCGCGCAAGGGTTCCAATGATACCTTCATGGTAAGATTGTTGGTAGTGCGCATACTAAAAGGGTTGATGATGAGGGATGTATCCCCACCGATGAGCCAACCGTTTCGGCGTGCATCGGTGAGCATATATTCGGTAGCATTGCCCCCAAAATTGCCCCAAAAATCGCTGCTTTGCG
Organism: Bacteroidia bacterium; assembly: GCA_025996715.1. GTDB lineage: Bacteria > Bacteroidota > Bacteroidia > Bacteroidales > UBA932 > BNTQ01. Next base: position 37,218 of record BNTQ01000017.1, on the reverse strand, counting down.
AGCCGAGAATAAAAGCGGCACCGGGTGCATTAAAATCGTACGCCCCATCCAATCCCATTATCGTAGTATTAGGCTCGTAGCCGCTCAGCGAGGTTTCGCCGCCGCGTGTATAAGCCACGTTTATATTTTTTATCATCATCAGCATGCGCAAACTGAGTTTACCTGTGTACACCAAGGGGCTGGCGGCAACCGGCACTTTGCCTGTTACGGTTACTTTGGCTTGCGTTAGTTTTTCTTTGACCAGCACGTCCACCGTGCGCTCGTCCACTACGGTGAAGGTGGAGGCAACATTTTTGCCTTCGGCTGTAAGCACCTGTACCTTAATATCCTGCTTGGTGTTCATAGCATGCCTAACAGTCAATTTTTCATTGGGTGCAAAGTTTGCTTTATCTCTAATGTAAGATACCTCCTTGTATTCTACTTTCTTTTTGGCGCGTCCGTCAAATTGTTGATACACGTCTTTCAAGAATTTAGATTTATTGTAAAGCGTCATCATATTAAAGGTAACGTTGCCCTGAAAATTGTTGGAGTTGCGAATAGAATTGCCCGGACTCATTATATCCGGTAAGCCTGTAATCATGGGTGCTGCGTCCCAATCGTAGGTGGCGTTGTAGGCAAGCGTGGTGGTGGTCCAACTCAAAATGGGCAATTTGTTCAGAGGCATATTCCACGAAATCTTGTATTGGTGCCCATAGTGCGTGTTGCGCCAGCCTGTTTCCTGCTGTATGGTATCGGCTTCGCGTCCCATAGATATATCCTGCCGCGAATTGTTGGTAGCATTAAAATTGAATTTGACGTTGCTAAAGATGTCCCAGCCCAGCACATAATTGCGCTCTTTGGTACGCTCTCTCCAAATGATGGGCGTTACCTCCATGCCTTCGTAGAACGAGCGTGTAATGTATTCGTTGTAGGCATCGGTGTAAGTGCCGTTGAAACCATATTGATTGGGGTAGAGATTAAAGGCAAAGTCCTTGACAATTTTGAACCAATCTGTTTTGATTTTTGAGTTTTTGAAAGGAGCAAATGCCAGCGGTTTTGTAGTGAAAGCGTAGCCTCCCGTGATGCGGTGCTCCTCGTGATAATCGCGTGCCACATTCACATCGTGCTTCATGGTTTCGCTATAGGCATAGCCGGCAGATAGGTTACCGGGGGCAACGGGACCCAACTTTTTGGCAAATTCTCCACCGGTAACACGCAGGTTGTTGAACGTAAAGTTTTTGCGCATAGCATAGTTCACCACCAATTCGTTCAACTGTTTGCGTTCGCTGGGGGTACTATTTTTGAGTGCATCTTTGAACAAAATATCAGGGTCGAGGGGGTTGTATTTGGGCGTGATAAATGTTTCGGAATAGGCAAATCCAAAGGGAATGCTCACGCCCAATGAGGTGGGAAAGAATTTGCCCAACTCAAACTGCGTGCTTATGTCGTAGGAGGCAGACTCCTCTTGCCGTTGATTGCTCACGCGCGTGTCGATGCCGCCAAATCCCGCTGTCATTATGTTTCCTGCCAACGATACGGTGCCAAAATCGGCAAAGCCTGTGGTCATACGTCCGGTGGCAGCCCAGCCTCCGCCTTCTTCAAAATCGCTCATTCGCAGTTCGTTCACCCACACAATGCCATCGCGCGGCACGTTGGTATAAGCCAATCGCGTGCCGTTGCGGTCGGCAGGATTTCTAACGCCAATCATCATTGTGCGCACCTCGCCCAGGTTGGGATTGCCCACCACGCGCAGTATATTTTTGCCGTCCAATTTTTCGTAAGCCGTGCGATAGGTAACACCCGCGCCGCTTTTCATTTGTCGATTGCGTTCTTGTTTGAGGTCGGTAAGTTTGCTCAAGTCAATATCCATACGGTTTTCGGGGTACCACACAATGGCACGCTGCACATCATTATCGCCATTGTACATTCCGTGCGGAGTAAAGCGCAGCGGAATTTCATACTCGTAATAGTTGTACTGAAAATCGCTGCCAAAGCGTACAAACAGTGATAAATCGCCATCTTGCAATTGATTGTCGTAGATGCCTTCGGCGTGCACATCCATTTGCAAACGGCGAAAGTTGCGCATATCGTAGTTCATATTTTTGTAGGTAGCACGAGCGTCCCCTGTTGACAAGTCGCGCACCGTGAGCATCATGGCTTGTTCGTTGCGCTGATACTGTTGGTTGGAAGTGTTGTCAATGACGCGGCTCACACCCGGCGGCAGCACATAGTTGACGGGCGTGCGCCCCGCATTTTCTTCGATGCTCACTGCCGAAATATCCAACGAGCCGGATGTGGTTTCGGGCATAGAGGTTCCTTCTTGCGTTTCCACCAACGAAAAGTCATATTTGCGCCAATCGCCGCGCACCAAATTGAGTTTTGCAAAACGAAGCACCACACTATCTCTAAAGCCGGTGAGGAACATTCGCATAAACTTTATGGACTTAAAATCCTCGATGTTGTTGTGCGCAATTCCATTGTCGATGGGGATTTTGAACTGATACCATTTCACCTCTTGATGCTCGCCGTAGTCGCCGTCGCCCACATCGTAGGTGCGCACATCGGCAATGTAGTTGTTGCCCACCTGCATAGCCTGCGGCGATAGGTCAATCATATATTCGTAGTAACTTTCCAATTCGTTGAGCGTGTTGTCGTTGTTGAGGTCTTCGGTGCTGGGCATAGTGGTGGCAGCATTGGGCATTCCGCTGGTAACAAGCGGCGAGTTGTTTTCGGTTTTGTTGTAATTTTTGTAGCGTTGCAAAATATCTAATCTCGCACGGTCGTAGTCATCGCCGCGATAGTAGTGATAGTTATCGTTGGAAGGGTCATCTTGAAATTGGTCATAAACCTTGGGAAAAAGAATTTGTCGCAAACGACTTAAATAGCCATATTTGCGTTCAAAAAATGTGCGTTCGTCGGCAGTGCCCAATCCGTCCAATCCCACGTCCTGCAAGCGGCGAGCAGCGGTGTTGTTGTCAAAAGTGTTGGTGAGCGATTGCATTTTGGGTACATAACCAAACGCTGTTTCCTCCAGCAGTTTTGGGTCGTAGGGATAGGGAATGCCATTTTCAAAAGATTTTCGTTTGTCAGACAACACATCTTCCGACACATCGCCGAGGTTAAAAAACAATTTACCGCCCCTTGCGTTTGGGTTGTAAATAAAGGGGTCGAGCAACCAAAATTCAAAAAACTCAATGTTGGAAGTTTCAAAATCGGTAACGTTCAAGGCACGACTGATGGCACCAAAATTTTGCTCAGGGTTTTTGACCGTACCATCCGGATTGAGGTCGGTGGTGTAGTTGTAGGAGCCTCGCTCGGTGGGATAATAGGCAACATTGAGCACCGGAATGGTAGAGGAAACGCCAATCATCACATCTTTTTCGGGAAAGATTTCGCGCTCCGAAATCTCGCGCACATAGTGATTTTTTTGGTACAATGCAGCATTGTCTTTCATATACGACGGCGTGGAACTTGACGAGCGCAAAAACAATGGGTCAATGCTATACCACGCAATATGCGCACGCTTAAAACCGTTGCTGATACTATCATCGTTGTTGCCCAAAAAATAAACGCCGCTGCGTCCGCTCTTCACAAAGCGAGGCGTGCTGCCCAATTCCCACTGGGTATATTGTTTGAGGTCGATGGTAAGTTGCGTGGCTTCAAAGTCGTCGAGGTAAGAATTGCCCGATTTGCCAATGGCTTTGGAATGCCCCGGTATCAATTGCGCAAACTCGCCTTCAAAACTAAAATTAGAAGGCGCCTTGGTTTTTTGCAGCAATGGTATGGCATTGACCGCTTTGGTAAACAACGGCACCTCGTGCTGATAGGAGCCGTTGAAGCCCCAAATAGTATTAGACACAGGCTCGTCGCCATAACTAATTTTTTGTGTAAGCGGGCGTTCCGAAAGATGCAAAATGGTAGCCCCCAAGTTGAGATGTTTGTTCACAGGGTACTTAAAATTGGCGCCCACCAAGGTTTTGCTGACCATCGAAAAATTGTTGAGGCTCTCCACCGACACTTTGAGCGGCACGTTGTTGCCCATATACACAGGGTTGATAATTTGCACGCGCCCCATAGTATAATTCACGGTGTAGTCCACATTTTCGACCAATTTGATGCCCCCCCGCCGTAACCACCACCGAGCCTTGCGGAATGTCCGTTGCACCCAACAAAATTTCGGCTCCCGACGATGCTTTGTAACGCCCCGATAGTTTGAATTTGTTTTTGTACGATAGTTGTTTTGCCTTCACCAGCGTTGAATCGTAGAGTTCGTTGTAGATATAATTGGCGGCAATGGCGGGGTCGCCAATGGCTGTTGCCAAATCGCGCCCAAACGGCTCCAATACAGGAAAAATCACGTGTCCACGAGTGCTGTGCATAGTAATGCCTTCCACAAAATCAAAACGCCCGTCCGAAAAACGACTGCCTGCTTCGTTGGTGTTGTCTAAGTTTAAGACCTTGATGAGCGGCACATTTTTGATTTTGCTTTCCGAAATATAAGGTACATAAGTGCCCAATTCATCGTCTTTGTGCATCACATCAAGCACAAAATCTTCTTTGCTCAATTGGTAGGTTTCGAGGCTATAAACATTTTTCATCATCAGCGCCCAAGTGTTGTAGCGCGGCGATAGATTGGTGCCCTTGATGAGTTTGAGCATCAGCGTGCCGGGGGCTGCCACATCGCTGTACAACTCACCCACGCGGTAGGTGTGCCCTCCCGATGTATATTCGTAGGCAACCGCCAATATCTCATCGTTGTTGAGTGCCATATTGAGCGAAATGTAGCCCAATTGCGGATGAAAAGTATATTCATTTTCGGCCAAAAGACGAGCATTTTCAATTTTTTCAAAAGCATGTCCTTGTTGTAGTCCGTGGTCTGCAAGCGCTGCATTCAATTGGCTCATATTGCGCACACGAGGGTCGCCTTTCAAGGCATTGTACAGCGGATTATCGCCGTTGGTGGGAGTATTAGTGCCGGTGCTCAAACCATCGAGCGCAACAATGTTGCGAGCATTTTCAAAACGTCCGTTTTTGTTGGTAACCCACACCTCCAATCGAGTGATGGTATAACCCGATTGTATGAGCGGCAAGTATTTGAGCGCATCGTTGTATTTGTTTCTAAATGCGTGGTGCAAAAAAAAGTGGCGGTTGGCATCATATTTGTCGGCTTGAATGTCAAAGTTGGTAGTTTGCGCCCCGCCTTGCACATCAATGGTAGATGCCTCGCCTTTTTGTTGCGAAATAATGGTTTCGATGAGCAATTTTCCATATTTGAGGTCGGTGCGAAACCCAAACAGGGTTTGACTTCCGGTAATGAGCGAGCCTGACAGCGGCAGGCTCACATTGCCCGCATCAATGCGTTGAATGATGTCGTCTTCGCCGGCGCCGTCGGGTTTTAACCCAAATCCCTGCGCCATATAAGTAACTTTGAAACGGTCTTGAAAAGCAAAATTGGCATCGCTGCTGCTCATAAATTCAACTTTGATGCGGTTGCCAATTTGCCCCGAAGCATTGAGTTGGTACTTCACATCAAAGTCAAAAATGCCGTGAGAGCGATATTGTTCGGGGATGGTGGGATTGTCGGTAAAGTTCCACTTGTAGCCAAAAAGCGTTTCCACATTGCCTTGCAGGTCAATGGTAATGACATCGCTGCCCAATAGGGTGGATGCCAATGCCGAATTGAGTTTGATGGGGGCAATGAGGCGCGAAACCTTGTCTTCGCCGTCGGCAGCCTGCCCCAAATCGGCGTCCCGCCTATTCATCCACGCTTTGCGCAAGGCTTTGTCAAATTCATAGCGGCGATATTCGTCCTTGTCCATGACCTTCACAGGCGGCAATTGTTTACCAACGTTTTTGTTGTAGAATGAGTATTGCTGGGCATCGCCATCGTATTGCACATCGTACAATTCGTCGGATGACGTCAAAGGCGACCACGCACTTTGCGTTGTTGCGCTATTATTGGGGTCGGTAGTAGGGGCAGCAAAAATGGCTCTGGCATTGCCAAAGAACACAATCACAACCCATACCCAATAGCGTAGTACATTCATTTGTTATTCAAAATACACAAAACTCTACAATCGCTGCAATGCCTTTTTTATCAACTCTTCAACACCGGCAGTACTATTTTCTTTCCACACCTGCTCCACCATTTTTTCGGTGGCAGGTCTTGCAAATCCAAGTGCTACCAATGCCGACACCGCCTCTTTGGCATTAGAAGCAGGCAGTGCTGTTTTCATATCTCCAACACCCATACCGGCACTCACTTTCAAAATTTTGTCCTTCAATTCTACAATCAAACGCTCTGCTGTTTTTTGACCAATGCCCTTCACACTCTTCACCACCGCAACGTTTTCGGTGGCAATGGCAGTGGTCAATTCATCGCTGCTCAGTGCCGACAGCATCAGTTGTGCCGTTGAAGGTCCCACGCCCGACACGCTCACCAACAAACGAAACAACTCCCGCTCGCGGCGCTCGGCAAAGCCAAACAGCACGTGCGCATCCTCTTTAATTTGTTGATGAACAAAAAGACGCGCCTCCGTTTTGCCGCCCAACTGTCCATAAGTTTGCAGCGAAACGTGAATATAATATCCTACACCTCCCGTTTCCACTACAACATAAGTGGGCGTGAGTTCCGTAATTTTTCCACTAATATATTCGTACATAATTACTTAATTCACAATTCATAATTCATAAAATTGATAAATGGTACTTGGTAGTTGGTACTTGGTACTTGATTTAATTTCCTCTCGGTGTAAAACTCTGCGGCACTATTTTCAATGGATTTTTGCTCATTTCGGCGTAGTCTTTGCGGTTTTTTACAATGTCGCAGGCAAGGTACAGCGCACTGCGAAACGAGTCGGGCAGGGCAATGTTTTTGCCCGCAATGTCATAAGCAGTGCCGTGTGCAGGCGAGGTGCGCACAATGGGCAAGCCCGCCGAATAATTCACGCCATTGTCAAACGAAAGTGCTTTGAAAGGCGCCAAACCTTGGTCGTGATACATTGCCAGCACAGCATCAAAATTCTGTGTTTGCGTAGCAAAAAAGCCATCGGCAGGGAATGGACCAAAGGCATAAATGTGATTTTTGGCGGCTTCTTCAAGCGCAGGAATAATGATTTCTTGCTCCTCTTTGCCCATCAGCCCACTCTCGCCCGCGTGAGGATTCAAGCCCAACACAGCAATGTGCGGATGAGGTATGGCAAAATCTTTGAGCAACGATTCGTTCAAAATTTTTATTTTTTTGAGTACCAATTCTTTGGTCAAACTTTCCGACACCTTTGCCAATGCGATGTGTCCTGTAACCACGCCCACCTTCAATCTATCGCTCACCATCAACATCAGCACGTCATTTTTTTGAAACGTGGAAGCCAAAAATTCGGTGTGCCCTGCAAACGTATAGCCCACCGAAATTAGGTTTTGTTTATTAAAGGGCGCCGTTACCAAGGCATCAATGTTGTTGTCTTGCAGGTCTTTGACGGCTGCTTTTAATGAACTCAAAGCCCCATTGCCGCTCATTTCGCTGCTTTTGCCGAGTTCCACAAATGCCGAATCGTCCATCACATTGATGATGTTGGCACGCTTGGGATTGGCATCTGTAGCCGCACGGATGTTGTTGAAACTAAAATTTTCGACCCCCATATTTTTGCGATGAAACGCCGCCACCTTAGGCGAACCGTACAAAATAGGAGTACATATCTCCAACATACGAGGCTCCATCAAGGTTTTGATGATAATCTCGTAACTAATTCCGTTAATATCACCTTGCGTGATGCCAATTTTTATTTTTTGTTCCATAGTTGATAATTCAATAATTCTAACAATTTACAAATTTTTGATTACTGCAATTTCTTCTGTGGGGTTGTTGGCAGCCAATATCGCATTGCCCACCACCAATATATCTGCTCCTGCATCCCTGAGCAGACGCGCGTTGTGGCGATTCACACCGCCATCCACCTCAATGAGTGCCGCCGATTTTTTGCGCAACAGCAAGTCTTTTGCTCGCGCTACTTTGTCCGCCGAATTTGCTATAAACTTTTGTCCGCCAAAGCCGGGGTTCACCGACATTACCAAAACGAGGTCGGCAACAGCCGCAATCTCTTCCAACACGCTCACCGGCGTGTGCGGATTGATAGCCACACCTGCCTTCATTCCTGCCTGTTGAATTTGTTGCAAAGTGCGGTGCAAATGCGTGCAGGCTTCGTATTGCACCGTGAGGATATTAACTCCTAATTGTTTGAACTCGGCAATAAATTTTTCGGGTTGCACTATCATCAAGTGAGCATCAAGCGGCTTTGTAGTGATGCGGCTCACAGCCGCCACCACAGGCATTCCAAAAGAGATATTGGGCACAAAAACGCCATCCATAATATCCAAATGAATCCAATCTGCCTCACTCGCATTGAACATTTCAATGCTCCGGTGCAAATGCGCAAAATCGGCATTCAGTATAGAGGGCGCAATGTAGTTCATAATTTTTCACTATTAAATACTTGTTGCAAAACGGGTATATCGTTGTAACTTGTCATATCTGCCTGAATGGGAGTAATAGAAACGTAGTTGTTGGCTAATGCCCATTCGTCGGTGTCGGTGGCATCGGGTTCTTTGTTCACATAATCGCCCGTGAGCCAAAAATAATCGTTGTTGTGCGGGTCAATGCGGCGGTCGTAGCGTTCCACCCACATCCCCTGCGCCTGCCGCATCACCTTGATTCCCTTCAATTGACTGCCGGGCACATCGGGGATATTGACAGTGAGCAATGTGTCTTTTCGCATAGGCGTGCGCAAGGCTTTTTCTAAAATTTGTTGCCCCACGCCAATGCAATTTGAAAAATCGGCATCGGCTGACAGGTTGAGTAGCGAAAATGCCAATGCCTGTGCGCCATACAGCGCGCCCTCTTGTGCCGCCGCCACGGTGCCCGAATAGAGTATGCTCGACGAAGAATTAGACCCATGGTTGATGCCCGACAGCACTACATCGGGCACGCCTCCGTGCAACAAATGCGACATACATAACTTGACGCAGTCCACCGGCGTTCCTGTGCAGGCGTAGGCTTCCACGTCTTTGTCGTAAGGGTCTATTTTGCGAATCCGCAGCGGCAGGTGGCTTGTAATGGCGTGCGACTGCCCCGACTGTACCTCTTCGGGCGCCACCAATACCAATTTGCCAAACGGACGCGCTATTTCCACCAGCGCCCGCAAACCCTTGGCACGAATGCCGTCATCATTGGTCAATAGTATCAAAGGAGAACTCATAATTCATCACTATTCATTAGGTAAGTAACCAAATTTTTTTAATTGTTTTGTATCGTCGCGCCAATCGGGATTGACTTTGACAAAGAGTTGCAGAAATACTTTTTTTTCAAAAAACTGCTCCATATCCAAGCGGGCAGCGGTGCCTATTTGTGTCAATTTTTTGCCCTGATGCCCAATCACTATGGCTTTTTGCGACTCCCGTGCCACGTAAATAATGCCCGAAATGCGATACATATCCGTTTTTTCTTCAAAGGCATCAATGCACACTTCGGCAGAATAAGGAATCTCTTTATCGTAGTGCAGCAGTATCTTTTCGCGAATTATTTCGCTGGCAAAAAAGCGCAGATTTTTGTCCGTAAATTGATTTTTGTCGTAGTACGCCGGTCCCTCCGGCAACAAATCTATCAGCAATTTAAACAGCGCATCCAAATTAAATTTGTGCAACGCCGATGTTGGAAAAATGTGTGCCTGCGGGAGTTCTGCGTGCCACTGCTCCACTTGTTGTTCCAAAATTTCGGGGGTAGTAAGGTCAATTTTATTGACCACCAGCACCAGCGGAATCTTCAACTTTTGCAAGCGGGAAATGTACTCTGCGTGCTTGTCGTGCTGCTCCACCACATCGGTTACATACAAGGCTACGTCTGCATCCACAAGCGCGGTGTGCACAAATTGCATCATCGCCTCTTGCATTTTGTAGTGGGGGGTCAAAATACCGGGGGTGTCGGAATATACAATTTGATAATCTTCGCCGGTAACAATGCCCATAATGCGATGCCGCGTGGTTTGTGCCTTGGCGGTGATGATAGACAAGCGTTCGCCCACCAATGCGTTCATTAGTGTACTTTTGCCCACATTGGGATTGCCGATGATATTTACAAAGCCCGATTTCATTGGAGGCAAAGATACGCTTTTTTTTGGTAGCAAACGCAAATCCCGCATTGCATTGTCAAAAATTAACCTAATTTTACACAACAAAAAGCAACACCTACTTTTTTTGCACAAATTGCACAATTTGTGTATTGCAAAAAAGGTGTATCTTTGTGCCAATGAAAAATAATCCGTTTGTAATACTGTTTTTTCTTTTCACTATGACATCTGCACCGGTGGCGGCAGCACCCGCCACCGGTAATGTTGTGCACGGTGCTTTGGCGGATTCTGCTACCGATGAGCCGCTGTCGTTTGCTACGGTGTCCATCAAAACCCCTGCGGGGCGCATCATTGGCGGCGTACAAACCAATATCAACGGAAAATTTGAATTTACTAACATGCTTCTATCGGGCAACTACATCTTATCCATCAACCTTGTGGGCTACCCCGCTACCACACACAGCATAACGATTGCAGACGAAAGGACTACGCTTGATGTGGGCTTTATCAAAATAAAATCATTGAGCGAACAAATTGCCGACGTAGTAGTTTCTACCAATAGAAACGCTTTTACAATGGAAGCCGACAAAGATGTGTATGATGCCAACCAAATGGAAGGCGCTGCCGGAGGCACTGCCGCCGATTTGTTGGCACAAATTCCATCGCTCGAAATTGATGCCGACGACAATATGCAAATGCGCGGAAAGACCGTTACCATTACCATTGACGGTCGCCCTTCGCCCTATCCCGATGTGCCCACCACGCTGCAAATGTTGCCCGCCGATATGATAGAGCGCGTAGAGGTCATTAGCAATCCTTCGGCAAGTTACCAAAGCGATGGCGAGGGCGGCATTGTGAACATTGTGCTCAAACAAGGCGGCTTGCAGGGCTACAACGGCACTGCCAACCTAAGCGTGGCGCGCTGGTCGCACTACAACGGCGGCATTAGTATCAATTACAAAAAACAAAAATACAATCTCTTTGCCGTTGCCAACGGACGATATTCAACCGGCGAAACGCACTCCTTTAACGAGCGCAGAAATTACAAAGATGAGCAACACGATACAATGACCACCTATGTGCTACAACCTACCATCAACCAATCGCAATCTTCGGCGGGAACTTTCAAGGTAGGATTTGATTATTTTTTGAACCCAAAAAGTTCCTTTACTTTGTTCGAAAACATTAGCCTGAGCGACCCCAACAACAACGACCTTGTGAATATGGACTACTACCGCGATAAGGACTATTATCATTATGCAACGGATTCGCTGTACCGCAGCGGCGAGCGGCGCAATACGGCAGATAATCAAAATACCACTTACCAAACAGAGGCACGTTTCAAACACGAGTTTGATTCGCTCAAAAAGCACGTGTTCAATGCCAATGTACGCCACATTTACGATATTTACGACCGCAACACAGAGTACATCACCGAGATGGATACTTTGTTGCGGCACGAAGCCCCAAAGTGGCAAAAAAAAATGGGCGGCGTGCATCGCAATCGCCTGTTGTTGAAAGCAGATTATACACGTCCTGTGGGCGAAAAAGGTAAATTTGCAACAGGTCTCAGTGCCAACAACCAATGGAACACAACGGTGTACGATGCTCAAAAATTAAGCAATGCTAATTTGCAATTTCCCGACTTTGCTTTTGACAGCACACAAGCCGAAGATTACAATTTTATTGAACAAATTTATTCGGGCTACGCGGAGTGGAGCGATGTGGTGCAAAAATTCAGTTACAAGGTGGGACTGCGTGCCGAAACTACCTTGATGGACGGCAATTCTTGGCTCAAAAACAACACCACCGCCAGGGTTGATAAATCGTATTTTTATGTTTTTCCATCGGCAATGCTCACCTATTATTTTACGCAAAGTATGCGGCTCTCGCTGTCGTATTCCTCACGCATTTCGCGCCCTTCGTTCCTGCAATTGGTGCCTTATACGGATGTAGCCGATTTACAAAACATACGTCTGGGTTCGCCCGATTTGTTGCCTTCGCGCACACACAATATCGAAACAAAATTTTACCGTCATTTTGAAGGAAGTAGAAACACCATCAATGCCGACATCTACTATTGGCACACGCAGGATATGATACAGAGCATTGTTTTTTCTGATATTTTGAGCAAGTATGTACCCGATGCCGGCAATGAAATTGTATCTGTGAATAGTCGTGAAAATGCAGGCCGCCAAGATGGAATAGGCACTAACCTTACCTTTCGTTTGCAACAAATTGAAAAACTGACATTAGCCACTACTATTGGTGGCAATTACAACCTTATGCAAGGCAAACGCAGCACCACCAAAGACGGCGTGCGTGTAATGGAACCCTATACCAGAAAAGGACAGAGCGGACGCGCGTCCCTATCGGCGACCTACAAATTCCCAATGGATTTTGTGCTCAGTGCATCTGCACGCTACAATACATCTTCCACTACGGTGCAAGGCAGCGCACGCAACTACCCTACAATGGATATGAATATCCGCAAATATCTTTTTGACAAAACACTGACCCTCACCTTGGCTGCCTACGATGTGTTGGGCACAGCCCAATACACATCTCGTTCGTCAGGCGTGGATTTTGAAACCCACTACGAACGCGAGTGGAACTCACGACAGGTGCGGCTCTCAGTGAGTTACAAATTTGGCAAAATGGAAGTAGGCGTAGCCGACCGCAACGCCAAGCAAGGCGTAGAACACAGCATTGAGCCGCCACCCAAAAAGAGAGGCTTGTAAAATAAAAAGTGAGATTACAAAAAAATGTGTATCTTTGTCTGTTTCTATTTTTTTTACTTTAATCCAAAAACATTATGAACAAAAAACAATCGCAATACCTCATTTGGGGTATCATCACATTGGCGGCTATTATTGTTGCAGCCAATTCGTTTTACACTATCGACACAGGCGAGCGCGGCGTGGTGCTTCGCTTGGGCAGGTTGATGGCAATTGCCGACGAGGGGCTTAATGCAAAAGTTCCTTTTGTGGACAATGTAACCAAACTGTCGGTGCGCGACCGCAATTTGTCGCTCAAATCGGAGGTGTCGTCAAGCGACATCCAAACCATTGCTGTGGACGTCAGTTTGGTCTATTCGGTGGATGCTACAAGGGTGGACAAAATTTTTCAAACCTACAGCACCCGCATCGAGGAAACGCTGATACGTCCCACGCTTTCGGAAAAAATCAATGCAGTGATTGCAGAGTATCCGATTGAAAAATTTGTGGAAAAACGTGCCGAAATTTCCAACCGCATCAAGTCGTCGTTTACGGTGCAGGTGGATGGAACCGGCATTCAGGTGAAGAGCCTGCTCATTACCAACCACGATTTTAGCGGCGAGTTCAACAAAGCCATTGAGGACAAAAAAATTGCCGAGCAAGGCGCACAAGCCGCCAAGTTCACTTTGGAGCGGATGAAATTGGAAGCCGAAGCCCAAAAAATCAAACAGGCATCGCTGTCTAATATGGTGCTGCAAGAAATGGCTATCAACAAATGGGATGGTCATTTGCCCACCTATTTTAGCGGTGGTCAATTGCCGTTTATTACCATTAAGTAAGCATGCAAAAAATCATTGTTGCTATCACAGGGGCAAGCGGTGCTATCTATGCACAGTACTTGTTGCAGCGATTGTGTGAGCAGCGGAATGAGTGGGCAGAAATTGCCCTCGTGGTGAGCGATTGCGGGCAGCAGGTATTTATTCACGAGTTAGGACAGCAGGCGTGGAACGCTTTGCTGTCCTTGCCTGTGCGTGTTTACGACCGGCACGATTTTTTTGCGCCCATTGCATCCGGCTCGGCAGGTTACGAGGCTATGGTGGTGGTGCCTTGCAGTATGACCACCCTTGCCCGCATTGCGCACGGCATTGCCGACAACCTAATTGCCCGCGCCGCCGACGTAATGCTCAAAGAGCGCAAACGCTTGGTGGTAGTGCCCCGCGAAACCCCCTACAGCCTCATTCACTTACAAAATATGCAGCGGATAACAGAAGCAGGAGGCATAGTGTGCCCCGCCAGCCCCGCATTTTACAGCCACCCCGCCACCCTTGCCGAACTATCTAATTTGTTGATTGAAAGAGTGCTACAATTGGCAGGGGCACAAGTGCAAGGATTTGAATGGGGAAAGCAATTGTCTGAACTGTGATTTCTTTGATTTTTGTGATTTACATGAAATCATATTAATCACAAAAATCATACTACGGTTGAGATTTACAATATCAAAGGAGTTTTAGTACTTGAACTACCCATTTTTCCGTCACCTCCGACAATACTGCTACTATTGATGTGTCTCGGTTGAGGGCAGGTGTTTATTTTGTGAAAGTGGGTGAGAATATATCCAAAGTGGTGGTGCAATAACACCCACCCCCTAATCCCCAAAGGGGGGACGCCGGAATAAAAACAGTAGGGACACGGCATGCCGTGTCTCTACTTTTGCGTTTGCCATTTTTTTTATCGGACTAAAACCCTGTGGGTTTCAATTGTAAGCCTGTGGTTTCGGGCAGCCCAAACATCAAATTCATATTTTGAACGGCTTGCCCCGATGCCCCTTTCAAGAGGTTGTCTATGACCGAAGTGATGAACAATTTATCGTTGATTTTTTGAACGTTCAACACGCATTTATTGGTATTGACCACGTCCTTGAGCGACACAGTTTTTGGACTTACAAACACAAAAGGTTCGTTCTTGTAAAACCTTGAATATAAATCAACTACATCCTTTTCGGACATCACAGTAGTGGTGTAGAGTGTGGCAAAAATACCGCGCGTAAAATTGCCTCGCACCGGAATAAAATTCAACAAAAAATCATCGCCGTTCACTTGTGCCAAAATATGGCATATTTCATCCAAATGCTGATGGGTAAATGGTTTGTAAATAGATAAATTGTTGTTGCGGTAACTAAATTGCGAAGTTTCGGTGAGCGACCTGCCGGCACCTGTGCTGCCTGTGATGCCGTGAATGTGCACCTCGCCGCGCAGGGCTTTTTGTTGCGCCAGCGGCAGCAGTGCCAATTGTATGGCGGTGGCAAAACATCCGGGGTTGGCAATGTTGCGTGCAGCGGCAATTTTTGCGCGGTTGATTTCGGGCAAACCATATACAAACTCACGCTCGCCGCATTGGTTGTTCACACGAAAATCGTTGCCCAAATCAATCACGCGCGTGTTGTGGTTGGACAAATTTTTTTGCAAAAATTCTGCCGAAAGTCCGTGTCCCAAACACAAAAACAGCACATCCGTTTCCTGCAATGTGTCGGTAAAAACCATATCGGTTTCGCCCAATAAATCGGTGTGCACCGAATGCAAGGGCTGCCCCGCTTGCGAGGTGCTGTAAACGAATTTTACATCTGCCAAATTGTGGCACAGCAGCACGCGCAACAACTCTCCTGCGGTGTAGCCCGCGCCGCCTACAATGCCAATGGATATTTTATTCATAAGGTTTTTGTTGATTGATAATTTTTACCTATTTGCACTTCTTTTAGTATCAGCATATTCATTGGGTTGGGGCGCATCCCCGCAATGCCGCGCCGCACAAAGCGCACAGCCCTATCATAAAACAACGGAACAATTACCGCCTGCTCAACGAGCATAGAATCCAACGCGCAGTAGTGCTGCCAACGCCTTTGTTCATCAGGTTCGGCGATTGCTTTGTTATACAAATTATCGTAGGCGGCATTTGCAAAATGCGTGTAGTTGGGCCCATTGGGCGAGCGATTGGGGCTGTACAGCAGCGACAAATAACTCTCGGCGTCGGGGTAGTCTGCTATCCACGAGGCGCGAAAAAATTCTAATTTGCCCTCTGCCACCCATTGCCTATAACCGAATCCCGACAACACATTGAGGCGAATGGTGATGCCCAATTGTCCTAATTCGTGTTGCAAAAATTCGCAAATGTCAAGGTAGTCATCGGTGGTGGATAGTGTGATTGGCGGCAATCCATTCCCATTGGGATAGCCTGCTTGCGCAAGGTAAAACAAGGCTGTGTCGGGCTGATAATCAAAGCCTTGCAGGTGGTTGGCAAACGACGGCAAACCCTTGGGCACAAAGCCTTGGCGGGCGGGCGTGGCAAGGTTGCGCCGAAGGTATTGTATCATTTTGGGGCGGTCGATGCCGTAGGCAATGGCGCGCCGCACATTGGGATTTTGCAATGCTGCGTTAGCAAATTCGGTGCTGTCGATGAGGATGCCCAGGTATTCGGTGTTGAGATAATCGCCCTGCAACATCTGCACACCTTGCGCATACTTGGGATTGAGCGTTCCATCGTGCAACAAAAGTTCATCACGCGAAGCAGGATGAACGCCTATCAAGCAGTCGATATTGCCTTGCACAAATTCCAAAAATTCGCTTTGTTTGTCGGGGATAAAAATGATGTTCACTGCCTCCAAATAGGGTAGTGCAAGTCCGTTTTTGTCGCGCTCAAAATAGCGCGGATTGCGGCGCAGCACCAATTTTTCGCCCTCGTGCCAAGCCTTGCAATAGAACGCGCCTGTGCCCACAGGATGTTTGCCAAAGTCGGCACCATAAAATTCTATTGCTTCGTGCGGCACCACAAAACAGTAGGGCATTGCCAATATGCCCAAAAATATGGGCGATGGTTGCCGCAAACGAAGCACCAGCGTGGTGTCGTTAATGGCGTAGGCGGTGTCCATATTGGCAAGTGTCCAACTACCGGGCGAAGCCGTAGCCGGTTTTTTGATGCGATAAAATGAATATACAAAATCGGATGCAACAACGCGCCGCCCTTGCCCATCAACGAATGCAGGAGAGTCGTGAAAAAAAACATCCTTGCGCAAATTAAATGTATATTGCAACCCATCTCTGGTAACGTAATAACGGTGGGCAATGCAGGGCTTTGGATGCAACGCGCTATCCAATTGCAACAATCCGCAATACAATTGCATACAAGGATTGATAATGGCTTGCGTGCGTGCAAATGCAGGGTCGAGCGTGGGAATGCCCTTGCTTTCGTTGTAACAAAAAACATTGTGCAAACGTGGAACGGCATCTGTACAAGCCGTCAAACACAGCAGCAGTAAGGGATACAGATGTTTCATTTTTGTTTTCATGGAAGGGCATTTGCAAATTTCAAGTTCACGCACACCACCTCCGACTGTGTGCCAATGCGGATGGGTGCGCCCCACAAACCTAAGCCGGAACTAACGTAGAAGTGAGTATCGCCCACCTTTTTGTAGCCGTAGGCAATGTTGTAAATTTTTTTCACAACGTACATCAATGGAAAAATTTGCCCATTGTGTGTGTGCCCCGAAATTTGCAGGTCGATGTGCTGCTTCACGCTCTCGGCGGGCTGTGCAGGTTGATGGTCAAGCAGCACCACAGGCAAGGCAAGGCTGCTATCCACAAAGGCAGACAAGGGTTTGCGCTCGCGGTTGGAATAATCATCGCGCCCTGCTACAATAAAATTATTGTCCACAACCACGGCTGTGTCGCGCAATGGGATAATGCCTGCATCGCGCATAAAATCAAGCACTGCGTCAGGTTGGGCGTGGTAGTCGTGATTGCCCAACACCGCGTAGCATCCATAGTGAGCGTGCAATTGTTGCAAAATTTGTGCCATACCTTGCGCTTGCACCACAGCCAAACTGCGGTCGATGAGGTCGCCAACAATGAAAATAATGTCGGGCTGCTGCTCGTTGATGAGATTGACATAGCGTTGCAATTGTTTTTTGCGCACCACCTCGCCCAAATGAATGTCGCTCACGGCAACAATTTTGAGATTATCCAACAAAGATTTTTTGGGCGCAACTTCCAAATTGAGCGTTACCACTTGCGGATGAGTAAAATTGTGATGCCCCACAACCGTTGCTATTGCAGGGATAGCAAGTGCTACACAAAAATAAATTAACTTCACAAATGCGTAGTGCTTGGTAACAAAAGCGGGATAAAAGTGAATAAAATGCTGTGCCAATCGCAGCAAATCTGTGAAGACGACTATGAGCAACAAATAAAAAAGTGCTATCAACAACCACCAGCCTCCAATGTTGCTAAACACAGCACCCACCTGCCACGGGCAAAATTTTGAAAGAAGCATTCCCACAAAAAAAGAGGCGGCGCAGAGTATAAACAAGCCTAAGTAAATTCCCTGTATGCCGCTATGGGCGGGCAATGCCCATCGTCCGTGCAAATACACGTAGAAGTTGATGAGTAGGTAAACAACTATTACCAATAAAAATCCTATTTTTGGCATAACCGGATTGATTTACAACAAATTACCAATTTTTTCCTGACGAACGCTGTTTTGTTTTCTGGGCTTTTTCTTTTTTTACCTTATCCTGAGTCTCTTTTTCTTGTTGCTCTATGGCTTGCAGCATACGCTGAGCATCATCTTTGGATATGTTGGTTGACTGCTCTTGTTGCTCCTGCTGTTCATCTTGATTTTGTTCATTGGGCTGCTGTTGTTGGTCTTTGTTTTGTTTGTCCTTATCATTTTGCTGGTCTTGATTTTGCTGCTGATTTTGGTCTTGCTTGTCCTTATCTTTATCGTCCTGCTTGTCTTGATTTTGTTGTTGCTGCTGTTGTTGTTGGGGTGGGGGGTTTTGACTCATGGCTTGTGCAAATACTAAATTTTCTTTGGCTTCCACATCGCTGGGATGGAGGCGCAGTGCCTTTTTGTAAGCCTCCACCGCACTTTTAAAATCTTGTTCCAGCAAATAAGTATTGCCCACATTAAAGTTAGCATTGGCGCGCTGCACAAGGTCTTCGCCGGTTTCGGCAAGCGATTCGTAGTAGCCTCGCACTTCCTTCAACTGCTCTTTGGCATTGGGATTTTGCAATGCCGCAGAGTCCAATTGTTGGAGTAGCGCATTGCCCAAATTGTACTTTACGTTGGCACTCTCGGCAGCCTTGTCTAAGGCACGTCGGTAGTCAATTTCGGCAGCAGCGTAGTCGCCTTTTTTGTAGGCTTTGTTGCCTGTGCGCACATCCTTGCGCTCGGGCGGCAATGCCCACAACAAAGTGGGTACAAAACATAACAATAAAAGCCAAAGTTTCATAATGTATAAAAGTTTCAGGTTTCAAGTTTCAAGTTTCAAATTCAACCCTACGGGTTGTCGCATATCAATTATCCATTGTCCATTATCCATTATTCATTATTTCGTTGCAGGCAAACAGTGGCGGCACTTTGCCGCATCTGACCTCCCACTGCGGGATTGAGTTTGGCAATTTTTACTTCAACGCGCTGCACCAATGCAAATTGTTCTATGATGCTTGTGGCAATACGATGTGCAACGTGCTCTATGAGGCGCGATGTGATAGCCATTTGTGCCTTTACCAATTGATATACCGCAATATAATTCACAGTGTTGCGAATATCGTCGGTGGCTGCTGCCTGCTCAATATCAGCGGCAAAACTCACGTTCACCACAAACTGCGTGCCCACTTGCTGCTCCTCTGCAAAACAACCGTGATGGGCATAAAATTCCATCCCATCAAGCATAATTGTGGTCATAGTGCTACTTCTTTAATTCGTTCCACGCAAGTGCTGCTGCGCCATACACAGCAGCGTTGTCGCTCAATTGCGAAGGCAATAGTTTTACCTTGCCCGCAAAAGTACTCAACACATTTTTGTCTAAGGCTTCTTTGGTGGGGTCAAAAATCAAACGCCCCGATTTTGCCAGTCCGCCAAATAAGAAGACGGCTTCGGGGCTTGTAATAGCAACGGTATTAGCCAATGCCTTGCCCAACAATTCTCCTGTGAACGCAAATGTTTTTAACGCTATTTTGTCGTTTTGCTCTGCCAATTCCGATACTTTTTTGGCACTCATCTCGTTAAACGAAATATCGCGCAAGGGGCTGGGGTCGTTGTATCTGCTCATCATTTCAAACACTGTGCGCTTGACTCCTGTTGCCGAAACGTAGGTTTCTAAACAGCCCTGAAGCCCGCAATTGCATTGCCTTCCGTGCGGCTCCACATTGATGTGTCCCAGTTCTCCTGCAAAACTATCGTGCCCATAAATCAGTTTGCCGTTGGCAACAAAACCGCTGCCCAAGCCGGTTCCCAGCGTTACCATCACAAAGTCTTTCATATCTTTGGCACCGCCATACACCATTTCGCCAATGGCTGCAGCGTTGGCATCGTTGGTAATAAACGATGGAATGTCCGGAAAATATGCTTTGAGCATATTGCAAAATGGGATAACACCCTTCCAGCGCAAATTGACTGCGTTTTCGATGGTACCTTTGTAGTAGTTGGCGTTGGGTGCACCAATGCCAATACCTAAAATTTCAAACTGCCCCTTCAAAAAGGCGTTCAGTTTTTCAATTTCTGCCGACATCTCTTTGAGATAGTCGTTAATGTCGGCGTGCTTGTCGGTGGCAATGCTGGCACCTGCAAGGTAGTTGCCTTCTCTATCCACCAAACCAAATGCAGTATTGGTTCCACCAATATCTATTCCTAATGCAATTTCTTTTTTCATAAAATAAAAAATTTAAAGTGAGCACAAAGATATATAAAAATTCATTATTGTTCGATAAAAAATTAATAAAAGATGGGTGGTTACAACAAAATTTTTCCAAAAATGCACCCTATTTGAAATAAATTCTTACCTTTGTAAAAATATTTAGATAGTTGTGACGAATAATTGTAAATTGTATTATGTCAAGTTCAACCCCTACCAAAGAACCACGTTGCATATTGTCGTTTGATTACGCGCTCAAGCGGTTGTTGCGGCAGGAAGCCAACTACGATATCCTCGAGGGCTTCCTCAGCGAGTTATTAGGCAGACACATCAAGGTGAAAAACATTAAGGAGGGCGAAAGTTTGCAGGACAACATCGACGATAAGCAAACGCGGGTGGACATCTTGGCGGAGGACGCGGACGGCGAATTGATCATTATTGAGGTGCAGTACCAGCACGAAATTGACTACCTGCTACGCGTACTCTATGGCGCCAGCAAGCATTTGGTGCAGCATATTCACAAGGGCAACCCCTACGCCACCATCAAAAAAGTGTACTCCATCAGCATCCTCTACTATCCGTTGCACCACGGCGACGAGGAGTACATCTACCACGGCAAAACGGATTTCAGGGGTATGCACACAAACCAACTACTTACGCTGACCAGCAAGCAGCAGCGCGCGTTTAGCAAAATTGAGGCAGGCGATTTGTACCCCGAGTACTACCTGCTGGACGTAACCAACTTCAACGATGTAGCCAAAAACACGCTTGACGAGTGGATTTACTACCTAAAAAACAACCGCTTAGAAGACAACTTCTCGGCGCAGGGCTTAGACAAGGTGCGCGAGGTGATGGATTACGACCGGCTGTCGCCGGCGGAGCAGGAAGCCTACGACAAGGCAATTGACATCAAATTGGGTTGGGACAGTGCGATAAAAACAGCCAAAATAGAGGGAAGAAGTGAGGGCAAGGCTGAGGGCGAAGCCGAGCGCGAGCAATTGCAACAAGCCCTCACCGCCGAAAAAGAAAAAGCCGCCGCCCAAGCCGCCCGCATTGCCGAATTAGAAAAACTACTACCTTTGTAAAATAAGGTACGTTATACTTGTTGTACAATGGCAAATTTTAAGAAAATGGAAGAAACACAAGTTTTAGATATTGAAGCAATCAATCGCAATTTTAACGTCGAATTACAGCAACAAATCGATGGCACTTTGCCCAAAGGACACGTGTACCAAATGGGAATGCCGCAGGGTATTCTATTATCTATAGGAGTACCCAATATGCCCATTGAATTAATAGCATCAAGATTAACCGTAAAATCAACGCAAGAGAACCATATTTTTAATTTGACAGAGGTAAAGGACTTACCAAAGGCAATAAGCAATCCTATTGCGGTATTTTCTTACGGCGATAAATCAAAGGCGGTAAATATAATAACTGAGATAGAACACAACGACAATAAGTTTTTAGTTGGTATGTCTCTTAACCCCGAAGTAGATGGTAAAAAACTTGAAATAAATAGCATTCGCAACGTATTCCCGCGTGACACAAGCAATTGGGTGTTATGGATACAACAAGGCAAGGCGTTGTACTTAAATAAAGAAAAGATAAAAGTCCAAATGGAACAACAGCGAAAGACTCTCGCTGACGTGCCCCACTTGGACATCAACTACATTGCAAAGATAATCAATAATTTTGAAAATCCAATAATTTTAGCAGAAAATTCGCAAGAAATTGTAAAAATTGTAAATTTTTAATATCATTTTTTTACCTTTGTAGCCTCTCAAAAGTTGTCTAATTTAAACGAACGTTTAAATTAGACAGTTTTTAAAAATTACCCCAATTTTTAATCTATTGAAAACCAAAGACTTACGTCTTTGTTTTTTTCTTTTTAACCCTTCAAAAGTTGTCTAATTTAAACGTTGGTTTAATATAGACAACTTTTATCAAATATTAAGCAACAGTGGGCATTCCATAGGGATGCAAAACAAAACAGCGTATTAAGAAGTTAAAGGCAAAATTATTAATCAATGAAACTATAATTGTTATGAAAAATGAGAAAACTATATGGAAAATCATTGTGTGCGTTCTTGTACTCTTTGGTTTTGGGATATTAGGATGGAATGTGGGCATTGTGCTTGAAAAGTGCGGTGTCACGTCTCGTGACTGCTATTGTTACTATATTGACCACATTGATACATTCTGGCTGGCAATGGGGGTTGGATTCCTTGTTGTTGCTCGTCTATTGCCTACTGATGATTAACTCTAAATATCTATAAATATGTGTACAACATCAATAAATCTTCAAACCGTTGAAGAAAAAATGTATGATAATGCCGTGAATGGCTACAATTTTCATATAAGTAGGTTTAATACATGGATGAATTATTATGCCATCTTTGTGGGGGCACTCTTTGTCGGCTATTACACCACGAGTACAAATTGTAACTCGAAGTTTCTACCTTTGGTTATCATTTTGGTAGGATTAGTTGCTAGTTTGTGCTGGTTGGGGTCATTATATGGTTATTATAGTTGGCTAAAGAGTTGGACACAGATTCTTTGGCTTCACGAAGAACAATTTTTAAAGAAGAAAGCCGAGCAAGAGGGTAAAAAGCCTGACAGTATTGATGACAAACTTCGCGTATATTCGTTAGTGTATAAAGAGGCAGTGAAAAAGCACGGATATTCTACACAAAAAATCACAAAAGTGTTTATAGCCAGTGCTATTATGGCTTGGTTGTACTTATTAACACATACAATATACAAATGTCTATTGCCTTATATCAAAATACCCTATTGCGATGTAGGTACTTGTAGCATAATAATTATAGGGATACTTGCCTTTGTAATTTTAGCCGTAATTGTGTGGTGTTATTCACAAACACTATTATCGGATACTAAACCAATGTACAAATTGTGCATTAAAGACAAGCAGTACGAAGTAAACCCTCCCAAAAATAAAATATTTAACCCATTAAATTCTTAATCTTATGAAAAAACTTTTTATTTCAGTAGCAGCACTGCTGCTAACCGTGTGCACATTTGCACAAACCAGCGGCATCACAGGTGATTGCACATGGCAACTCACTGGTACCGGCTCTAACCTAACACTTACCATTACCGGCACAGGGGAAATGGCAAATTATTATGGTTATGGTGACGTACCTTGGTCTTCTTCCCAGACTATTATTAAGACATTGGTCATTAGCGAGGGTGTTACAAGCATTGGAAGTGGTGCTTTTGCATGGTGCAGCGGTCTTACCTCTGTTACCATTCCTAACAGCGTTACAAGCATTGGAAGTGCTGCTTTTTACGATTGCAGTGGTCTTACCTCTGTTACCATTCCTAACAGCGTTACAAGCATTGGAAATGATGCTTTTGCATGGTGCAGCGGTCTTACCTCTGTTACCATTCCTAACAGCGTTACAAGCATTGGAGGTGGGGCTTTTTCCTATTGCAGCGGTCTTACCTCTGTTACCATTCCTAATAGCGTTACAAGCATTGGAAGTTTTGCTTTTTACGGTTGCAGCGGTCTTACCTCTGTTACCATTCCTAACAGTGTTACAAGCATTGAAGAATGGGCTTTTTAGGGTTGCAGCGGTCTTACCTCTGTTACCATTCCTAACAGCGTTACAAGCATTGGAAATGATGCTTTTTACGGTTGCCGCGGTCTTACCTCTGTTACCATTCCTAACAGCGTTACAAGCATTGGATATGCTGCTTTTTACGGTTGCCGCGGTCTTACCTCTGTTACCATTCCTAACAGCGTTACAAGCATTGAATATGCGGCTTTTGCCGGTTGCAGCGGTCTTACCTCTGTTACCATTCCTAACAGCGTTACAAGCATTGAAGGTTCTGCTTTTGCCGGTTGCAGCGGTCTTACCTCTGTTACCATTCCTAACAGCGTTACAAGCATTAGAGGTTCTGCTTTTTCCGGTTGCAGCGGTCTTACCTCTATCAATGTAGATAACGCCAATACACGATATAGTTCAATAGACGGTGTTGTTTACAACAAAGCACAAGATACCGTAATTTTATGTCCTGCTGGAAAAGGCTCTGTTACCATTCCTAACAGCGTTACAAGCATTGGAGGTTCTGCTTTTTCCGATTGCAGCGGTCTTACCTCTGTTACCATTCCTAACAGCGTTACAAGCATTGAAGAATGTGCTTTTTAGGGTTGCAGCGGTCTTACCTCTGTTACCATTCCTAACAGCGTTACAAGCATTGGAAATGATGCTTTTGCATGGTGCAGCGGTCTTACCTCTGTTACCATTGGTAACAGCGTTACAAGCATTGGAAGTGCTGCTTTTTACGATTGCAGTGGTCTTACCTCTGTTACCATTCCTAACAGCGTTACAAGCATTGGAAGTTCTGCTTTTTCCGTTTGCAGCGGTCTTACCTCTGTTACCATTCCTAACAGCGTTACAAGCATTGGGGATATGGCTTTTTTCTATTGCAGCGGTCTTACCTCTGTTACCATTGGTAACAGCGTTACAAGTATTGGGGATATGGCTTTTTTCTATTGCAGCGGTCTTACCTCTGTTACCATTGGTAACAGCGTTACAAGTATTGGAAGTTATGCTTTTTACGATTGCAGCGGTCTTACTGCTGTTACCATTCCTAACAGCGTTACAAGCATTGGAGAAAGCGCTTTTTCTGGGTGCAGCGGTCTTACCTCTGTTACCATTCCTAACAGCGTTACAAGCATTGGAGATGAGGCTTTTTCCGGTTGCAGCGGTCTTACCTCTGTTACCATTCCTAACAGCGTTACAAGCATTGGAGATAGGGCTTTTGAGGGTTGCAGCGGTCTTACCTCTGTTACCATTCCTAACAGCGTTACAAGCATTGGAGATGAGGCTTTTGCATGGTGCAGCGGTCTTACCTCTGTTACCAACCTAAACCCTGTGCCGCAAAGCATAGATAGTAGTGTATTCTATTACTATAACTTTTACTATGACTCTGACTCTGATAATTTTATTCCTATTTATAATGTTGATGCTGTAAGTAGCGACACGCTTTATGTACCTGCCGGCTCGCTGGCAGCCTACCAAGCGGCTAATGTGTGGAAAGATTTTGGCACCATAATAGAATTAAGTGCTGAGGGTAATAATGAAAATGGAGATAGTACCGCCACTGCCATATCCGCCCAAAACCTCGCCGCCCTGCCAATCTACCCCAACCCCACCAGCGACCAAATAACAATTACCGACGACCAATGGAATGCCGTAGGGGCGGGGTCTGCCCGCCCGCCAATTGAAATTTACAATGTGAATGGCACGTTGGTAGAGACGCGGCACGCCACGTCTCTACAGGGCAATACCATCAACATTGCACATCTTCCCGCAGGCATTTACCTTGTAAAGGTGGGCAACAAGGTGGCAAAGGTGGTGAAACAATAATTACCGTTGAACAATGTTGTAGAGACACGGCATGCCGTGTCTCTACTTTTGCGTTTGCCCTTTTTTTATTTTTGGTAATACATTGACAATTTTTCCAATTCCGGGGTCTGCCTAATGTATTTGCTCATTTCCTTGTATCCCATCTCATAAAAACTATCCACTTTGTTGAAGTCAGAAATTTTGAGCATAGAGGTTTCTTCTACTTCCAAAAAGAAATGGCATTTGCTGCGATTTTCCATCTCTGTTTTTTTGACCATAATATCAAACGCCCGCATTGCAGGGTCTATCCCTTTCCAATCCTCGCGCAGGTCTTCGGGGGTAGCCACCACGCTCACGCCTATAATGTACCTGCAATCGGCAATTTGCAGCAGCGGGTCAACAGGCAAATTGTTGAGCGTGCCGCCGTCCACGTAGGTGTAGCCGTCCATTTTTACAGGCACAAACACCAGCGGCACGGCAGACGAGGCGCACACTATGGTTTTGAGGTCGCCGCTGTGTTTGATTTCGTCGCGGGCAAGGTCGAGGTTGGTTATGCTTGCATAAAACGGCAATTTCAACGAATCAAAACTATTGTGGTCAATCAAGGCATCGAGCATTTTGCGGATAAAAGTAGTTTTGCTCAGACCACCGCTTTGCGAAAACAAAGAGGGGGTGAACAGTTGAACATAATTTTGCTTTTGTGCAAAGGCATAAATTTTGGCGGGCTGCATTCCGCTGGCATACACGCTGCCAATCACCGCGCCCATACTGGCTCCCGCCACATAAGAGGGATAAATGCCCGCATCGTGCAAGGCTTGCAGCGCACCCAAGTGCGCAAACCCGCGCGCCGCCCCGCCCGAAAGCACTATCCCTATTTTGGGCGGAGGTTCATTTTGTTGTGCACAAACACTCCCCAGCGTTATCATTGCGAGGAGCAAAAATGATAATGTTTTTTTCATATTTATCTTGTTTTTGATTTTGCAAAATTAGTGAATGATATTCATTAAGGAGTTAAAAATCCCAACTTTTTTTCTTGGTCTGTTGTTAAGTTTATATTCAACATATTGATTATCAATGATTTTTAAGGTCAGTTTTTTTAGTGATGTACGGACGTATCAACCTATGGGGAATAGAGAAAATAAAGTACTATCTTTGCAGAAAAAATAAATGATTATCGGATATTTTGCCTATCGCCCGAATGGGCGGGATTTTCATAACCGCAGGTCATCGACCTGCGGTTATGAAAATTTAGGCTTTCAGCCAACTTAGGTGTCATATCCAATAATCATTAAAAATAATACTAACTTGCTATGAATACAATGAAATTGTTATTACCTGTCATTGCTGCGCTGTTATTGCCGGGCGGTCAGGCTTGCGGGCATCAACAGGAGTGCCAAGTGGTCATTGAAACCTCGTTGGGCGAAATTGTTGCTGTGGTGTACCCGGAGCAAGCCCCTATTACAGCCAAAAATTTTCTACGCTTGGTCGATTTGCAACTCTACAACAAGGGAGCGAGTTTTTACCGAGTAACCCGCAATGACAACCAGCCCAACCAGACTGTAAAAATTGATGTAATTCAAGGTGGGCTGCGGGGAACGGGAGCAAATAAACTACAGCCCATTGTTCACGAAACAACCCAAACAACCGGACTTAGCCATTTGGACGGCACGCTTTCGATGGCGCGTGGCAAACCCGGCACTGCCACTTCCGATTTTTTTATCTGCATTGGCAATCAGCCCGAATTAGATTTTGGCGGTCGGCGCAATCCCGATGGCACAGGTTTTGCTGCTTTTGGCAGCGTAATCAAAGGAATGGATGTGGTGCGCACTATTCAGCAACTGCAAGACGAAAAACAATACCTGCTTGAGCCTGTCAAAATCATTTCGATACGCAGAATGCAATAAACTCACAAAATTTATCTGCTGCTTCTTGTATTCGCTTGCGCACTGCTGCATTGGGCGCGTCAAAAAAATCAAATGCGATGGGATTATTTTTGCTGGTGGTTTTTTTCCAAAGCCCAATAACCTGCCCATCCACAAGCACCACCGGACGAAAAACGCCGTTGGACGAAATCGCTTTGCTATGATTGCGTGCGTGAAGTGCCGCTTGGCGGTTGCGGTAGGCAACCAAATACTCATCAAAAGCGGGCAATAAATGCGCGGAATGGGCAGCGGGCACAATGCGCTCAGTGGCAGGATTGAGCCAATACGTTTGCCCCTCTGTGTCGGCTGCTACAAGCGTTGATTTTATTGCTTCCAAGCCCTGTTTTGCCTCCGCTACCGACAAGCCCGACCACCAAATAAAATCTTGCAAAGTGGCAGGACAATGGCTGCCAAAATAGATGTGTGCCAATTGAGCCAAAGCCTCGTCTCTATGCAAAGGTTTTGTGAGCGGAGCGCGTTGGTCTAACAAAGCATAAGTTTGATTTTTGCCTTGCAACGCGCCGCTGCACACAATGCCCTCCACCTCTGCCCGCATCATAAAATGCACCATGCGCGAAGCATCCACTTGGATGCCCGATTTTTCTAAGGCTGTGACCAATTCGCTGCGTGTGAGATGTTGGTCGGCTAAGGATTTTTCGATAACGTTATTACTTTGCGTGTAGAGCGGCTCGGTAATTTCCAAGTCGCGGTCGCGTGCGCGCGATGATGCTTTGATGCGCTCGGCGGACAGTTGCAACATCCACCGGATGTTGGCAGGCGATACAAAATGCCAGGTGGGACGCAAAACGTGAGTGCGCAAAAATTGCCCTTTGTTAAATGCTGCCTCCACCATTTTGTCGGTAAATTTTTCCAACCTGATGCCCATTGCCCACTTTGCCATATTGTAGTCCTGCGCTTGGATAGCGCCCATCCACGATACAACTTTTTGCGGCGTCGGCAATGCTGTGCCCGCAAGTTGATGGCTCGCCAGCCGCAACAACGAAATTTCTTTGTGTGCCTCCATAAAATAGGTACAAAAATAATAACAAGTGATAATTAAAAAAAGCGAAGGTAGTAATTTTTGTAATGCCGGCAAAGGATGCACGCCACTTCTTGTTCTGTCAAATATCTTTATTATCTTTGTATGCTTAATTGAAAAACAATTTGAACTTCGTGTGATAGACAAAGCCACCATAGACCGAATTTATGAATCTGCCAACATTGTAGATGTTGTGCAGGACTACGTTGATCTCAAAAAACATGGAGCCAACTACACGGCTTGCTGTCCGTTTCACGACGAAAAATCGCCTTCGTTTTCGGTGTCGCCTGCGCGCAATATCTTCAAATGCTTTGGCTGCGGCAAAGCAGGCAACGCGGTTACTTTTGTGATGGAGCACGAAAAATTGGGCTATGCCGATGCGCTCAAATTGTTGGCAAAAAAGTACGGCATTGCCATACAAGAGCGCGAACTCAGCCCCGAAGAGTCGCAGCAAAACGACGACCGCGAGAGCATGATGGTGGTTTCGGCATTTGCACAAACCTATTTTACTAAGACACTACACGAGCACGCAGACGGCAAAAACATAGGACTGTCCTACTTTGCAGAGCGCGGCATCACTATGCCCAGCATTCAAAAATTTCAGTTGGGTTACTGTCTCGACCAGCGCAATGCCTTTGCCCAAGCGGCTTTGCTGGCAGGTTACAAAAAAGATTTTTTGGTGCAAACAGGCTTGTGCATAGCGCGCGACAACGGCGAATTGTTTGACCGCTTTGCAGGTCGTGCCATGTTTCCCATTCATTCTATTAGCGGGCGGGTCATTGCTTTTGGAGGGCGCACACTCAAAAGCGACAAGAGCGTTGCCAAGTATCTCAATTCGCCCGAAAGCCCTGTGTATCACAAAAGCAACGTGCTCTACGGAATTTTTCAAGCCAAAAAAAGCATTGTGCAACACGACAAATGTTTTTTGGTGGAGGGCTACACCGACGTGATTTCGATGCACCAATCGGGCATCGAAAACGTGGTGGCAAGCAGCGGCACATCACTCACTACCGAGCAAATTAAACTCATTCAGCGCTTCACGCCCAACGTAACCGTGCTCTACGATGGCGATGCGGCGGGCATCAAAGCCTCGCTGCGCGGCATTGATATGCTGTTGGCAGAGGGGATGAACGTAAAAACACTGCTGCTGCCCGACGGCGAAGACCCCGACTCGTTTGCACGCGCCCACTCCGCCACCGAATTGGAGGCTTACATAGCCTCGCACGAGGAAGATTTTATTGCCTTCAAAACAAAAACGTTGCTGCGCGATGCCGGCGGCGACCCTGTCAAAAAAGCAGGCTGCATCAGCGATATAGTGCAAAGCATATCCCTCATTGGCGACAACATTATTCGCGCAGTGTACATTGGCGAATGCAGCAAACTGTTGCAAATAGAGGAGAACGTGCTCACACAAGAGGTGGCAAAATTGCGCCGCAAACGATACTATGGCGAAAAAGATGCAGCATTGGTCTCCGATAATTCGTTTCAAAATGTTGATAATCAACAACTTGCAAACGCGACCTCCATTACCGAAACGCATCGTTTTTTGGAACAAGAAAAAGAATTGATATATTTTTTGCTCAAATTTGGACACTGCCAATTGGAAGAAAAGTCTGTGGCAGACTTCATTATCGAAGGTTTGCAAACCGACCGTCTCACATTGCAACATCCCCAATATCAGCAAACTTTGGAGGAATACCAACGCTTGCAAGCATTGCAAGAAGGAGTGAGCATAGATGATTTTTTGCATCATCCCAACCAAAACATTTGTCAACTCACAGCCAATATGCTTTCGCAAAAATATACATCGAGCAGCATTTGGGAAAAGCGCAACGCCCAGCCTGTGAGCGAAGAGGGGCAATTGCAAATAGCAGTTCCAAAAGCCTTGTTGGCTTACAAAATCAAAATCTTTGAGCAATCCATTCGCACCAAAACCAAAGAATTGGAACAAAGCGAATTGGACGAAAGTGAATTGGACAACTCGCTCCTCTCTATGGAGGACATACAACGCCTATCGGCACTGCGCAAAGAATATGCCGAACGCTTGAATAGGGTGGTGCCGTAGAAGATAATGTAACAGGCAGTGCAAATAAAGAATTAATTAAAACATGGTAATGGTCAAAAAATCATTTGAAAAATTCAAAACAGTTTGTTACCTTTGTCAAATTATTATTCACACATTATTATTATTTTTATGGCAACAACAGCAGATTTCAAAAACGGATTGTGCATCAATTTTGAGAGTAAACCTTGTTCTATCGTGTGGTTTCAGCACGTGAAACCGGGCAAAGGTCCCGCCTTTGTGAAAGTGAAAATGCGCCATTTGGAAACAGGGCGCATTCTCGAAAAAACCTACACTGCGGGCGAGCGCATCGACGTGATACGAGTAGAACGCCGCCCCTATCAGTTCTTGTACAAGGACGAAAATGGTTACAATTTTATGCACACCGAAAACTTTGAACAAATTTCGCTGCAGCCCGAATTGGTGGACAATGCCGACCTTCTCAAAGAGGGGCAAAATGTAGAAATGATGATAAACACCGACGACGACGAGCGTGTGCTCACTTGCGAATTGCCGCCCTTTGTGGAACTCACTGTAACCTACGCTGAGCCAGGCGTACGCGGCGACACAGCATCTTCCACCGTAATGAAGCAAGCCACGCTCGAAACAGGAGCCGAAATCAGCATCCCCAACTTTATCAGTCAAGGCGAAAAAATCAAAGTGGACACTCGCGAGCGGACATATTCAGAGCGCGTAAAGTAAGTAGTGCAGAAAGATTAAATACCTTACCCCAAGTAGGTTTTGAGCAATTTGTTTTTTGAATTGTGCCGCAGGCGGCGCATTGCTTTTTCTTTGATTTGCCGCACGCGCTCGCGGGTGAGGTCAAATCTTTCGCCAATTTCTTCTAAGGTCATTTCGGGCATACCAATGCCAAACACCGATTTTACTATATCCCGCTCGCGTTCGGTGAGCATCGACAAAGCGCGGTCAATTTCTTTGGACAACGATTCGTTCATCAGCCCTTTGTCGGCACGAGGCGAGGCATCGTTCACCAAAACGTCGAGCAGGCTGTTGTCTTCGCCGTCCACAAAGGGAGCATCCACCGAAATGTGCCGCCCCGATACTTTGAGCGTATCCACCACTTTTTCCTTAGGGATTTCGAGCATTGTAGCCAACTCGTCGGGCGAGGGTGCACGCTCGTGCTCTTGTTCAAATTTGGCTAATGCCTTGTTAATTTTGTTGAGCGAGCCCACCTGATTGAGGGGCAGCCGCACAATGCGAGACTGCTCTGCCAAAGCCTGCAAAATAGACTGACGAATCCACCACACGGCGTAGGAAATGAATTTGAAACCGCGCGTTTCGTCAAATTTTTCGGCGGCTTTTATCAAGCCCATATTGCCTTCGTTGATGAGGTCGGGCAGGCTCAAGCCTTGATTTTGGTACTGCTTTGCCACCGACACCACAAAGCGGAGGTTGGCACGCGCAAGTTTGTCCAAGGCTTTTTGGTCGCCTTTGCGAATGCGCTGCGCCAACTCTACTTCTTCTTCCACGCTAATCAGGTCTTCGTGCCCGATTTCTTGCAAATACTTGTCCAACGAAGCGCTCTCGCGATTGGTAATGGACTTTGAGATTTTTAATTGACGCATAATTTTTTTTAGTATAATTGATAATGTATAATTCTTTTCAAATGTTTTTATTCCCCATTTTATCAATCATTTAGCAACAAATTTAGTCCAAACCGCTCATAGAATGGGAACTTGTGGTCGGCGCTGATGATGGTATAATTGTCGGCTATGGCTTGCGCAATCAATAGCCGGTCTGCGGGGTCTTTGTGCAACTCGTTACCAATGTTTGGTATTGGTAGTTGCTCCAAAACTTCTATGTGCCGCAACTCAATAGGTACAATTTCTATTTGGTGTTCTGCCAATGCCTCTACAATCTCACGCAGGGTTTTGTTGAGGTCTATCCTATCCGTAGTCATTAGCGTAACAATTTCACGCAACGACTCAACACTAACGCAGTAAGAATACTGAAAATATTCAATATCCTCCAAAATATGCTTATCAATTTTGCTCCTTTTATACAACAACCAAATTACGATATGCGTGTCGAGCAAATATCTTTGCATTCTCATACTCCAAGATTAAATATGTCTGCATTCTCATCGTAGCGGATACGACCCTCAAAAATGCCCGCTATCCCACGCGGTTTTTCGCGGCGCGGACCTGTACAAAGGAAAGGTGCAGTTGAAGCATGCCAAACCTCGCCTTTGGGAAACTTAAATTCTTTCATACGAAAATAATTGTTTTAAATATGAATTGTTTATTGTTATTTTACCGAAAACGCATAATACGCCCGCATTCCGTTGGGGTAGATGCCTTCTACCAAAATGGCATCGCTTTGTGCTTGCTGCAAAATTTTGTCGATGTCTTGCAGGCTGTAAATCAATGTGCGGTTCATGGATACAATGATGTAGCCTTTTTTGATGCCGTTGTTTTTGAGCAGGCCATCGCCCAATGTTACCACCTGCACTCCGTTGGCAATGCGCAACTGCCGCAGCAATTGCGGCGTTGCCTCCTGCAATTTTGCACCCAACAACGAGGTGGCGTTCATATCTTTTTTGTTCATCATACGCGTTGTGCCCTCTTTGTTGCGTAATATAACGTTGATGTGGGTGGTTTTGTTGTTTCTATTAACAGTGAACGACACTTGGTCGTTGGGGCGAAATTTGCTCAGTTGCTCTTGCAATTGGGCTACGGTATTCACTTGTAGGTCATTTATATGGGTTATCACATCGCCTTTTTTGACCCCTGCCTCTTCGGCTGCCAAGTGCGCCAACAAGCCTGCCACCAACACTCCTTTCACTTCTTTTATATCCAAACTTTGGGCGACCTCGGCTGTCAATTCTGCCAATTCCACGCCCAGCACTGCACGTTGCACAATGCCAAATTCAATGATGTCGGCCACCACTTTTTTGGCAATGGAAGCAGGCACCGCAAACGAATATCCTGTGAAAGTTCCTGTGGGCGAGGCAATGGCAGTGTTGATGCCCACCAATTCGCCGCGCGTGTTGATGAGTGCCCCGCCGCTGTTGCCGGGGTTCACTGCCGCATCGGTTTGAATGAAGGATTCTATTTTGAAATTATCCGACAAAATGTTGATATTGCGGGCTTTGGCACTCACAATGCCAGCCGTAACAGTGCTGGTAAGATTGAGCGGATTGCCAATAGCAATGACCCATTCGCCCAATTTGAGCGCATCAGAATTGCCAAAATTGAGAAACGGAAACGAGGCTTTGCCTTCAATTTTGAGCACGGCAATGTCGGTGCCGGGGTCAGTGCCCACAAGGGTTGCGGCAAAGGTGCGCTTGTCGTTGAGGGTAACTTGTATCTCTTGCGCTTTGTCAATCACGTGATTGTTGGTAACAATGTAACCATCTTTGGAAATGATAACCCCCGACCCTACACCCATTTTGGGAGTGCGCTCTTGCCTGTATTCGGGCATACCAAAAAAGTAGTCAAACAGCGACTCGGGAGTGGCTTGCACCATGCGCGTGTAACTGGTTTTGACGTGCACCACGGCATCCACCGATTGCTCCACTGCGGTGGTAAAATCCACAGCGGAAGCAGTGCCCTCCAACGCTACCCGCTGCACAGGCAAGGCGTTTTCTGCAGCCATGTTTGTACTCTTGGGATTGTTGTGCAATACAATTTCTCCCCCTATAACCGCCGCCAACAGGGCGGTTGCTATCCAAAGAAAAATGTACCTTTTTTTCATAATAATTGAATAATAAATATATTGATAATTGAATTGATAATCGCTCTTTATACGCAACAAAAGGGCTGTTTGTTTCAATGGATGAAACAAAATATTAAATTTTTATTGTAAATTGTTAATTTTCAACGAATTACAATTATCACATATTTCGTATAGAAAAAAAATTGATAATGGATAGCAAATTTTGCAAAATCAAAAATAACTATTACCTTTGCTGCTCATTGTAGGATGTGCAATGGTGTTTTTTGTTGCAAAACAAAAAATAGAGTAGTTACACTTACTTAATTTTTTTATGAAATCTATTGAAATTTCGGGCGTTTCGAGAGCCGCCTTGGGCAAAAAAAACTCTTTGGCTTTGCGTGCAAAAGGCTTGGTGCCTTGCAATCTCTACGGCAACGGCGAGAATGTGAATCTCGCAGTGGAGGTCAAAAATCTTCAAAATTTGTTGTACACACCCAATGCCTATCTTGTTCAGTTGAACATTGAGGGCAAGCCGGAGACCGCCGTGTTGCGCGAGGTGCAGTTTCATCCTGTGAGCGATGCCGTGTTGCACATCGATTTTTTTAGGGTGGACAACAGCAAACCCATTGCCATAGACGTTCCTGTGGAACTCAAAGGCAATGCTGAGGGTGTCAAATTGGGCGGCAAATTGCAGCAACTTTCCCGCAAAATTACCATCTCTGCCTTGCCCCAAGATTTGCCGGACAGCGTGGTGGTGGATGTAACCAACTTGGGCTTGGGCAAAAGCATCTTTGTGGGCGATATTACTTTGGACAAAGTTAATGTTTTGACCCCCAAGAATGCCGTGGTTTGCGCTGTGAAAATGACTCGTGCTGCCTTGGGTGCCGCTGCTACTGCTGCTCCGGCAGCCGCCGCTGCTGCTGCCCCTGCTGCCGCCGAGAAAAAAGAAGAGAAAAAATCCGACAAAAAGGATAAGAAAAAGTAATGGCACAATCTCCCTCTGTCCCATCGGGTACGCGCGATTTTTCGCCTGCCGAAATGGCGCGGCGCAACTATATTTTTGATACTATCAAAGGCGTGTTTTGTCTCTATGGCTTTCAAGCCATAGAGACGCCTGCTATGGAAAACCTGTCCACTTTGCTGGGCAAGTACGGCAATGAGGGCGATAAGTTGCTCTTCAAAATTCTCAATTCGGGCGATGCTTTTGCCAAAATCACTGCCGACGATTTGCCATCGTCCAATAGCACTGCATTGAAGGTGTGCGAAAAAGGCTTGCGCTACGATTTGACCGTGCCCTTTGCACGTTACGTGGTGCAGCATCAAA
This sequence comes from Bacteroidia bacterium, assembly GCA_025996715.1. Lineage (GTDB taxonomy): Bacteria > Bacteroidota > Bacteroidia > Bacteroidales > UBA932 > BNTQ01. The sequence goes on along the minus strand of BNTQ01000017.1, from coordinate 1,314 downwards.
ATGACATCGCATTTCCGTTTCGGCGTTACCAAATTCAACCTGTGTGGCGTGCCGACCGTCCGCAAAAAGGGCGCTACCGCGAGTTTTACCAATGCGATGTGGATGTCATTGGCTCCACCTCGCTGCTCAACGAGGTAGAATTGATGCAAATGATAGACGAAGTGTATAAAAAACTGAATATCAGCATCACGCTCAAAATCAACAACCGCAAGGTATTGAGCGGTATGGCAGAAGTGCTCAATGCACAAGACAAACTGACGGACATCACCGTAGCCATTGACAAAATTGACAAAATCGGCATCGAAAAAGTGAACGCCGAACTTGCAGAGCGTGGACTTAGTAGTGAGGCTATTGCTTGGTTGCAGCCTATTTTGCAAAGCAGCGGAAGCAATGCAGAAAAATTGCAATTGTTGCAAAGCGTATTTCAAAATTCGCCCACAGGCTTGCAGGGCGTGCAAGAATTGCAGACCATTTTTGACTACCTTGCACCGCTCGGATTGCACTGCAAAGTAGAACTGGACTTGTCGCTGGCACGAGGGTTGAATTACTACACAGGTGCTATTTTTGAGGTAAAAGCCAACGACGCAGCCATCGGCAGCATCACCGGCGGCGGGCGCTACGACAACCTCACAGGCGTTTTTGGATTGAACAATGTGTCGGGTGTGGGCGTTTCGTTTGGAGCCGACCGCATTTATGATGTGATGGAGCAATTGGCGCTGTTCCCCGCCAACACAAGCGTTGGCACAAGCGTGATATTTGCCAACTTGGGCGAACAAGAAGAAAAGGAAGTGCTGCAAGTCGCCGCCCAACTACGTTCAAGCGGTATTGCAACAGAAATTTACCCTGAGCGGCGCAAGTTGCAAAAGCAATTTGAGTATGCCAACAAACGCGGCATCCCTTATGTGGTGGTGATTGGCGAAAACGAAATGCAGCAGCAAAAAGTAAATATAAAAAATATGCAAACAGGCGAGCAGCAGTTGTTGACCCAACAAGCCCTGCTCCAATTTCTGCTATCGCAGGTATGACCTTCATTCAACGATATTCTTCGTTAGTCAAAATTAGCCACACTATTTTTGCGATGCCCTTTGCGCTTGTAGGTTATTTTTTGGCTGTGCACCAAACGGCGTATTCTTTTTCGTGGACAACGCTGCTATGTGTGGTATTGTGTATGTTTTTTGCCCGCAATGCGGCAATGAGTTTCAATCGCTATGCCGACAAAAAATGGGATGCGCTCAACGCCCGCACCGCCCAGCGCGAAATTCCGCGAGGCACCATTGCTCCCAAAAATGCACTGCTGTTTTGCATCGTCAATGC